>JACCRE010000189.1 GCA_013813775.1 Planctomycetaceae bacterium
CGGGGTGGCCCGGCCCGAAGGGCCGGGTCGCGCAGCGACAAGAAGCCGATCTTACATCGTTCGAGCGGTCGAGACAGGCTTCCTGCGGCTGCGCCGCCCGGCCTTGCAGGCCGGGCCACCCCGCGTCAGGTCGCGGCGTCTCCTAAGAGCCCACAGGGCAGACGGCGCGGCGAAGACGGCTACCAGCCACCAAAGATCGATGCTCAGCGTCCAGAGGCGACCGCCGTCTTCGTAAAGAAAGTCCCGATAATATACTCCCCACTTTCGGCCGAACGCTTTCTTGTACGTGAACCGTGGCACCTCTCCTTCATCGGTCATGAGTGAGATCAAGCTGCCGGTGTAAGGTCCGTACCAGCCGGCGTTGTAAAATGAGAGATCGCCAAGACCCTGCACTCCATTGACAGTGACGTGAAAATCTCGTCCGAAATGTAGAGCTTTCGGAGGTTGTGGCTGCGGCGAGAGTTGCTGGCCGACGCCGATCAGAGGGGCATCACGGCCAGCGAGATGCTGGCCGGCACGTAGCGTGGGACGATCAAAGACCGGTTCGTTCGATCGGCCATCCTCTCACCCCGCTTCTATGCGTTGTTTGTCTTTCTTCTGCGGCCTAGGCCGGAAGTATTTGCGGCTTTCGAGGGCGCAGGTGCGTCGCGGCGCGAGGCGCACGAGCAGGCTCAGGATGTAGTTCTTCCAACCGGGAACGACGTAGTTCCGCTTCTTCTCCAAAGCCCGCAGCGCCGAGCGCACGACCTGCTCCGGCTCCGAGGCGGTCGTCTTCTTAAGCCAGCCGGGAGCGCCGGCGACGTCGAAGAAGCTCGTGTTCGTCACGCCGGGGCACAAGGCGATGACCGTGACGCCGTGGTCGCGGGTCTCGGCCCACAAGGCTTCCGAGAAGTGCAGCACGTAGGCCTTGCTGGCCGCATAGGCTCCCATGTACGCGACCGGCTGGAACGCGGCGACGCTGGCGACGTTGATGATGCCGCCGTGCTTCCGCTCGATCATCGGCGGCAGAAAGCGATAGGTCAGGTCGGTGAGGGCCGCGATGTTGACCGAGATCATGTCGAGCACGCTCTCGCGGCTCGTGTTGGGCACGTCGGCGACCACTCCGAAGCCGGCGTTGTTGACCAGCAGTTCGATCTCGATGCCTTTGCGATCGATCTCCTCGGCGAGACGCGCGATCTCCGGGGGTTGCACCAGATCGGCGCTGACGATCTCGGTTCGGGTGCCGTGTCGCGTGAAGAGTTCCGCCGCAAGCTCCTTCATGGGAGCCTCGCGGCGTGCTGCGAGCACGAGATGCATGCCGCGACCGGCAAGCAGCCGGGCGAACTCGGCGCCGATGCCGGAACTGGCCCCCGTCACCAGCGCCCATCGGTCGGCGTAGACGTCCACCACGCTGAGGCTCGCTGACAAGGGACGGGAGGCCATCGCCGCCGACGCGTTTTCGCTTCGCCGCCAGCGGTTTCGGGGGCGTCATTCTAGCAGATGCCGGCCGAACGAAACACCGCTGCCGACAAGCATTTCCGGCCGTACCTGATGGCATGTCGGTCGGGTTTGACCGATGCTGACGACATTGCCGACAAGAGCCGTCGAGGATTCGCCATGCATGCCGACGCTTTGACCCGCGAGCAGGTGCGACGCGTCGATGCGATCGCGATCGAGAGATACGGACTGACGGGTCTCGTGCTCATGGAGAACGCCGGACGGGGGACGACCGAACTGCTGCGATCGCTGGGCATCCACGGCAAGGTCACGATCTGTTGCGGCCGGGGGAACAACGGCGGCGACGGCTTCGTGATCGCCCGCCATCTCGCGATCGCTGGCCACGAGTTGCAGGTGCTGCTTTTCGCCGATCCCGCAACGCTGCGAGGCGATGCCGCGACGAACTACGACGTGATCGCGAAGGCGGATCTGCCTGTGCGGGTGGTGTCGAGCGAAGTCGGATACGAAGAGTTGATCAACCTGTTCACCGGCTCCACCTGGATCGTGGACGCCTTGCTCGGGACGGGCGCCGCCGCGCTGCCGCGACCGCCGTTTCCCATCATCATTCGGGCGATCAACACAGCCGGTGTTGGCGGCGTCAAAGTGTTGGCGGTCGATCTGCCGAGCGGCCTCGACGCCGACGCTGGCGAACCCTTCCGCGACGAGACCGGCAAGTACGGTCCCTGCGTCAAGGCCGACGTCACCGCGACCTTCGTCGCTCACAAGATCGGCTTCGACCGCCCCTCAGCCCGCGAGTTCACCGGCGATGTCGCCGTGATCGATATCGGAGTGCCGCAAAGAGTGGTGGAGGAGGCGAGAATGGAAGGACGGAGAACGGAAGAAGTGAGGAGATAGGAGACAGAAGCCAGCATCGTGATTCTTCCGTTCTTCCGTTCGTCGATGCTTCCGTCCTCCAATGCTTCCGTTCTTCATAGATGTTCCCGACCTTATCGCCGCGCTTGTCGACCTCGTTCGACAGGTGCCGCGAGGGCGGGTGGCGACGTATGGTGAACTGGCGAAGGCACTTGGTGATGCCAAGGCCGCAATTTGGGTGGCCGGCGTGCTGAACGACCCGCCGCCCGCGATTTGGGAAGTCGCGCATCGCATCATGAAGGCGAACGGAGAGCCGGGGCGATTTCCGGCTGATGCGCTCGCTCGACTCGTTGGTGACGGAGTGCCGGTTCGCGACGGACGAGCCGACGTGATGTCTGCGCGTTTTCGCGATTTTGAGACGGCGCAACCGCTCGAACTCCTCAAGCGGGAGCAGGACGCGCTTGCGAACCGCGTGCGACTGACGCCGCTTGAAACGCACTCCTCGACCGTCGCCGCCGTCGATGTTTCGTACCGAGCCGATGGCGTCGGAGTCGCGGCGTACGTGCTGATGGAGGCCGGCTCGCCAGAACCGATCTGGATGACGACCGCCCGCGTATCGGTCGCATTCCCTTACATTCCTGGCTACCTGTCATATCGCGAATTGCCGATTCACGCGGCCTTGCTGCGCAAGGTGATCGAGGCCGATCGAGTCGCACCTTTGCTGCTCGTGGACGGCAACGGCATCCTTCATCCGCGGCGCACCGGCATCGCGACGCAGCTTGGCGTGCTCGCCGACCATCCGACGGTCGGCGTCAGCAAGTCGCTGCTGTGCGGGACCGTCGTGTGGGATGGCTCGTTCGGCGAGGGGACCGGGAAAGTCGTCCACCGTCGAGAGACGATCGCCGCTGTGTTGCCCCCGTCCCGCCGCGGCACAAAACCGCTCTTCGTCTCGCCCGGGCACCGCTGCACGCTCGACGACGCCGTCGCAGCGGTGTCGACGTGGCGACAGGGCCTGCGGCTTCCCGAGCCGATCCGGCTGGCGGACGCCTTGAGTCGCTCGGTCGCGAAGGCCGGTCTTGAGGTGCAATGAGCGGCCGAACTATGCTGCCGAACAGGGGCGGCCCGGCCCGAAGGGCCGGGCTGCGAAGCGACAAGAAGCCGTGATTGACCGTTCGAACGGTAGAGATCGGCTTCTTGCGGCTGCGCCGCCCGACCTTTCAGGTCGGGCCATCCAGGATCCGTCAAGTATTGCCATGACCGAAGACGCGACGCCTTTCGACGACGATCTGGAATCGGCGTATCGCCAGGCATTGCGCGCCGTCGAAGCGGCCGATCTGCCCGGGGCGAGCGACTGGGATCGCACCGACGGCGACGATGATGATGATGAATCCGACGTGGATGGGCCGGACGTGCTGCCGTTTCCGTCCGCGTCACAGCGCGAGCCGCAGCGAGAATCGCGAAGTCAACCCGACGTGAAGTCGGCGGCAGCCCCGACACCGGTTGCCGAAAGCGTCTCGCGCGTCTCGCCGCGACAGATTCTGGAGGCGGCGGTCTTCGTCGGCGGAATCGAGCTTTCGGCCGAAAGGCTCGCCAGCCTGCTCAAGGGGGATTTCACCCCCGAGTTCGTCGTCCGCACGCTCGACGAGCTCAATCGCAAGTACGCAGCCGAGAATCGGCCCTATGAGATCCGGCGGGATGAGAATCTCTTCCGCCTCGCGTTGCGAGCCGACTACGAGCCGTTGCGGCGGCGAGTCTACGGTCTCGGTCCGAAGGAGGTGAAGCTCGGCCAGGAGGCGCTCGAAATCCTCTCGCTCATCGCGTATCGACAGCCCCTCTCGCGAGGCGAGATCGAGTCGCTTCGCGAAGGCAATGCAGGCAACGTGCTGCGGCAACTCGTGCGGCGACAGCTTGTCTCCGTCCGACGCAGCGACGATGCGAACGAGGCCGCCTACGTCACGACCGACCGCTTCCTCGAAGTCTTCGGCATCGCCAATCTCGACGAACTGCCGCGTGCCGAGGATCTCAACTTCAAGTAACAAGTAAGACGTGTCTCACTTCGCTCCCTCTGCGATGGCAGAGAAAATGTCGCTCTGCCCCCCTCTCCGCTGGGAAGAAAGGTCGGGGGTGAGGGGCCGGTTTCGCGTCGATTCTGATTCGATCGGGCCACGATCGATCAGTTGAAAGGGATCGGGAACGCCTCAGAACTCCCCTCATCCCCGACCCTTCTCCCGAGAGGAGAAGAGGGCTGGAATCGAACATCAATCGGACACTCGACACTTCGTCAACCAGAGCGACTTCCGTGCATCACAGCACGATCGAAAGCCACCACAGAAACGCCGACGCGGTGGCGACCGACAGTGCGAGTGCCGCTCCGCCCGCAACCGCGGTTCCCAGCCTTGGCCGTTGCCAGCGCCACGACGCGAGGCGCCCCGCGAGCAGGCCGAGTGCCGCCGTCGGAATGAACAGAATCACCGTCAGCACGAGCCACTCGCTGCCGCGCATTTCGAAAAACCCGGCGATGCTTCGCCAGAACTCGCCTTTCCACACGGCGACGGTGAGCGGGTAACCGGCGACGGCGGCGACCGCGGCGACGAGAGCGTCGCGCATCCAGCCGTAAAGTCGTGCATTGCCGACGAACATCGCGTCGCTCACTTCAAGAAATGTTTCGCTGCGAGAACAGAGCCTTCCGCCCGAAACGGCTTGCGCTCTCCGTCAGTGCGTTCTGGGTCGGTTGCGAGTTCCGTGACCGATCGTACAAGATGACGGGCGCATGCGGCCATTTCTGTTCTACGGCCGCCTCGCTTTGCTCGCCCGTTGTCGGAGACGCTCGATGGCCGCTCGGCTGGTGTTCTCGCTGTTTCTCCTTGGAGCATTCGTTGCCCCGTCATTCGCTGCCGATGAGCAGGCTTGGCCGGAAGGCGTCGTCCCGCTGGGTGAGGACGGAAAGCCGCTGAATCTCGACTTCGAGACGGGCGACCTTCGCGACTGGACGGCCGAGGGCAAGGCCTTCGACGGCCAGCCCGTCGAAGGCGACACGGTGAGCACGCGCCGCAACGACATGCAGAGCGCGCATCGCGGCCGCTTCTGGATCGGCACGCACGAAAAAGCGGGCGACGCCGTTCGGGGCAAGCTGACGAGCAAGCCGTTCGAGGTCACGCATCCCTGGGCGAGTTTTCTCGTCGGCGGAGGTTCGGGAGCCGAAAACCGCGTGGATATCATCGACGCCGAATCGGGCGAGCTCCTGCTGCGCGTCAGCGGCGAAGACACCGAGACCATGCGACCCGTCACGCTCGATTTGAGTGGCCAGAAGGGCCAGCGGATCTTCATTCGCATCGCCGACGATCACATCGGCGGCTGGGGGCACATCAACTTCGATGATTTTCGCTTCCACGACGAGCGACCGAAGTTCCCAATCGCCGAGCGCAAGATTCTCGCCCACGGCTTGCCTCCCGAAGAGGCCGCGGCGGCGATGACCTTGCCGCCCGGCTTCAAGGCGACGCTGTTCGCCGGCGAACCCGACGTGCGACAGCCAATCGCGATGACGATCGACGACCGCGGCCGCTTGTGGGTGGCGGAAGGATTGGTCTATCCGGCGAAGCGGAAAGCAGGGCAAGGCGAAGATCGAATTCTGATCTTCGAAGATGAAAACGGCGACGGAAAGTTCGACACGAAGAAGGTCTTTCTCGACACGCTGAACCTCGTGAGCGGGCTGGAAGTCGGCTTCGGCGGAGTCTGGATCGGTCAGGCTCCCGAACTGTTGTTCGTGCCCGATAAAGACGGTGACGACGTCCCCGATGGCCCCGCCCAAGTGCTGCTCGACGGCTGGCACTATGAGGACACGCACGAAACGCTCAACAGCTTCATCTGGGGGCCGGACGGCTGGCTTTACGGCTGTCACGGTGTCTTCACGCATTCGCGCGTCGGCAAGCCGGGCACGCCCGATGAAGAACGCACGCCGATCAACGCCGGCATCTGGCGGTATCACCCGCAGCGGCACGAGTTCGAGGTCTTCGCGCACGGCACGAGCAATCCATGGGGGGTGGATTTCAACGATCGCGGTCAGTGCTTTCTGACCTGTTGCGTGATTCCGCACCTGTTCCACGTCATCCCCGGCGCTCGCTATCAGCGGCAGGCCGGTTCGCACTTCAACCCATACACCTACGCTGACATCCAGACGATCGCCAAGCATCGTCACTGGGTCGGCAATCAATGGAACCAGGCCGACCGCGACAGCAGCGAAGACGTCGGCGGCGGTCACGCGCACGCCGGTGCGATGATCTATCTCGGTGGGAGTTGGCCCGCGAAATACCGCGACCAGCTCTTCATGAACAACATCCACGGCGACCGCCTGAATCAGGACCAGCTCGCCGCGAGCGGTTCAGGATACGTCGGTGATCGCGCCCCTGATTTCATGATCTCGAACGACGCCGCGAGTCAGATCCTCTACCTGCGCTACGGTCCCGACGGCGGCGTGTACGCCATCGACTGGTACGACACCAACGAATGCCACCGCAACGACATCGAGGTGCATGACCGATCGAACGGGCGGATTTTCAAGATCAGCTATGAAGGATCGGAAGGTGGCAAACGGAAGCAAAGCTTCACGCTCATGCCGGGCCAGGATCTGAGGGATCTGTCGAGCGAGCGGCTTGTCGAGCTGCAGCTTCAAAGCAATGACTGGTACGTGCGGCAATCCCGCCGGATTTTGCAGGAGCGAGGGGCTGAGCCGAACATTCAAATTGCACTTTCGAAGATCGCCTTCGAGCACGACGACGAAACACGTCGGTTGCGTGGTCTGTGGACGTTGCATTCCGTGGGCGGGTTGACGCCGGAGCGAGTCTCGAAGGCGCTCACGGACGAAAGTCCCTACGTCCGCGGCTGGGCCGTTCAACTGGCGACCGAGCAGGGAGCCGCAAGTTTGGAACTGCTCAAGGCGCTCGCCGCGATGGCAAAATCCGATGATTCCCCCGTCGTTCGCCTTTATCTCGCTTCCGCAGCGGGTCGCCTGCCGCTCGAAGCTCGCTGGGACATCCTCAAAGGTCTTCTCGCACACGGCGAAGACGCCGACGACCATAACCTGCCGCTCATGTACTGGTACGCGGCGGAGCCGCTGGCAGCGATCGACATGGGACGTGCGCTGGAACTGGTTTCGGACACCCCGATCTCGCTCGTCCGTTCCTTCATGTTGCGTCGCATTGCGGAAATCGGAAGCGATGAAGCCGTCGCGTTTCTGGTCGAAGCATTGGGCAAGGCAAAGTCCGCTGATCGTCAGCAGGAGTTCCTCGCGGCGATCAACGAAGCCTTGAAGGGCCGCCGCAGCTTTCCGATGCCCAAGCCGTGGGCCGGCGTGTACGCCGTTCTCGTCAAGGGAGAAGACGACGACGTGAAGCAGCTTGCGAGGGCGCTCGCCGTCACGTTCGGCGATCCGAAGGCGCTCGGCGAAATGCGCGCCCTGCTCGTCGATCCGTCGATCGACGGCGACGTCCGCAAGAACGCGCTCGGCTCGCTGCTGGCGGCCCGTGACAAGGAACTCGCTCCCACGTTGCAGAACCTCGTCACCGATCGCGAGGTCGGTCGCGAGGCGATTCGCGGCCTGGCGGCGTATGCCGATGCCAAGACGCCGGAGACGCTGATCCCGGCGTACCCGAGCCTCAACGCCGATGCGAAACGCGACGCGCTGAACACGCTGGCCTCGCGTCCCGCCTATGCGAACGAACTGCTGAGCGCGGTGGCCGGCGGCACGATCGCCCGCACCGACCTGTCGGCCGACGTGATCCGGCAGATGCGCAATCTGAAGGACGCGTCGCTCGAGAAGCGGCTCAACGAGGTCTGGGGCGTCGTCCGCGAGACGGCGGCCGACAAGCGGAAGCTGATCGCCGACTTCCAGAAGATCCTGCTCGCGAAAGGCCCCGAGCCCGACGTGCATCTGGGCCGCACCATGTACGCCAAGACCTGCGCGCAGTGTCACAAGCTCTTCGGCAGTGGCGGCGACGTCGGTCCCGAACTCACCGGCTCGAATCGCCGCAATCTCGAATATCTACTGTCGAACGTACTCGACCCGAGCGCCGTGATGGCGAAGGACTATCAGCCGAGCGTGATCGTGACATCGGAAGGTCGCGTGCTCACGGGGATCGTCAAGGAACAAACGAAAGACGCCGTCACCGTCGCCACGGCGAACGAAACGGTGATCGTGCCGCGCGGCGAGATCGAAGAGATGGTGCAAAGCGACACGTCGATGATGCCCGACAACCTTTGGGCGCAACTCGACCCGCACCAGGTCCGTTCGCTGACCGCCTATCTCGCGGCCGACGGCCAGGTGCCGATGATCGCCACCGCCGAGAACGCCGCGTCGTTCTTCAACGGAAACGACCTCACCGGCTGGCAGGGCGACCAAAAGCTCTGGAAGGTCGAGAACGGCGAGATCGTCGGCACGTCGCCCGGCATCAAGCGGAACAACTTCCTCGTCAGTGAACTGATGCTCGGCGACTTCGACCTTACGATCGAGGTGAAGCTCACGCCGAACACCGAGAACAGCGGCATCCAGTTCCGCAGCGTGCCGCTGCCCGACGGCGAGATGCGCGGCTATCAGGCCGACATGGGCGCCGGCTGGTGGGGCAAGCTCTATGAGGAGAGCGCTCGCGGCCTGCTCTGGGAAAAGCCCGGCGATCAGCACCTCAAGAAGGAAGACTGGAACACCTACCGCATTCGCGCGGTGGGCGATCACATCCAGACGTGGCTCAACGGCAAGCCCTGCGCGGATCTCAAGGATCCGAAAGGAGCGAAGCGGGGCGTCGTGGGCCTCCAGATTCACTCCGGCGGGCCGATGGAGGTGCGCTTCCGGAAGTTCAAGCTGGAGGTTGATCCGGAGGCTGCGAAAGACGCGAAGCCGAAGCCGTGAGCGGCGGCGGGACAGCGGCCCGCCGCGCAATGGACCACGACGACCTGCTTACCGGCCTCACCGCAGACGAAAGCGAGAATGCGATCGCCTTGGCGCATGCTCGCCAAGCAAAGAGGTATGAAAGCTTACGACCGCGCCCATTCGCTCAACCGGGCGTCGTCGAGCACCGCGCCCTTCGGCAGCTCTTTGATGCGCTCGAGAACCCTCGACACGCGGGCGTCGTCCGGCTCGAGTCCAAGCTCGCGGAGGCGGTGAGCGACGGCTCGGCGACCGCTGTGACGGCCGAGCACCAAGTGCACCGCGGGACCGCCGACTTGGTCGGGACGGTACGGCAGATACGTGTCCGGATTCTTGAGCAGGCCGTCCTGATGGATGCCGGCTTCCGTCGCCCAGACGTTCCGCCCGGCGATCGGCTTCATGGGGTTCATCGCGATGCCGGTCAGCTCGGCGACAAGCTCGCATAACGGGGCAAGCTTCGTCGTATCGATGTTGTGCTTCCGGCCGTACTGGTCGGCGTGCAGCGTGAGCGCCATCACGACCTCTTCGAGGCTCGCGTTGCCGGCCCGCTCGCCGATGCCGTCGACGGTGCATTGCACGACGTTCGCGCCTTCGGCGATGCAGGCGAGCGTGTTCGCGACGGCGAGACCGAGATCGTTGTGGAAGTGAACGGCGAGCAGCGCTCGATCGAGATTCGGCACGCCGTCTTTCAACACCTTCATGAAGTCGCGCGACTTCTCGGGCGTGAGGATGCCGACGGTATCGGGAAAGCCGATGGTCGTCGCCCCGGCGGCGATCGCCGTTTTGTAACATTCGCACAGATAATCGCGTTCGGTGCGGCTCGCGTCTTCACAGGCGAAGCTGACGATCTCGAACTTGCTGGCGGCGTACCCGACCGACTTTTCGATGATGCCCAGGATCTCGGTCTTCGTCTTACCGAGCTTGTGTTCGCGATGCAGCGGACTCGTACCGCAGAAGAGGCTCGCCCCGCGTTTGTGCTTCGGCTGGCCCTCGAGGGCCCGGTCGGCGGCATCGATGTCGCTGTCGAGCGTTCGACAAAGAGCCGTGAGCACCGGCTTCCTGACGACGCCCACCATCTGCTGGATCGCGGCGACATCGGCTTCGCTCGACGCGGGAAAGCCGGCGTCGAGGCTGTGCACGCCGGCCTCCTCGAGGGCGAGGGCGATCCGCAGCTTCTCGTCGGGCTCGAGCGTCGCCCCCGGCATCTGTTCGCCGTCGCGCAAAGTCGTGTCGCTGAAGAGCACGACACCCGATCGTTTGTGATGACTGATCACGAGGCGTTTGACGAGCTTGGTGACGGTGCGAAGCAGCAGATTCGCCATGCGGTTTCCGGCGGCGGAGTTCCATGATCGAGCCGCACGATGACGGTAGCCTGCGGAGGGCGTTCGCGGCAAGACGGTTCCAAGGGAAGACTCAAGCGGCGGCTCTGAATCAGGATTGACTGAACCACGAGGAGCACAAAGATCACGAAGAGATCAGAGAAGCAACCACGTCCGGTCTGATGCTCAGCCTTCGTGATCTTCGCGATCTTTGTGGTTCAAACCGACTCTCGTTTTTCGCATTGAGATACATTACCCGATGCCTCTGAACCGGCCGCGCCTCGGCCTGTGCTGCATCTTCGCCGAGCAGCCCATCGCCTTCCGCAAGACGACCGCGGCGTATATCGGCCGGCAGTCCCGCAAGGGGGCGCTCGACAAGCTGAGCGACATTGCGGCGCAGAACGCCGTCGCCCTGCGACAAGCTTTGGAGTTCTGCCGTGCCAACGGGATCGGCTCGTTCCGCATCAACAACGAGGTCTTGCCGCTGCGGACTCATCCGCAGTTGGGCTATTCGCCGCTGAAGCTCCGGGGCGGCAAGCACATCGTCGCCGCGTTTCGTGAAGCGGGTGCATTCGCGGCCGAGAACGATCTGCGAACGCTCTTTCATCCCGACCAATACGTCGTGTTGAACTCACCCAACTCTGCGGTCGTCGAGAACGCGAAGAGTGAGCTGGAGCATCTCGCCGAACTGGCCGAATGGACGCACGCCGATGTCTTGATCGTGCATGGCGGAGGGGCTTACGGCGAGAAAGACGCGGCTTTGGATCGGCTCGCCGCGAACATCGAATCGTTGCCGACGGAAGTTCGCAGCCGGCTCGTCATCGAGAACGACGAGCGAGTCTTCACTCCGGCCGATCTGCTGCCCGTCTGCCGAGCGACGGGCGTGCCGTTCGTTTACGACGTGCATCACCACCGCTGCAACGCCGACGGCCTCACGGTGGAAGCCGCCACCGAAGCGGCGGTCGCCACCTGGGGCGATCGCGAGCCGCTGTTCCACATTTCCAGCCCCCTCGAAGGCTGGATGGGGCCGAAGCCCTCGCGGCACCATGACTACATTGACCTTGCGGACTTCCCGGACTGCTGGAAGGGCCGGAAGGTGACGGTCGAGGTCGAAGCGAAGGCCAAAGAACTCGCCGTGCTGCGGTTAATGGGACAGTTGAAGATGGTCGAAGTCTAAGAAGGTTCGCTCATGGACTTCGCGCAGATCTACAACGCCATTGAAGCCGCATGGTGGATCGGACTCGGCATTGCATTGTTCGTCTTCCCGATTCGACCTGATTCTGCGAAGCGCCGGCGGGCGTTGGCGGGGGTGCTGATGGTGTTCGGCCTCTCCGACGTCATAGAAATCTGGTCCGGTGCATGGTGGCGACCTTGGTGGCTCGCGGTGCTGAAATTTGGCTGCGGCTTCGCGATCACGATACTGGTGCTGCTCTGGTTTCGGCGTGTCAGGCGGGTCTCAATCGGCGAGCGACAGGCGTAAGCCTGTCGTTTGACGCCCTCGCCCCCTCCCGATACCATGACCTGAACCTGCGGTCCGGGTAGAGAGTCCGTACATCAGGCGATGCGTCGGCCTGAGCCGCTTTTCTCGACGCGTCGTCGTTCGCAACAGTTTGTGGTCTGCCGCACGGCGAAGGCACACGGTGCCGCCGGCGGCTGTGGCGTTTTCGGAGGCGGCCTTCCGGCCTCTTCTGTCACGTCGCGGCTGCCCCGCACCCGGCCGGGGTGGACCGGAAGGAGCATCAGCGTGCCTGCCGAAGTCGCAGAAAAAGAAGAACAAGAAGTCGCCGAAAAAGGCCCGAAACCGGCCTTCTCGGCCCAGTCGCTGCTCGAAGCCGGCGTCCATTTCGGGCACCGCACGAGCGGCTGGAATCCGAAGATGCGGCCGTACATCTTCGGCCGGCGGAACCAGATCCACATCATCGACATCAAGGAAACCGTGCGCGGCATGCTGCGCGCCCGGCAGTACCTGGGTCGGGTGGCGAGCAAGGGCGGCATCATTCTGTTCGTCGGCACGAAGCGGCAGGCCGCCGAGCCGGTTCGCGAAGCCGCCGAAGCCTGCGGCATGCCCTACGTCACCGAGCGGTGGCTGGGCGGCACGCTCACGAACTTCCGCACGATCCGCAGCCGCCTGCAACGCCTCGAAGAGCTGGAGCGGCTGGAAACGACCGGCGAGCTGGCGACTTACTCGAAGAAGCAGCAGTCGCGGCTGATGCGCGAGTACAAGAAGATCCATCGCAACCTGAACGGCCTGCGGACGCTCACCCGCACGCCCGACGTGATCGTGCTCGTCGATCCGAAGAAAGAGCGCAACGTCGTCAACGAGGCGAAGATCCTCGGCATCCGTACCGTCGCCCTGATCGACACCGACAGCGACCCCGATCACGTCTCGCTGCCGATCCCCGGCAACGACGACAGCATCCGCAGCATCCGGCTGGTGATGGACTTCCTGTCGGATTCGATCGCCGCCGGCAAGGCCGGCCTGCCGCAGGAATCGAAGAAGAGCGACGCTGACCAGCCGAAGGCGATCCCGTCGATCGGTTGAAGCGATCATCAACAAGGGCAACTCGCAGGCGCGAGCCTGCGGGTTCCCTTTAGCTTCGTCGCGAAGAATCATGCACCCGCGGGCTTGCGCCACGCGGCTCGCTCAATATCGAAGGCAAACGAGGAGCTTCCCATGGCTGAGATCAGCGCAGCGGCCGTTCGTGCGCTGCGAGACCGCACCGGTCTCCCGATGATGGATTGCAAGAAGGCCTTGACCGTGGCCGAGGGCGACGAGCAGAAAGCCGTCGACTGGCTCAAGGAGCGGAACAAGGGCAAGCTCGAAGAGCGCGCCGGCAACGCCACGGGCGAAGGCCGCATCTTCGTGGCCGTCGCCGACGATTACTCGGCGGCGTCGCTGGTCGAGATTCAGTGCGAGTCCGAGCCGGTCGCGAAGAGCGAGAGCCTCTCCGAACTCGGCAACGCGCTCGCCGGAGCCGCGCTCGCCTCGGGGATGGACTCGGTCGATGCGTTGCTGGCCCAGCCGGCGCTCGGCCGGCACGGCATGACGCTGAAAGACGTCTTCGAAGAAGTCGGCGGCAAGATTCGCGAGAAGATCGTCGTCGCCCGCGTCGTGAAGGTCGAAGGGCCGGTCTCGGCATACGTCCATCACAACGGCAAGACGGCGGTGCTCTTCCGCGCCGAGCCTACCAAGGCCGGCACGAAGCCCGACTGGGATCTGATGCGCGACGTGGCGATGCACATCGCCGCGATGCGACCGATGGCGACCACGACCGAGCAGCTCGATCAAGCCCAGGTCGCCGCCGAGCGCGAACGGCTGATGGCGGAAGCTCGCGCCACCGGCAAGCCCGAAAACGTGCTCGACAAGATCGTCGAAGGACGCATGAAGAATTACTATGTCGAACAGGGCGTGCTCGTCGCCCAGCCCTTCGCGAAAGACGACACGAAGAGCGTCAGCCAGGCGCTCGCCGAGAAGGGCCTCGCGGCGAAGAACTTCGTCCTGTGGATGCTCGGCGGGAAGTGACGACGAGAAGCGAGAATTGAGAAGTGAGAATCGCCAAGCAATGATGGAATTCGAAGCCCACGGGTGATGCCCGTGGGCTTTTTTTGAGCGCGTTCAAGGCTTAGAACGCATCGACGACGCGACAGTGCAACCCCGGGCTTACGCCCGAGGCTCGCAAACACGACATCCCACTCCCGTCATCCCACATCCCCATGTCCGACCGACCCTTCACTCCTGCTTATCACCGCGTCCTGCTCAAAGTGAGCGGCGAGTGTTTCTGTCGCAGCGGCGAGAGCGGCCTGAGCATGGCCGAAATCTCAACCCTGTCCGAACAGATCAAGCGCGTTCATGCCGCCGAGGTGCAGCTCGCGATCGTCGTCGGCGGGGGCAACATCCTGCGCGGCAAGCAGTTCGCCGCGATCAGCGCCGAGATCAATCCCAGCACGGCCCACTACATGGGCATGCTGGCGACGGTCATCAACGCGCTGGCCCTGCAAGACGCCCTCGAGAACATCGGCGTGCCGACCCGCGTGCAGTCGGCGATCCCGATGAGCCAGGTCGCCGAGCCGTTCATCCGCCGGCGTTGCGTGCGGCATCTCGAAAAGGGCCGCGTGGTCATCCTCGCTGCGGGCACGGGCAGCCCGTTCGTCACGACGGATACGGCTGCGGCCCTGCGTGCCCGTGAGCTTGAGGTCGACATCGTGCTCAAAGGCACCAAGGTCGACGGCGTCTACAGCGAAGACCCGATCAAGAACCCGCACGCCGTGAAGTACGGCGAGATCACCTTTCAGGACGTGCTCAGTCAGCGGTTGGAGGTGATGGACGCGCAGGCGTTTCATCATTGCATGGAACACAACATCCCCATCGTCGTGTTCAACTACCAGAAGCCGGGCAACATCGAGCGCGTGATCGCGGGGGAGAAAGTGGGCACGCGGGTCGTGCCGAACAGCTAGCGTAGTGCTTCAATCAGTTGGGAGCTTATCGAGGACGGCACGAGCGCGGGCGACTTTCCGCAGGATGTCTTCGGCTTTCTTGGTCCAGACGAACGTTTTCGGATTCGCGTTATGGTGGTCGAC
>JACCRE010000198.1 GCA_013813775.1 Planctomycetaceae bacterium
AGTGACCGGGCCGCAGCCGTTTAACGCGTTCCGCTCAGCGGGCAGCGCGTCTGTCCGAGGACGGAAGAACGAAGAACTGGAGGAGTGAGAATTTGGAGTGAGTCAGGGGCGATTCTTGCGTTCGGACGACAGGAATCGTCTCATGCCGAAAGATCAATTGCGGGTTCCGTTTCACGACGAAAACAGGAGCTTCTTATGTCCGTCAAACCGATTCCCGAGGGATATCATTCCGTCACGCCGTATCTGATCGTGAAGGGGGCCGCACAGGCGCTTGAGTTCTATAAGCGGGCCTTCGGGGCGGTCGAAACGGTTCGTCTGGACGGTCCCGACGGAATGCTTGCGCACGCCGAGTTCAAGATCGGCGACTCCCACGTCATGCTGTCGGACGAATGGCCGCACATGGACGCCCTCGGCCCGGTTTCACGCGGCGGCACGAGCGTCGGTCTTGCCGTCTACACAGAAGACTGCGACGCGATGTTCGATCGTGCCGTCGCCGCCGGGGGGACGGCCGTTCGTCCCGTTCAGAATCAGTTCTACGGCGATCGATCCGGAACCTTGAAAGATCCTTTCGGCCATCAGTGGACGATTGCGACTCACGTCGAGGACGTCTCGCCCGAAGAAATGCAGTCCCGCATGGAGTCGGCGATGAAAGGCCAGCCGTAGCGATTTTTTGCGGCACTAGAATGACGGCAAACTCCGCTTCAACGCTTGCCGAGCGGTGGCCGCGACGTGAAAATGACCACACGATGGTTGTTGATGCGTCGCCGATGATCGGTGGCGCACAAATGACCGCCGTCCCACCACGGCCTCTCTTCGCTCTCAGCCGCCAATCGTGATGATGCGTCGTTCGTCGACTTTAGTCACAGCGATCTTGTGCCTTTCCACGGTTGCGTTCGGGGCGGAGCCCGCCGATTCCAAGGTCGATTTCGGCCGCGACGTAAAGCCGATTCTGGCGCGGCGCTGCTTCTCCTGCCACGGTCCGGACGAGGCCGAAAGCGGCCTCAATCTCGCGGACAAGCATTCGGTTCTGTCCGCCGAGCTCGATTCCGGCCTGCGGGCGGTCGTGCCCGGCGATCTGGAGCAAAGCGAGTTGCTCCGCCGGATCGCCTCGACCGACGAGTACGAGCGGATGCCTCCGGAAGGCGAACCGCTCAAGCCTGAAGAAGTCGCGGCGATTACGAACTGGGTGGAGAAGGGCGCCGAGTGGGACGCACATTGGGCGTTTCGTCAGCCGGAGGTTGTTGAGCCGCCGGCGGTCGAAAATGAATCTTGGATCCGCACTCCGATTGACCGTTTCATTCTATCGCGTCTTGCGTCAGCGGGTTTGACGCCGGCGGCATCGGCGGACCGCCGGACGCTTATCCGCCGCGCCTCCTACGACCTGACGGGCTTGCCGCCGACGCCCGAAGATGTCGAGGCATTTCTCGTCGATCCTGATCCTCGGGCCTATGAACGGCTGGTGGATCGGTTGCTCGATTCACCCCAGTACGGCGAGAAGTGGGCGCGTCACTGGCTCGATATCGTCCGCTACGCGGAAACGAACAGCTTCGAACGGGACGGCGCGAAGCCGAACTCGTGGCGTTATCGCGATTACGTCATCAAGAGCTTCAACGACGACAAGCCGTATGATCAATTCGTCATCGAGCAGCTTGCCGGCGACGAGCTTCCCGAAAAGACCGATGAATCAATCATCGCGACGGGTTATTACCGTCTGGGGATCTGGGACGACGAGCCGGCTGATCCTCTCCAGGCACGCTTCGACGAATTGGACGACATCGTCAGCACGACCGGGCAGGCGTTTCTGGGACTGACGACCGGCTGCGCGCGCTGCCACGATCACAAGATCGATCCCATTCCTCAAGCTGACTACTACGGCCTCGTCGCATTCTTTCACGAGATCACTCCCTACGCCACGAGGAGCGATCAGCAGACCAACAACCAGACCGACATTTCTCCGCCGGCGGTGCAGAAGCAGTACGCCGAGTTGGAGACTGCGATCGCGGCGCTCAAGGGGCCGATGGAGGAAATCGAGCAGCGGGGCATCGCGAAGATGTCGGCTCCCGATCAACGCAGGAGCGAGGGGCCTGAACGCCAGAAGCTGCTCGAGCGCAAGCTGGGCGGTTATCTCGAAAACGCCGATCTGGAACGCTATACGGCGTTGAGTGCCGAGCGACGGCGATTCCAAGCCCAGTTGAAGGCGCTTCCCGATCGCACGCTGGCGATGTCGGTTGCGAAGTGCCTGCCCGAGCCGCCGGAAACGTTTGTGATGCTCCGCGGCAGCCCGCATGCCCCCGGTGACAAAGTCGAGCCGCATTTTCCGGTTCTCTTCGAGGCCAAAGCACCGGAGTTCCCGAGTGACGAGTCTGGTTCGCATTCATCCGGCCGCCGATTGACGCTCGCCAAGTGGATTGCGTCTCCCGGCAATCGCCTGACGTCGCGAGTCATGGCGAACCGCATCTGGCAGGGGCACTTCGGTCGCGGGATCGTGCGGAGTCCGAACAATTTCGGCCAGCTTGGCATTCCGCCCACGCATCCCGAACTGCTCAACTGGCTGGCGAAAACATTCGTCGATGGCGGATGGCGGATGAAGCCGCTGCATCGGCTGATCATGCTGAGTTCGACGTACCGCATGTCGTCGGAGGGCAACGAGGCCGCACTCGCCAAAGATCCACAAAACGACCTGTTCTGGCGGTTCGACATGCGTCGTCTCACGGCCGAGGAAGTGCGCGACAGCGTGCTGGCGGTCAACGGTCGGCTCAATCGCGAGATGTTCGGCCCCTGGATCTATCCGAAGCTCTCGCAGGAGGTTCTCGCCGGTCAGTCGCGACCCGGCGAAGGCTGGAGCGATTCGAGCGAGTCCGAGCGAAACCGACGCAGCATTTACGCACATGTGAAGCGTTCGCTGCCCGTGCCGATTCTATCGGTCTTCGATTTCCCAGATTCCGACGGCAGCTGCGAAGCCCGTTTCACGACGACACAACCGGCGCAAGCTCTCACGATGCTCAATGGAGACCTTCTCAACGAAGAAGCGAAGCTGTTCGCCGACCGCCTGCGAAATGAGTCGAATTCGGCGGAAGGCCGCGTCCGGCGGGCGATTGAACTGGCGCTGTGCCGCCCCGCCGAAGAGACAGACGTGGAGCGAGGGCTCGACTTGATCGGCACGCTGACGGCTTCGCACGGCATCGATGAGGACCGGGCGCTCGACCTCTATTGCCTTGTCGTGCTCAACACGAACGAGTTTGCGTACCTCGATTAGTAACGAACGCTCTCAGCGCGTTCTGCGGGTAGGACATCGAACATGGTTACGTCTCGAAACAATTTCTGCGGTCGCACGCGCCGGGAGTTCCTGTGGCAGGCGGGGGCCGGCTTTACGGGGCTTGGCCTGACTTCGCTGCTCGAAGGCGACGGCTTCTTCTCGAAGCAAGCGGTTGCCGCCGACGGGGTCACGCCCTACGTCAATCCGCTCGCGCCGAAGAAGGGCCACTTCGACGGTAAAGCGAAGGCCGTCATCTTTCTGTTCATGTACGGCGGCCCCAGCCACATGGACACCTTCGATTACAAGCCCGCCATGGTCGGAATGGACGGCAAAACGATCGCCGTCAAGACGCATGGTCGCGGCGGACACAAGAACGAAGGTCGCATCGTCGAGCCCCGCTGGAAGTTCAAGCAGTACGGCGAAAGCGGCAAGTGGGTCAGCGACCTGTTCCCGAATCTCGCCACATGCGTCGACGACATCGCCTTCCTGCACAGTATGACGGCCGACTCGCCGATTCACGGCTCGGCGATGTTGATGATGAACTCGGGCAAAATCCTTTCCGGAAGTCCCGCCATCGGCTCATGGGTCAATTACGGTCTCGGCACCGAAAATGAAAACCTGCCTGGTTTCGTCGTGATGCTCGACCCGACCGGCGGCCCCATCAGCGGACCGAAGAACTGGTCGAGCGGCTATATGCCCGCGACCTACGCCGGCACGGTCATGCGATCGCAGGGTTCGCCCATTCTCGATCTCGAGCGGCCGGCGAGCCTGTCTCAAGACGCGCAGCGAACGTTGCTCGATTCTCTTGCCGCCTATAACCAGGTCCATCTCGCCGACAGAGCCGACAACAGCGAACTGGCCGCGCGTATCGCGAGCTACGAACTCGCGTACAAGATGCAGCAGCACGCTCCGGAAGCCGTCGACATCTCAGGCGAGACGCAAGAAACGCAGAACCTGTACGGCCTCGATGATCTCAAGACGGCCGAGTTCGGCAAGCGCTGCCTGCTCGCCCGGCGGCTCGTCGAGCGGGGCGTGCGATTCGTGCAGCTTTACGCGGGCGGTGCCCATAACGACGACAACTGGGACGCGCACGGCGATCTCGAGAAGAACCACAATTATCACGCCGGACGCACCGACAAGCCCATCGCTGGTCTCCTGAAGGATCTCAAGCAACGCGGCTTACTCGACAGCACACTGATCGTGTGGGGCGGCGAGTTCGGCCGACAACCCACGGCCGAGTACGCCGTCGGCTCAGGCCGCGATCACAACGCTTACGGCTTCACGATGTGGGCGGCAGGCGGCGGTATCAAGGGTGGAATGAGCGTCGGCGCGACCGATGAATTAGGAGCCGCGGCCGTCGAAGATCCCATGCACGTCAAGCGGCTACACGCGACGATTCTCAAGCAGCTCGGCTTCGACCCGAACCGACTGAGCTACTTCTACAACGGTCTTGATCAGAAACTCGTCGGCGTCGAGCACACGGAGCCGATCGAGCAGATCGTGTGACGTACGTCCTGTCGTGTCGGTGGCGTCACGTATAGGCAATGAGCATCTGCTCGACGCGGAGTCTCTCGTCCTGTTCGTTGAACGTCGCACCGCACCAGCCGGCGATGCTGCCGCTCATCGATGAGAAGACGCGTTCCGCGAAGTTCGGGTCGGTCTTCGTGATGTGGCCGAACTGCTGCGTCGTAATCTTGGCATACGCGGTCACATAGCACAGCGCACAGGCTGCTTTGCCGTGGTTCTTGGCCTTCCTCTGCTGGAGCGCGTAGTTCGTCAGTCGGAGCGTCGCTTCGTTGATGTATTCAGCGATGCGGGATCGCGAGCAGACGGCGCTCGTCGTATCTTTCAGGAACTTCGTGGCGAGCTCACCGTGCAGGACGTCGATCTTGCGATCGGGGCCGATGTTCACGATTTGAGGCAGCCAAGTCGTGTTGCCCGCGAAGACCTTGAGCTGCTCGTGCAGATCGAACACATGCTGATTCGACAGGTCGAGCTGACCGGTGAAGCTCGGCTTGATGCCGAGGTTGCAGAAGTGCGCGGCGTCGGTGTTCGTGAAGCTGGTCGCGGTCTCGTCGATGACCGTGTCGTCGTCGCGCCGAAAGTCGACGTGCCCGGGATCTTCTGACCGGAAGCCGTCGTCGATTTGGTGCGTCGCTTTGATGTCAAAGCCGTTGGCCGCCAAGATCGGCGCGCGGCTCGTATCTTTATTGTTGAGGTATTCGATCGCCTTGATGGTGTAGAGAAACAAGAAGAAGTGTCGGCATCGCTCGAAGGCGTGGACATGCAGCATGTCTTCGAGTCTGCCGGAGAGGTTCGCCGCCCCCGGTATTCTCGACGTCTTGCTCCGATGTTCCTTCTCGACAACAGCCGGTTTGCCGATTTTCGAAGGCTTACCTGTTGTTGCCGTCGTCTGGGTCGGGTTCTTCGATGGCATGGCGGCACCTCATCTTGCGGGCGGAACGCTGTCATGGTGCCGAGTCACTGCCACCGTCGCCATCAGATTTCGACGACAAGATAGTCCTCTCACATCCCCGGCTTCCCGCCACTGAGTGCCCGGTCGAGGTTGAACGCTGCGCTAATCAGTCCCAGGTGCGTCAGGGCCTGCGGAAAGTTGCCGAGGGCCTCGCCGGAAAGGCCAGTCTGCTCGGCGTACAAACCCAAATGATTCGAGTAACCGAGCATCTGCTCGAAGAGCAACCTCGCCTCATCAAGCAGTCCAGGCTCCGTCCGACCAGCGCGCGTCAGCGACTCGACCAGCCAGAAGGAGCACATGTTGAAGGTGCCTTCAGTGCCCGGCAGACCATCAGGTGCGAGCTTCGGGTCATAGCGGTACACGAGACCATCCGCGGAGAGTCCTCCCTCGCGCGTGGGACGCCGAATCGCTTTCAGCGTGGCCAGCATCCGTGGGTCGTTGGGAGCCATAAAGAACACGAGCGGCATCAGCAGCATCGACGCATCGAGTTGATTCCCCCCGAGCGTCTGTGTGAATGAGTTGAGGCCTCGATCCCAACCCTCACGCATCACCGTTTCGTAGATCGAATCCCTCGTCGCGAGCCACCACGGGCGATCGCACGGGAATGACCGCTTGTCGGCGAGCCTGAGGGCGCGATCAATCGCCACCCAGCAGAGCACCTTCGAGAAGACCATCTGCTGCCGGCCGCCGCGCACCTCCCAGATGCCTTCATCGGGTCTTTGCCAGTTCTCGCAGACCCAGTTCGCCAACGATCTCAAGTCGCTCCAGGTGTCGAAACTGAGCGGCGAACCGTGCTTGTTGTAGAGATACGCGGCGTCCATCAATTCGCCGTAGATGTCGAGCTGAAGCTGATCGAGCGCTCCGTTGCCAATGCGGACGGGCTTCGAGCCGCGATAGCCGTCGAGATGCCCGAGCTCTTCCTCAGCGACGTCGGTCGATCCGTCGACGCGATACATGAGCCGCAGCGGGTGATCGGAATCCTTCGCAGAGCGTCTGGCCCGGTTGCTCAGGAATTCCATGAACCCTGCGGCTTCTTCCGTGAATCCAATTCGCATCAGCGCGTAGAGCGTAAACGCCGCGTCGCGAATCCAGGTGTAGCGGTAGTCCCAGTTCCGCACGCCGCCGATCCCTTCAGGCAGGGAACAGGTCGGCGCGGCGACGATCGCACCCGTCGGTTCGTAGGTCATCAACTTGAGCGCGAGCGCCGATCGGCACACGGTCTCGCGCCAGCGGCCGTGATAGGTGCATTTGGAAAGCCAGCGCTGCCAAGCATCGGCAGTCGTTCGAAAAAGCCGTTCAGCCTCTTCGGGCTTCGGACACGGCCCCGCGCCAGCCGGTCCTTTCGGGCCGTCGCGATCCACCACCCTGAGAACGAAAACGGCTTGGTCGCCCTCCTTCAAGACGAACTCGGCGTGAACGCTGTCGCCGTCCCGACGAAGCGGAACGGTCGTCGCCAGGCCGAGCGTGAGATCCCGTGACTCGAAGCACGCTCGATTGTCTTCCAGCGATGTTTCATGCCGTTGCCGTGCGTAGTCGAACGCCGGGCGGCAATCCATGCGGAACTTCATCGTGCCCCGGACGACGCGAACCCGGCGTACGAGCTGGTCGACGGCTCGGGCGGCGACGCCGATCGGCATGTAGTCTTCGATTTCGCCGAGACCGTCCGGGTCGAGAAAGCGGGTGATGAGAATGTTCGTGTCGGGCCAGTAGAACTGCTTCCGTCGGTCATGACGGTCGGCCGGAGCGATCTGAAAGCGACCGCCGATCTTGTCGTCAAGGATTGCACCGAAGACGCTCGGGCTGTCGAACCTCGGCAGGCACAGCCAGTCGATCGAGCCATCCATTCCAACGAGAGCGGCCGTCCGCAGATTTCCGATGACGCCGTAATTCTCGATCGGCTGATACGCCATGCCGCAACCCCGCCTCGAAGGCCTCACGGTCGGTCGGAGCGTATCCTAACCGCGTGGTTCCGTCGAAGGATGGGGGAAACCCGCGAATAAAGCACCAGAACGGGCTTCACGATCGACCTCGCAATTCAGCGGCGCGATCAAACGGATCGTTGCCCTTATCGAAGAACTCGAGCGAGACGGAATTGAGGCAATAGCGAAGTCCGCTCGGAGCTGGACCGTCTTCAAAGACGTGCCCCAGATGCGAGTCGCATCTCGCGCACCGGATCTCGACGCGGGTCATGCCGTGCGATCGATCCGTGATCGAAGCGATATGCTCCGGATCAGCGGGCTGGTAGAAGCTCGGCCACCCCGTCCCACTGTCGAACTTCTCCGTCGAGCGGAACAGCGGCAGACCACACAGCCGACAAGCGTAAGTTCCATCTCGCTTGTTGTCGAGAAGAGTGCCGCAGAAGGCCCGTTCAGTGCCCTGATGCAGCACGACATGACGCTCTTCCGGCGTCAGTGACGCCGCCAGCTTTTCGACCTCGGCGGAAGTGAGGGGCGTCAAATCGTAACCGGATGCTGATTTCATCGAACTGACCTAATGACTCCACGACCCGCTGATTGAACCGTGACCTTCAGTCTTTCGTGAGACGATCCGAGAACAACTTTTGAAGCTTGTCCAGCTTCGGAAGCACGGTGCATGCGACGTAGGGTTGATCGGGATTCAGTGCGGCGTAGTCCTGATGGTAGCCTTCCGCCGGATAAAACTCGCTGAGCGGTTCGATCGTCGTCGCGACGGGACGATCGAACACGCCGGCGGCGTTCAACTGTCGAACGTATGCCTCGGCGACGTTCTTCTGTTCGTCGTCGGCGAAGAAGACCGCGGAGCGATACTGCCGGCCGACGTCGCGGCCCTGACGGTTCAACTGTGTGGGATCGTGCGCGACGGCGAAGAAGATCCGCAGGATCTCGCCGAAGCTGATCCGCTGCGGATCGAATGTCACTCGCACGACTTCGGCGTGATCGGTCCCGCCCCCGCAGACGGTTCGGTAGTTCGCAGTCTCAGCCGTTCCGCCCGCGTAGCCGCTCACGACGTCGACCACGCCGTCGAGCCTCCGGAATACGGCCTCGACGCACCAGAAGCACCCCGCACCCAGCACCGCGACCTGCTCGCAGCGCTCATCCGCCGGCACATCAACCTCTGAAGGCGGAAAAAGAGTGGCGTCGCGAGCCATGGCCCAAACTCACCTCCGCAATCGGGACAATGCCAACACTCCGGCAGCTCGCCGGGATGTTGGCATTATCTCACCAAGTGCAGAAGTGGACAGGGGCGGGGCAATGAACCACTAAGAGCTCGCGTTCGGCCTTTGACGCACCAACCTTCCTCTTGAGCCGAAAATGCGGGTGTTTTCCTTGCCCGTGCCCGCGCCGTCGCCTATCGTGCTACGGATCGGTTCGCCACCCGCGCGGGGTGGCATTCTCTACTTACGGAGCGTTGTTGATGTCTGCTGCCCCGCCCGTCGCTGCCGCGAAGCAAAACGACTTCAAGGTCGCCAATCTGGGCCTCGCCGAACTAGGCCGCAAGGAGATCGAGCTGGCCGAGGTCGAAATGCCCGGCCTGATGTCGCTGCGGGCGAAATACGGCAAGTCGAAGCCGCTGAACGGAGCCCGCATCGCTGGTTGTCTTCACATGACGATCCAGACGGCCGTCCTCATCGAAACGCTCATCGAGCTGGGCGCCGAGGTCCGCTGGTCGAGCTGCAACATCTTCAGCACGCAGGACCACGCCGCCGCCGCGATCGCCGTCAAGGGCATCCCGGTCTTCGCCTGGAAGGGCGAAAGCGAGGACGAGTTCAACTGGTGCATCGAGCAGACGCTGTTCTGGCCCGATGAACAGCCGCTGAACATGATTCTCGACGACGGCGGCGACCTGACGCTGTTGGTCCATGAGAAGTATCCCGAGCTTCTCAAAGAGATCCGCGGCATCACCGAAGAGACGACCACCGGCGTGCATCGCCTGCACGCGATGTTCAAGGCCGGCAAGCTCGGCTGCCCGGCGATCAACATCAACGACAGCGTCACCAAGAGCAAGTTCGACAACCTCTACGGCTGTCGCGAGTCGCTCGCCGACGGCATCAAGCGCGCCACTGACATCATGGTGTCGGGCAAGGTCGTCGTGATCTGCGGCTACGGCGACGTCGGCAAGGGCTGCGCCGACGCAATGGACGGCCTTGGGGCCCGAGTCATCGTCACTGAAGTCGATCCCATCTGCGCCCTGCAGGCCGCGATGGAAGGGTACGAGGTCACCACGATGGAAGACGCCGCCCCGCGCGGCGACATCTTCGTGACCTCCACCGGCTGCATCGACGTCGTTCGCGGCGAGCACCTCGACGCGATGAAGAATAACGCGATCGTGTGCAACATCGGTCACTTCGACAGCGAAATCGATATCGCGTACATGCGGAACCGCAAGGACATCGAGCGAATTCGCATCAAAAAGGACAGCGACGTCGGCGGCCCCGTCGACAAGTACGTCTTCCCGGACGGAAAGGGGATCCTCGTCCTCGCTGAGGGCCGGCTTGTGAATCTTGGTTGCGCGACGGGCCATCCGAGTTTCGTAATGTCGAACAGCTTTACGAACCAGGTCGTCGCCCAGATGGCCCTGTGGCAGAACCACACGGAGTATCCGCTTGGCGTGCACGTGCTGCCGAAGGAACTCGACGAAGAGGTCGCCCGCCTGCACCTCGGCAAGCTCGGCGTGAAGCTCACGAAGCTCTCGAAGAAGCAGGCCGACTATCTCGGCGTGCCGGTCGAGGGCCCGTTCAAACCCGATTACTACCGGTATTGATCTCGCGCGAGCATTCGTTGCATGTCGAAGCCCGGCGGTTGCAACCGCCGGGCTTCTTTCTTTCGTTCGGCGGCCGGCGGCTCAGATCATCACTCTGTCACACCGCCCAACTTCTCCCATTCGTCGATGATGGGTCGCAACGCACTCGGAATGCCCGCTAAGCGCGAGACCAGTTCGTCGAGCTTCTTCTCGACCGCTGCGATAATCGCCACTTCGTCGGGACCGTCTTCTTCAGACCAGGTTCCGATCGATTCCCGCCCGAGTTGCGACCACCGATCAGATGTCGTCTTGAGGAACAGGCGAAACCCGAATTCCTTTGGTTTGCCCGTCAGACGCTGTATGACCTTCTGGCGCAATCCCTGATCCTTTGTCGGATTGGTCGGCCACACCGACGCACCGAGGAACCCTCTCGACTTTCGCACCTCGAATCGAAGCACGATCCAGCATCGCGGATCAAACTTCGCACCGCGAGCCCCGATCGCAGGCAGGAGGTCAAGCCACTGCTTCGGCACGAAGGAGACTTGCTTGGACGTCTTGTTGACGATGTGCCACCCACCGGCATGTCCGGCAACCAGACCTTCGATCTCTCCAAGCAGGCCCGCTGCCGGAGAACCGGCGTGCTCATAGATCAGTTGAAGGGCCTGGCGGTGGTTTTTGTAGATGCGCTGGCACAAGTCGGCGATCTTCGGATCATCCATCAGTCGACCTCTGATCAACCGCAGATAATGGTCGAGAAAGGCGCGCACGTCGTCGCCGATCGAGGTCTCGTTCGCCTTGCGCAAGCGCGTCAGAACACGATACAAGTCGCCGTAGCTGTACGGCACCCAGTCTTCTTCCGATGGTTCATCCCCTTCGACTGTGAGAAACACGTACATGCTCGGCACGTCGCCGAACTCCGCTTCCACGATCTCACGGTAGCGAGCCAATTGATTGCTGTGTTCGCCGCTTCTGATCTTGTTCTCGATCGCCACGACGAAGCAGGGTTGGTCGCACCGGATCAGCAAATCGATGTTTCGCCATTCGCGACGGACCTCGACGCCGCGCAGTTCCTCGCCGTCTAATTCGATAGGCGACACTGGGCAAGCAAATCCCGTCTCTCGCGCCATCTTGAAGAGGTCCATCAGGATGGCGCGCAGGAAAAGTCCGCCTTGGCCATGCGATTCATTTGGATCAACCAACCACGCGAGGAAATCGGAATGCTTGACCTCGCGTTCCACGATCCGCAGGGCGTCGAAAATGTTGAACCGGCCGATGTGCTGTTCCAGTTCCAAGAGATCGTCGTTGTCGACGACGAACCGCTCGAGCGCTTGGAGGTCGGCGGACACGACGCGATCCTTCATTTCCCGGCCGTTGCCAGAAGATCTGCTGCCCATGCGGCGTCTTCAGTCGAAAGCGGCGGTTCCGGAACCGGTTCCCGGTAGTCGACACGCTTTGCGAAGGGGCCGTCATCGTAGCTGCGATCGAACGCGGCCTGAAGATCAACGATAACCTCGCCGTCCCCGGGAAGGAGAGGGATCGGAAACCGGGATAGATGATCTCGAAGGCGAATCGGATAAACGAGCGCGTCGGTCCAACGATCCGCTCGCCGAGTACAGATGTGGTAGTCGAATCCTCCCGATTTACGGAGTGCGACCGCTTTCGACACGGCGGTCGTATGCTCGCCACCGCGAAGAAGATCGATCTCGACCAGATGAATCCCTCCATCGTCAAGAACCTCCTTCTGTTTGGCGAGATACAGTTCCCTGCCGGGGCTTTCGCGACGCTTGTTTGTCGGGCTCAGGATTTCAATAGTGGCGACGATGATTTCGCCTTCCGAGCCGCGGCTCAGAATGTCCACATACGGTTCCCGGTGTTCGTCGTGAACGATCGCTACGACCACAGGCTCTGCGACCGCAACCCCGGTCGTCACCGGCCTGCTCCGGACATCCACGTCCGGCTCGTCCTGATCGCGGCGTAGAACATTGACATCCGGCTGAATGATCCGTCGATGATCCTCGACTTCCACCCAGAGCCGGTCGGTCGTCGATGCATAGTAAGCGGCAGGCAATTCGCGCTGGAGCTGAGCCTGAAGGTTATAAATCAGCCCATCATGGAGCGTGCCGAAAAAAACCGGCGACTCTAGAAAAGGGTCCATTCCCGGGAACGGCGACGGCATCACGCGGCCTCCAAGTTCGGATGAACTTCAATCATACCGCTCCCGATGACCCTCGTCCCGCGTTCGTTTCCGATCGGATCAACGTCGGTCTATAATCAGCATCGATTTGTTCCGCACCAGCCGAGGTCAGCGTCATGTCACAGGGGTTCGATCGTCGCGGTTTCCTTGCGTCCGGCGCCGCTCTCGCGGCCGGTTTTGCCGCCGGTGGCTTCGTCAAAACAGCCCTTGCTCAGCAGCCGTCGGCTGATAAGCCGCTCTATCAGATTTCGCTCGCCGAATGGTCGCTGCACAAGACATTGCAGAAAGGCGAACTGAACAATCTCGACTTCGCGAAGTTCGCGAAGCAGGAGTGCGGCATCGACGCCGTCGAGTATGTCAACCAGTTCTTCAAGGACAAGGCCAAGGATCAGGCGTACCTGTCGGACCTGAAGAAGCGCGCCGCCGACCAAGGAGTAACGAACGTCCTTATCATGATCGACGGCGAAGGCGCGCTCGGCGATCCCGACGAAGCGAAGCGCACGCAGGCCGTCGAGAACCATTACAAATGGGTCGAAGCCGCGAAGTTCCTCGGCTGCCATTCGATCCGGGTGAACGCTCAGAGCAACGGATCGTTTGCTGAGACGCTGCCTCTTGCCGCCGACGGACTTCGCCGCGTCTGCGAGTTCGCCGACCCTCATGAGATCAACGTCATCGTCGAGAACCACGGTGGGCTGTCATCGAACGGAGCCTGGCTCGCGAGCGTTATGGAACTGGTCGAACATCCCCGTGTCGGCACGCTGCCCGATTTCGGCAACTTTCGACTGGGCGAAGGCAAAGAATACGATCGTTATAAAGGCGTGATGCAGCTCATGCCGTATGCGAAGGCGGTCAGCGCCAAATCGCACGACTTCGATGATCGGGGCAATGAAACCCACACCGACTATCAGCGGATGATGGGCATCGTCACCGGCTGGGGTTACGACGGCTTCGTCGGTATCGAGTATGAAGGCAGCAATCTGCCGGAGAAAGAAGGCATCATGGCCACGAAGAAGCTGCTCGAAACCGTTCGGGATCAGCTTTCGCGGCATGCCTGAGACGGATTGACTTTCTGATGTCGCCCGCCGGTGCTCCCGGCGGGTTTTTTGTTGATCGCGGATGCCGATGGCCAGCAACGTCCACGAGGAATACCGGGCTCGCCGCGATCGATTCGCGGCCGATGCGGCGCGACTCCGCCGTGCCGATGGCTGGATGGCGCTCGCTCGCGGCGTCGCCTTCGTCGCCAGCCTCGTGGTGGCGATCGGCTGGCTAGCCACCGGTGAGCTATCGCCCCTCTGGCTGTTGTTGCCGGGGGTGTTGTTCATCGCCGCCGTGGCCTGGCACGGCCGAGTGCTCAAGACCCACCGAAAGGCCGTTCGCGGCATCGCGTATTTCGAACGAGGCCTCGATCGTCTCTCGGGAGCGTGGCCCGGAGTGGGCGCCGAAGGCGAACGCTACCGCGATGCGACTCATCCCTACGCCGATGATCTCGACCTGTTCGGCCGCGGTTCGTTGTTTCAGCGGCTGTGGCAAGGGGCGACGCGGCTCGGCGAGGACCGTCTCGCGGCATGGCTGCTCACGCCGGCGGATCACGACACCGTGCAGGCACGTCAGGCCGCCGTGGAAGAGCTGCGTGAAAGGTACGACCTCCGCGAGGCGATCGGTCTGCTCGACAGCAGCGAAAGCGATGGCAACCAGAACCTGTTGCGCGCCTGGGCCGGAGTTCCGTCGCGACCGATCTCCTCCGCGGTGCGCGGAGTCGCGGTCCTGCTCTCGTTGACGTTCTGGTCGGGCCTGCTGGCCTGGTCGCTCGACGCCGCGCCGGTCTCGTGGCCCGTCGCGGCCTACGCGGCATGTCTCATGTTGACGTTCGTCATGCGCGGCCGGATCACCGAGGCCGTCGGCCGCCTCGACCGTGCCGAAGCGGGTCTGTCCAAATTGTCCGACGTCCTACACATCGCCGAAGTCGAGACGTTCCGATCGCCGTTTCTCAGCGATGTGCAATCCCGCCTTAAGACCGAGGCGGTGCCTTGTTCGAAGCGCATCGCCGAACTGCACCGTCTGTCGCATCGCTTCGACGCCGCGTTGTTCAACCAGTTCTTCGCACCGATCGCCATCACGTTCGGCATGCCGATTCACCTCGCTCACGCGGCGGAAGTCTGGCGCGAGCGTTTCGGCAGCGCTGTGCCCCGCTGGCTGGATGCCGCAGGGGATTTTGAAGCCATCCTCTCGCTCGCAGGTTATGCCGCCGAGCACCCGCATGATCCCTGGCCGGAGATCACGACCGACGGCGCCCTCTTCGTCGCGACGCGGCTCGGACACCCATTGCTGCCCGAGAGCCAGTGCGTCCGCAATGACGTTTCGTTAGGCGAACCGATCCGGCTGCTCGTCGTGAGCGGCTCGAACATGGCCGGCAAGAGCACGTTTCTGCGGTCGGTCGGCTTGAACGCCGTTCTGGCCTTCGCGGGGGCCCCTGTCCGCGCCACATCGCTACGACTTTCGCCTTTGCAATTGGGTTCTGTAATTCGGGTCTCCGATTCGCTGCAATCGGGCAAGAGCCTCTTCTTCGCAGCAATCGAACGGCTCAAGCGCGTCGCCGGTTTCGCGGGTCAGCAACCTCCGCTGCTGTTCCTGCTCGATGAGTTGCTCGCCGGGACGAACTCGCACGACCGACTCATCGGTGCCGACGCGATCCTGCGCCGCCTGCTCGACGACGGCGCCATCGGCATCGTGACGACGCATGACCTGGCGCTCACCGAAATTGCCGATGAGCTGTCTCCCGTCGCGGCGAATGTCCACTTCCGCGACGTGCTCGTCGGCAACACGATGCAGTTCGATTACACACTACGACCCGGTGTCGTCGATCGAGGAAACGCGCTGGCCCTTATGCGGCTCGTCGGTTTGATGCCGGTGGAAGAGTTGAGAGTTGAGAGTTGAGAGTTGAGAGTTGAGAGTTGAGAGTTGAGAGTTGAGAGTTGAGAGTTG
>JACCRE010000228.1 GCA_013813775.1 Planctomycetaceae bacterium
CCGCCGGCGGGCTTCGTGTGTTTGAGTGAGAACGGGAGAACTGAGAACGGAAGAAGTCAGAAGATCCAGTTGTCGACAGCCTATGTCTCGACGGGAACGCCCGCGTTGACGGAGTTCACCCCCCTCCTAGAATGCCGCAGCGTTCTGAGCTTCGGTCTCGAGGGGATGACATGTCGCGACGTGTGCTGACGGCGTTGCCGGTCTTCAACGAAGACCGGCACATTCCCGACGTCCTGCCGGAGGTCATTCGCTACAGCGACGACGTGCTCGTCGTCGATGACGGCTCTCGCGACGGCACTCCGAATGTCCTTCGCACCTTCCCGCAGGTGCATTCCATTCGGCACGAGCGGAATCAGGGCTACGGCGCGGCGTTGCGAACGGCGTTCGCCTACGCGGTAGAGCAGAACTACGATGCCCTCGTCACGATCGATTGCGACGGTCAGCACGAGCCGGGCTTGATCCCGACGCTCGTCGATCGCCTGTTCGCGAACGACGGCGGCCCCAAAGCGATCGACCTGGTTTCCGGCAGCCGCTACTTGAAGCCCTTTCCGCGCGACAGCGCGCCGCCGGCCGATCGTCGCCGCATCAATCTGCGAATCACGGCGCTGCTCAACGAGTGCCTGGGGCTGCAGCTCACCGATTCGTTCTGCGGCTTCAAGGCGTACCGGGTGTCGTCGCTATCGGCGTTCGACGTGACGGAACTCGGTTACGCGATGCCGTTGCAGCATTGGGTGCAGGCGGTCGCCGCCGGACTCGAAATCGCGGAATTCCCTGTGCCGCTCGTGTATCTCGAAGAGGAACGATCGTTCGGAGGGAGCTTGGACGACGCCGAGAGGCGGATGCGGTATTATCTGGAAGTTCTCGGCCGGGAGCTGTGCGAACATCATCTTCCGCTTCCGGCGGAAGTTCGTGAACTTGCCCCGTGCTGCTGAGCCGCCAGGGACATCGATGCCTTTCGCCCCACCGTGTCCGATGACCTCTGAACCGCCGTGGCATCGGACGCACCTCGCCGTCCCGCGAGCGGACGAGGCTCTGCTGGCCGTGCCCGACCTCAACGCCGCCGTCGCAGCGGCGAAGATCAACGCCGCCGGGCTCGACGATTGCGAGATCGATCTACAAGGGCGGCCGCTGTCGCGATTGCGGCGTGAGGCGAACGGCGAGGCGATCCGACTGGCTCGGGTCTTCACCTCGGACGTGCTCGGTGACGCCGTTGCGAACGCAGTGGTCGGTGAGCCACTGATCGTGCCGGGGCACCAGCCGGCGCTCTATCACCCCGGCGTCTGGGCGAAGAACTTCGCGTCCGCCGGCATCGCCCGGCGGCTGGGCGGGTCGGTCCTGAACCTGATCGTCGATAACGACATCTACTCCCGGCCTGCGATTGACGTGCCCGCAGGCACTCGCGCTGAACCGCGCCGGGAAGCGGTGCCGTTCGACGTGCTTCAGCCGCCGCGGCCCTGGGAACGGGCGAAGGTCAAAGATGCGGAGACGTTTCGCGCCTTCGCCAGCCGGGTCTCGCAGAAGCTCCGCCATTTCGGCGTCGAACCGATCGTCGATGCAGCCTGGCCGGCGGCGACGTCTCGTCTCGCGTTGTGCGGAACGCTTCCGGAATGTCTGACGGCCGCGCGGCATTCGATCGAAGCGGACTGGGGACTGCACAATCTCGAATTGCCGATGAGCCGGTTGTGCGAGACCGACTCCTTTCTCTGGTTCGCCGGGCATCTGCTCGCCCAGTTGCCGCGGTTCAACGAGGTTTACAACGGCACCTTGTCGGAGTACCGCCGGCTCTACCGCATCAAGAGCCGCAATCATCCGGTGCCGTCGCTCGAAGAGCGCGGCGATTGGCTTGAGGCGCCGTTCTGGGTCTGGCGCGACGACGCCCCGCATCGGCGACGGGTGTTCGCGCGGCAGTCGGGCAAAGAAACGATGCTCGCCGACGACACGGGCGACGTCTTCGCGACGTTGCCGCTGGCCTCGACGATGGACGCCTGCTGCGCCGTCGAGGTGCTGCGAACGCTTCCGTCGCAGAAGATCCGGTTCCGCACGCGTGCCCTCACGACGACGCTGTTCGCCCGGCTGTTTCTCGCCGATACCTTCATGCATGGGATCGGCGGTGCCAAGTACGACGAGATGACCGATCGCATCATCGCGCGGTTCATCGGGATCCCCGCGCCCTCTTATGCGACGGTGTCGGCTTCGCTCTATCTGCCGTTCGCGGAGCCGTTCGATGCGACGTCGGAAGATGAGCGGCGGCTGCTCGGTCTGTTGCGTGATCTGGATCAGAATCCCCAGCGACATCTTTCGCACGGCATCGATCCAGTATTGGACCGCCGGCTCGACGAGAAGGAGGCGTTGATCGCCGCGCAGGATGCGGCTTGGGCGGAGCGTGGCCTCTCGAAGAGCGAGCGGCGCAGGCGCTCGGCGGAGAACGGCGTTCGCTTCGAGCGTCTTCAGCGGATCACGCAGGATCTCGCGACGTTCACGGCCGAGCAGCGACGGCATGCGCTCGCGGAGCTTGAATCCGTCCGCCGGGCGAGAAAGGCGAACCGCGTGCTGACGAGCCGCGAGTTCACATTCGCGCTCTACCCTGAGGCGAAGCTGCGACCGTTCCTGACGGGGCTGATGTAGGAGAAAGACGAGAGTCTGGGAACGAGGGTTTTGTCTCCCGCTGACTCTCAACTCTCAACTCTCAACCTTCAACTCTCGACTCACTTCCGCGTATAAACGACCGACAGCGTCGTCGTGAAGTCGTTTTGCTTAGTTCCCGGATTGGGCTCGGAGTTGTGGTCGTGGCGCAGTCCGAAACGCATTGCCCACGACTCCGTCTCGTCGATCTTCACGAGCAGGCCGTAGTTGCTCGTCATGCGGAACACGCCGATCTCGTCGAGACTCGGCGTGAACGTGCTCTTGTACTCCAGCAACGTCCGGTCGAAGACGGGCCATTTCGCTTCGGCCTCGGCGAAGAGGTCGGGCGTGACGCGGGTCTCCAGCGGCGGATCGTATTTCTCGACGGTCGCACCGGGACCGAGACGCGCGATCAAGCGTTTGTCGCCCTCATTGATGAAACGGTAGCCGACACCGCCCGCGAACGTGCCGCGATAGTCGAGGTCGGCAAGCTGGTCGAACAGATGCCGATGCGTGAGGAACAGGATCCACTTTCCCTTGGCGTCTTTGCTGAAGTCGGTCGTGCCGTTGAACTGCCAGCGGCTTTGCGTGACCTTCTCGCCCGCAGTTGTATGTCGGCCGTTCCAGTCGAGCGAGTGAGAGACCTGCTCCAACTGCCGCTCGAACTGACCGCCGATATAGACCTCGGTCGTCTCGCTGTTGCCGTCGACCCAGGTTCCGCCGAGCTCGAAACGCTTCGTCCACTTGCCAGTCTGGTCGGCCGTGAAGGCGTAGGTCGATCGCGAGGCCTCGTACCAGGCTTTGGTGATCGGAAGAGGCTCGCTGACGACCGCGGGCACTTCCGCGGAGGCCGGCTCGACCGCGGCATCTTGCTTCGGCTCGGGTTTCTCATCAGGAGTGACGGGAGGAGGATCAACGACCGGTTGTGGTTCTTCAGCCGGAGGCGTCGGATCGGCCGCGGCCGCCGGATCAGCGGGAAGCTGCTCGATGCGGTCCACGAGTTCGAGCGGCAGTTCGATCTCTCCTCCGTAAGGCATCCGCCAGCGGAGCGTTCCGTGAGAAACGTCCACGCTCGTGCCCGACACGCGATCGCCGTTCTTGAGCACCAAAATCTCGGTGATGGCGAGGTCTTCCGCTCCTCTTGCACTGTGAACCGTAGGGCAGCACAGGACCGCGACCGCCAGAAATGCGGCCAAGCGAAGCGGGAGTCTGAGCGGCCCGTCGGTCACGAAGGGTGGTGCAGCGGCTGGAGGGCGTTAAAGTTCGGGCGCGGATCATAGAATGGACCGCCCATGCAGGCAACCTCTTTCACGCTTGGCAGACGCCCTCGTTGATCGCCCGAACGTCTTGTCGCGGCAGAAGTAAACGCGAATGATCTCACAGCCACTGGTACTGCTGACCGACCGGCCCTGGCCCGACGCCGACATCGAGCGCGACGTTCTCGCCACCGTCGGTGCCACGCTGATCGAGCCGCGGAACTCCACGCCCGAGGCCAGCGCCGAACTCGCCGTTCAGGCCGATGCGATCGGCGTATGCTGGGCACCTCTGCCGGGCGAGCTGCTCGAACGGTGCTCTCGCTGCCAAGTCGTGGCCCGCTTCGGCGTCGGGCTCGACAACATCCCCGTCGATGTCGCGACGCGATTGGGCATTCCGGTGACGTACTTGCCCGATTACTGCGTCGGCGAAGTCGCCGACCATTCGGTCGCTCTTACTTTTGGCGCTGCTTCGCGATCTGCCGGCGTTCGATCGGTCATTGAAGCAGGGGCAATATGAGCCTAACCGCTTCATGCCGCGGCGTTTGGAGCGTCTGACGCTCGGGCTGGTCGGCTTGGGTCGCATCGGTCGTGCCGTCGCAGACCGGGCGAAGACCTTCGGGCTGAACGTGCTCGCGACGTCGCGATCGGCTGAGAAGCAAGACGGTGCAATTCGTCTTCTGCCGCTCGAAGCTCTGCTGCGTGAGGCCGATGTGGTCTCCCTCCATCTCCCGCTGAACCCTCAAACGCGGCACATCATCAACAGGAAGCGTTTGTCCCTACTTAAGAAGACGGCGTACCTGGTGAACACGTCTCGCGGCTGCCTCATCGATCCTGTGTCGCTGCTGGAAGCCCTCGACGCGGGCCTTCTCGCCGGAGCGGCACTCGACGTCTTCGAACACGAGCCGCCTTTGCCGAATGATCCACTTGTGAACCATCCGAAAGTGATCGCGATGCCGCACGTCGCCTTCCGGTCCGCCGAAGCGCTCATCGAGTTGCGAACGCGAGCCGCGCAGCAGATCGCCGACGTGCTGGCCGGCCGCGTGCCCGAGCACGTCGTGAATCCCGAGGTGTTTCAGAGCCGCGACCGTCAGGGAGCGTATCCAGACCGTCCAAACGCTTCCTGACGGTCGCGGCTCGGATCCCGAACAGCAACCTGTCGCGATGAGCACCGTTCATCCGTCACGACCGGCTCATGCGTGACAATGCGTCCGCCGACGTCACCGGTCGGTGCGTCGCTTTTTCTCAACGCCCGCGCCTCGGCCGTGATGAGCTATGTTAGCGTGCGGCGCGGTTCAAGCCCGGCGGAGTGGTAGCCGTCGGACTTCGCGTCGTTGAGATGGAGCCGCAGCGGCGCCCGTTCCCCCGGGTGCGATCACCCCATGTCCGACGCAACGCTCGAACTCGAATCGCTCCTGCGGGAGAAAGACGATCTCATCGACGCGCTCACCGAGCGCCTCGAAATGACCGCCGAGCAACTCGACCGCATGCAGCGGACGACCGGCGACCGCGGTCACTGGCTCGCCGGCGGCATGCCGGCGGAACTCGTCGAACAGCAGCAGACGCTCTGCGAGGATCTGGGGCGGGTCGTCCAGCAGTGGGAAGAAACCCAGCCGGGAATCACCCTCAGCCGCATCGAGATGCAGCTTCAAGAGCTGCGCGATCTTGTGGTGCAATCGCCCGCCGGCTCAGTGCCGCGAGGCGAGGCATCGAGACGACACCTCGACGCGACGCACGAACACGGCGAAGATGAAGCGGCTGAAGTCTCCGGGTGGGAAGCGCTCAAGGCCGGGCTGCTCGCACAAGGCTCCGACGGCCACTCGGCGGAGGCTCACGAGGACCCCGCCGCCTACGTGCCGCCCGCCGCCGGTCCCGATCCGTTCGACGGCGTTCCGCTCGACGTTCCGGCAGCGGTCGATCTCGACGAAGCGACGCGCGACGAGCTGCAATACGCCGTCCTCGCTCGCGACGAGTTCATCGCCGAGTTGCTGCGACGATTGCGATCGGTCGAGGGACGGACGCGACCCAGCGACGGCTGGAAAGCCTTGGAAAGCGTTCCAGAGGAACTTCGCGAACGTATCGAGTCGCTCGAACGCCGGCTCGAACAGGCCGCCCGCTTGTCCGAAGTCGAGCTGTCGATCGAACGTGCGAAGCTCGGCCGCGAGGCCTCCAGGCTCAAGCAGCTCGAAGAAAGCACGCAAAAGGCCGCCGCGAAGGTCGGCCTGGCCATGGCCGACGTCGAACGCGCCGAAGCCGAAGACGAAGAGCCGGAGACGCAGGCCGACGGCCGCTGGCTCCGCATGCTCGGCCGGAAGCGCGACCGGTAGTTGAGGGTTGAGGGTTGAGGGTTGAGGAATTTTTCTCGCACTCGCCCGTCCCTCGATCTCCCGCCTCCCCTCTCCGTTTTCCGAAACGGCGGTGCGCTTCGCGCGGTATCTACCGTAGAATCGGTTCTTTCCGCCCATTTCGTACGCGTCCGTTTATGCGATCCACCACGCTGGCGTTGCTGTTGTTCGCGGTGTCCGCCGTCCCGATCTTCGCGGCGGATGCGACGATCCCGATCGGATCGACAGTCACTGATTTCTCCGCGCGAGATTTTCGGGGCAAGCAGCATCGACTCGCCGACTTCGCCGACGCCAAGGTCGTCGTGCTCGCGGTGCTTGGCACCGAATGCCCAGTGGCGAAGCTCTACGCGCCGCGATTGCAGGAACTCGCCGACCGTTATGCCGACCAGGGTGTCGCCTTCCTCGGTCTCAATGCGAATTCGCACGACTCGATCACCGAGATTGCGGCCTATGCCCGGACGCACGGTTTGACCTTTCCCGTTCTCAAGGACGCCGGCAACGAGATCGCCGACGCGATCGGTGCGACTCGCACGCCGGAAGTGATCGTGCTCGATGTCGAACGAGCGATCCGCTACCGCGGCCGCATCGACGACCAATACGGCATCGGCTATGCGAAGAAGGTTCCGACGACGAGCTACCTGTCCGAAGCGATCGACGCCCTGCTCGCCGGCAAGCCGGTGGAGACGAGCAGCGTCGAACCGATCGGTTGCCTGATCGGCCGGGTCCAGCAGCCGTCGGGCGAGTCCGAGGTCACTTACACCAACGCGGTCGCCGCGATCCTCAACGAGCGCTGCGTCGAATGCCACCGCGACGGCGAGATCGCCCCGTTCTCGCTCACCGATTATGAATCGGCCGCGGGTTGGGCGCCGATGATCGCCGAGGTCGTCAATGACGGTCGGATGCCGCCGTGGCACGCCGCGCCGCCGGTTTCCGGTACGACAAGCCATGACGGCAAGACGCTGCACTTCATCTCCAGCCTCGGCTACGCGAACGAGCGACGGCTGAGCCACGTCGAGAAAGTCGCTCTTCTGAAGTGGGCCGCCGCCGGCGCACCGCGCGGCGAAGGCGACGCTCCCGCACCGCCGGCAGACGCCGTCGCCGAATGGCAACTTCCCCAAACGCCCGACGCGATTCTGGCGATGGCGGAGCCTTATTCCGTTCCCGCCGAAGGCGTCGTGAAGTACCAGTACTTCCGCATCGATCCGGAATTCACCGAAGACAAGTGGGTGAGCGCTGCCGAAGTCGTTCCCGGCAACCGGGCGGTCGTGCATCACGTGCTCGTGTTCGCCCGCGAGAAGGACAGCCGCGACGGTCCCGGCGAAGCCGGTGGTGGCTTCCTCGCGGCGTACGTGCCGGGACTGAAGCCCGCCGTCTATCCAAAAGGCATGGCGAAGCTCGTTCCCGCCGGTTCGGAACTGATCTTCCAGGTGCATTACACGCCGATCGGCTCGGCACAGACCGACGTCACGAAGATCGGCCTTGTCTTCGCCGACCCGGCGAAGATTGAGCACCTCGTCGAGACCCGCAACGCCGTTCAGCCCCGACTCGACATCCAGCCGCAGAAGGCGAATCAGAAGTACGAAGCGAAAGACTCCATCGCCTACGACGACGCGATCCTGCTCGCCTGCATGCCGCATATGCATCTTCGCGGCCAGGCGTTTCGCTATTCGCTCGAACGCGACGGAGAATCGAAGACGCTGCTCGACGTGCCGCGCTACGACTTCAACTGGCAGACGGGATATGCCTTTGCCGAGCCACTGCCGCTCGAAAAGGGCGATCGCATTCTCTGCGAGGCCTGGTTCGACAATTCGTCCGACAACCTCGCCAACCCCGACCCCGCCGCGAAGGTCCGCTGGGGCGACCAGACGTGGAACGAGATGATGATCGGCTACTACGACGTCGCCGTGCCTCTCGACGAACAGGCGAAGATGGATGTTCGCTCGGGCCGCCTCGGGACGGCTTTGCGGGATCGTCTCGCCGATCGCATCGGCGCCAAAGTCCGCGACATCTTCCATCGCTACGACGCCGACGACGACGAAGGCCTCACGCCGGAAGAAGTCCCCGATCGCCTGCGCCCGCTGCACTCGCAACTCGACAAGGACGGCGACGGCCGCGTGACGGCCGAGGAATTGCGTCCCGTGTTCGAGCGGCAAGAGTAGCGCGGGCCGTGCTCACCAATGATTCAGACGACGCGGGTCCGACACACGAAGCGGTGGGCATCGCTCACGCTGCCGGGCTTCAGTATTTCACGTCGTCATCGCTGTCGGTTCACCAGACGAAGTGGTAGCACAGCCTACCCTACTTCATGTTTTCATGTTCTTCAGGTCGCGCCGTGCCTTGCGAATTGTAGATTTGAGCTGTTCAAGCGTTAGAAATGGGTGGCTGCGGTGCAGCATTCGATGGCAATTGGAGCAGACGACGGCCAGATCCTCCAAACGAGTCAAAACCTCGCCGTCGGCGTCGGCCAGAGAACGAAGATGATGCACCTCGCAGAACTCAGCACCGAGTTCGCCGTAGAATTTTCGGAAATCAAAGCCACAGACGGAGCGGGCAAGCTGCCCTATGGCGGAAAGCACCTGTCGGCGTTTGGCGGCAACGATTGTGCGGTCTCGCTCGCGGCGTAGATGCTGCCGTATTGAAGGCATGCCTTCCTGCACGGAAAGTTCTTCTGCCTCAATGTCAAGTTCTTCTGCCTCAATGTCATTGAGAGAGATGGCAGGCGCCGAGCGAGAAAAGGCACCTTTGAGAAACACGGGCGTCTGGCACGGGACATACGGCCGGATGTAGTTCTCAGAAAGAGGCTCGCCGTTGCTGAGTTTCTTGAGGGAGGACAGGCGGCGCCGTCGCAGGAAGGGCCGAAGCGAAGAGAATCTTAGAAGCCAACAGAAAACCCCTAAGACATTAATTGACCTGTCCGAGGTCGTGGTGCCAGATGCGGAAGTTGATCACGGTCATGGCGAGCGTCGCGAAGGCTTCGATCGTTTCTGCCAGCCGGTCGTAGCTGATCCGCATCCGCCGCAGACCCTTCACCCAGCCGATCGTG
>JACCRE010000121.1 GCA_013813775.1 Planctomycetaceae bacterium
CCGTGCGTTCGGAGAGGTTGTTGTCGATCGACAGGTCACCGTCGGTCGCGTACCGCTGCAACGCCTGCCACTGGTTCTGCGTGTCACGCAACGCCTCCCCGACGGGGCTCTTGGGCAGCACCTGCGAACCGATGCTCGTGAGCCAGGCTGCGAACTCCGCCAGGATCGGCACCGCCTGCTCCTGCCGCAGCGCGCAGCGGTCCGCGGGCGAAAGGGTCTTCGCCTCGTCTTCGAGCTGATACAGCCGCGTGATGAAAGCCAACGCCTGATGCGCTCGCGCCGCATCGGTCGTCTTGGCCTCCCACCAGTAGCGGCGAGTATGCGCTCGACCCGCCAAGGGGTCCAGCAGCGGCACGGTCGTGTCGTCGGTGTGGATCACCTTCGACCTCTTGGTTTTACCCACATTTTTTCATCCCGGCGAGATAGCCGCGAATGAAGCTGGTCAGTTTTTCGAGCCCTTTCCAGAGGGTCATCCAGCCAGGTTCGCCGTCACCCTTTCGCATCAGGAAGCCTCCGAGCCCAGCGAGGTGTCGAAAGAAGTCTCGGACCGTCAGGATCTTTTTGCCTCGACGCATCTCACGCAGCGCCGTCAGCCAGATTCCGGGAACGAGACGGACGGCGGGAAGTTCGGGCTGCGCGGTGGCGACGGTTTTCAATTGCACAAGGCGCACGGCCAACACGCTGACGACTCCCGCGACGGCTTCCAGGGCTTTGGCGTCCCGGTAGAGCCGAGCCTCCAATCGGCATCCGGTTTTGATCGCCTTGTGGAACTCCTCGATGAGCCAACGCCGCTCGTAATACTCGATGACCTGCCAGGCCGCGTCGAAGTCGGTCACGGGCAGAGAAGTCCACAAGACCCAACGCAACGGCGCGACCCCGGCAGGAGGGTCGACTTCCCGCACCTCGACGACCCACTGCGTTAATGACTCGAACCCAATGCTGCGGAGATACTGCGTCGCTCGCTTTTCTGGACGATGCGGCGTGACTTGCGTGAAGCGGACTTCCATCGTCGCCGTTCGCGCCGGTCGCTTCTGGGCGGCCCGCACGGTCAGTTCATAGGTTCCCCGCACCGGCTGTCGATCGAGCACTTCTCCCAACGGTCGGAGGCTTCCGTCTTCCGACTCGACCGACTCGACGTTCCGGTGCAATCGGGCGGCACGAATGACCCAGTCACAACCGTTCTGGCGGCAGTGACGGAACACGTCCAAATTGTCGGCGCCCCGATCAAACACATGGACGTATCGCACTGCCGACGCCGGTGAACCGATGGCATCGATGAGCCGACCCCAGACCTCCGATTCGCGAGACCGTTGCGTGACTCGATAGGAGTTCTCCTGCTTCGGAGCAGGCTTGCGATAGAACAGTTCCTGTCCGGCCAAGCCCATGATCTCGCCGCTGTGCGCGTTGACCATCAGCGAATTATGAAGGAAAAAGCCACGCCCGTAGCCATCCCCTGTCGGGCCAAGCCCCTGGACCGAACGGCGATGAATGCCGAAATCGGTCTCCGTCGTATCGCCGATCAGCAGGACGGTTCCTTGCGCTAGGGACCGTGTCTTCTGCCAGTGCGGCGTCGCCATGGCCCTGAACGTCACGTCCTCTTCTCCAAACAAACGATGCATCGCCTTCAGATCGGACCAATCTTCGGTCTGAGCGGTACTGCTGCCGTCGGGATGTTCCGCCATCTGTCGGGCCACCTTCACGGCGCGTTTGGTGCGACGAGCGTCGCCAAGATCACAACTTGAGAAGTTCTCTTCAGCCCACTCGGCAACATCCAACTTGAGGTAGTTCACGGATCGGTTCCACCGAGAGACCCTCCACACGCGACGACATCCCGACGTCGACTTTTCCGGCCGTCAAACAACTCCGCGGCGGCGGAGGTGCGTCCCACCGCAAAGCACGCGCCCAAACAACGACGCCAACGGGCAATACGGCCCAACTTCAAGCGAGACACCATCTAAGAACCGAAACAATTCGAAGCAACCACGTCAGTGGCTTTGTAAAAATGTGGGTAATTCCAAGGCCTGAACCTCCATCCATACCTTCTTGGGTTCCTTTGAATAGGTTTCAAAACGGACAGTGGCGTATCCTTCTTCTCCACGCCTTCCCGACGTATCGGTATCCGAGACCGCTTGCGATTCGTCCGTCTGGGTCGCCCCATTCTCCTCTAGGGATTCTCTGTCTTCGCTGTCGTCATCGTGGGAGTGTTCAGGAAGAAATCGGAACCGCACTCCAAAAAACGACGGACTCCGCCCAAACGGTCCTATCGCCTCAGACTCAAAAACATGAGAAAGCCTCCCGGCGAGCAGTTCAAGTGAGTTCTGGCAATTACGAGGTTCTGCCAAACACTCAATTTTACACCGCTGAAAGAAGATCGGCGGAAGGTCATCCCCGAGTGTTCGCAGCACCGCCTCAACGGATTCGGCGAAACTCTCAATGGGAAGGCTAGGCTGTTGATCTTCAATCAGGATACAGGATATTGGAGCCGCTGATTTGACAGCGAGACAGTAACCCACTTTCTTTCTTCGTTGAGAGCGTCGGTTTATCGCCTTGGAGTTCTAGGTTTTCGTAGTTGAACCCCGTAGCCTGATCGGAAAGGGCATTGTAGAGCTTCCGCACCTGCCCCTTCTGTATCCGAAAGGCTTCAAACGGGGGGTACTCCAACTGGGTTGAAAAGTGGATCGAAGTTAGGCCTGACAGCATTCTTTCGCCGTTTCAAGGCTGACACGTCAAAGATTCAACTGGTTCCTGATTCGGACAGTCCAGCCGCCCCCAACTCGAGATATTGTCAAATCTTGTGGACGGCGGGTGTTGAATCAGGCGGCGGCTTGGTCGAGGCGGAGGCCGTTGGGGAACGCGACGCCGCGGAGGACGTCGGGTCACAGTTCGTAACCGTTGAGCAGTC
>JACCRE010000242.1 GCA_013813775.1 Planctomycetaceae bacterium
GTCAGGGAGCGTTTGCAGCGGCCAAACGCTTCCTGACGGTCGCGGCTCTGAAAGCAATCCTGACGCCGGCTTCAGTGCCGATCCTGGTTCGTGAGCAATCGTTCGATCGCATCGGCCCGGTGAGCCAGCTCGAAGACGCTGCGGCGGACCTCTTCGGGATCGGCGGTTTCGCGCGGATAAGAATTGGTCGCGCAGAACATCGCCTGGTCGTCGATGTCGCGAATCGTGATGCTGCCGTGCGACATCACCGCGTTGGTTCGTAGGGCTTCTTCGTAAAAGGTCGGCTCGGCGGGACCGCAGATGCTGGAGATGACGAGCAGTTTTTCGGAAGAGGCGGCCAGGCTCGGCTCGACGGTCACGTCTTGCTTCCGTCCGTCCCGAAACATGATCCGCAGCGTGTAGCGCTCGCCGTCTCGCGTCCACGACACGTCGGAACGTCCCGAGAAGGCCACTGTGAGCAGTGTTTCGATGTCCGGCACTTCGCCGGCCACCGCCGCGAGCAACTGAGCCGCCGCCGCCGCGTTGGCGGGTCGATTGGCGGGGCATTTTTCGAGCAGCAGCGCGAGGCACTCCGCCATTTCGAGCGGCAGTTCGGGCACGAGTTCTCGCGGATTCGGAAAAGCGTCTTCCTGAACCGCCCGTTTGAGCTCGCCGATCTTCGCGGCCGTGAAGGGGAGTCGGCCCGTCAGCAGCACGAAGTACATCACGCCGAGCGCGTAAACGTCGGAACTCGTCGAGGCGGCCGCGCCAGAAAAGAGCTCCGGAGCCATGAAGTGCGGCGTGCCGGCGAGATAGCCGGCTTCTCCGGCGAGGTTGGTGTGCACTCTTTTGGCGAGTCCGAAGTCGGTGATCTTCGGCACCCCCGAAAGGGTCATCATCACGTTGTCGGGCTTCAAATCACGATGCACGATGCCGCGGCGGTGGGCGCTCGCGAGCCCGTCGGCGATGCGTGCGACCAGATTCGTCGCCCGCAAGGGGGGCAGTGGTCCTTCATCGCGCAGCAATTGTCGCAGCGACCCGCCGGCGATGTACTCCATCTCGAGGAAATGGTAGCCGCGCTCATCGCCGATGGCATGGGTAACGACGATGTTGGGATGGTTCAGCGCGGCTGCGGCGCGGCCTTCCTGCTGAAAGCGCTGCACATAGTCGATGTCGGATTTCGCCGCCCGCGGCGAGAGCACTTTCACGGCGCAGCGGCGATCGAGGTGCGTGTGCCGTGCGAGGTACACACGCCCCATGCCGCCGGCGCCGAGCAGGGAACCGAACTCGTAAACATGCAGGTTCCGGCCGAGTTCACTGTCGATCGCATGTTCGCCGTCGGTCTGCGTCTCGAACCTCAACTCACTTCCAGGGATCTCGCCGTCCATTCCACCGGTCGATACCCGCAACAGCAGGGTGGGCGCGAGATCGCCGAGGTCGGGTTCATCGCCGGCGGCGAGGCCGCACTCCGGGCAGACGGGGTCGCCCAAGCGGACGTAGAACCGGCCGTTGCAGCTCACGCAATAGACGCTGCGCGCCGACGGTCGCCGTGTCGCGGTGACTTCGCTGATGTTGGACATGCGCGTCTGCTTGCCGTTTCCGACGTTTTCGCAGCCCGGCGGCCACTGCGGTTTGACGGCCCTAGGAACGCCCCGTAGAGTGATCCCGCGTTCAACGCACGGACCTCGGGTTCGTTTCACCTCGACTGTACCGCGGTGCGCGAGGGAACCGCAATTCTTATCCTGCGATGACCGCGCCTGTCCGACAGACAGCTTAGGGAAACAGATGAAGTGAGAAGGTAGAAGTCAGAAGGGTGGTCCGCGACGGAAGAAGCGGGCGAAGTCGGATATTCTTATTTCTCCCGTTCTCGCTTCTCCCGTTCTCGTTTATGACCGAGCCGGCCCCATTTGACGACGCCCCCGAGGCTCCGATCACTTCCGAAGACGCGACTGAGAGTCCGGCGGCGCCGGTGTTCGCCGAGCGCGAGGCGAGGCCGAATCTGAGCCGAGCGCCGATCGGGCCGGGGATGTGGGAAGCGCTGCTCTGGATCCTCGGTTTCTTTCTTCTCGAAATCGCAGGCGGAATCATCGGAGCGATGGCGGCGTTCGCGTTTCAGGCGATCAGGTCTGGCGGACCGGCCTCGCCGGTCGCCATCAACGACCTGCTCGAAGACGCGATGCCTTGGATGATCGGCTTCATCAAGCTGGTCGAGGTGATCGCGGCCATTCTGGCGATCCGGCTGCGGTTCGGACGGAACGCATTTCGCATGACCGGCTTCCGACCAATCCCCGGCCTGCATTGGGGAGTCTTATGTTTCGCCGTGCTGCCGACGGCGTTCGTGTCGGGCCAGCTCTACGCGTTGTTCCAGGGATATTGGAACCGGATCGCGGAGCATGTGCCGTCGCTCGAATTGCTCGAGAAGCTCTCGTCGATCGAAACCGTGCAGGCGATGGCCGAATCGACATCGCTGCCGTTTCTCGTCGTCATCATCGCCGTCTTGCCGGCGTTGAATGAGGAGTTCCTCTTCCGCGCAGCGATCGGGCGCGGCCTGCTTGGCCGCTACGGTCTGGTCGCCGGTGTGGCGCTCACCAGCATGCTGTTCGCGGCGATGCACATGAGTCCGATTCATGCGGCGGCGCTCGTGCCGCTGGCCGTGTTGATGCACATCGGATATCTGTCGTCGGGCAGCATCTGGTGGCCCGTCGGAGTGCATTTTCTGAACAACGCGATGTCGGTGGTTCTGATGAAGGCCGCGACGATGGCGCCCGAAGACAGCCGTATCGCGGCCGAGCTCACCGAGTCAAGCTTCTCGCCTTACTTGTTCTTCGCCTCGTTGGCCTGCGTCGTGGCGACGATCTGGCTGCTCTGGAAGATCCGCGTTCAATGGCGGCGTGAGACGGGCGAGGCCTGGGAGCCGGAACGACTCAGCGTCGAACCGCCGCCGCGATCGCTGGAAATGACCCCTTATGTGCCGTCCCCGCCCGTGGCGACCGTCGTTCTGGCCGGCCTGAGCTACCTGATGTTTCCTGTCGCGTTGGCGTTCGTGATTTGGATGAATCAGGTGTGAAGAGCACGAAAGAACGGACAGTCGAGGAGTGAGAAGGTGGCGAGGGTGGCGGCCCGCAACTCGCTCAAAGTCATGTCAGAGGTTCTGACAAAACCGTCATCTCTCTGATGTCGCTCCCGAATCCGGTCCCCTCTCCTCTGAGGAGAGGGGCAGCGGTGAGGGGATGTCTTGCGGCCTCATCCCCGTGTTGTTCAGCCTCGACGACCACCACGCGAACACACGCAAGCGACGTGGCACGTCCGCCTCATTCCCTCACCCCCGACCCCTCTCCCCAGGGAGAGGGGAGCTTCGTCAGAACCTTTTAGATTAGATCGTTTGATTGTTCGTCATGCCGTTCTCATTCACCCTCCAAGCCGTCGATCCGCACACGAGCGCCCGCGCGGGCCTCTGGTCGACGCCGCATGGCGTCGTCCAAACGCCGGCCTTCATGCCGGTGGGCACGCAAGCCACGGTGAAGGGGCTGTTGCCCGAGCAATTGAAAGCGGTCGGCGTTCAGAAGCTGCTCGCCAACACCTACCACCTGGCCTTACGGCCGGGCGCGGAAGTCATCGCCGATCTCGGCGGGCTGCACCGGTTCATGGATTGGGATCGGCCCATCCTGACCGACAGCGGCGGCTTTCAGGTCTTCAGTCTCGCCGACCTGCGACGCATGAGCGACGAACACGTCGTGTTCAAGTCGCACATCGACGGCAGCGAGTTGGCTCTTTCGCCGGAACGGGCGATCCGGATTCAGGAACTGCTGGGTGCCGACGTGATCATGTGCCTCGACGAATGCCCGCCGCACGGCGTGGACGCTGAGAAGCTGCGTGACGCCGTCGATCGCACGACCCGCTGGGCGGCACGCTGCCGGGAAGCGCATCGACGGGCGGATCAGGCGTTGTTCGGCATCGTGCAGGGCGGCACCGATCCCTCGCTGCGCGAGCGCAGTGCGACGAGCCTCGTGCCGCTCGATTTTCCCGGCTACGCGATCGGCGGATTGAGCGTGGGTGAAACGCCCGAGTCGATGTACGCCACGCTCGATATGACGACTCCGATCCTTCCGCACGAGAAGCCCCGCTACCTGATGGGCGTCGGCACTCCGTGCGATCTCATCGAGGCGGTTCTGCGCGGGGTGGACCTGTTCGACTGCGTCATGCCGACGCGAAACGGTCGGAACGCGACGGCGTTCACGAGCCGCGGGAAGGTGAAGCTTCGCAACGCTTCGCACCGGGCCGACGAGTCTCCTCTCGACCCGGAATGCGACTGCCCGACCTGCACGCGCTATACGAGGGCGTATCTGCGGCACCTGTTCGTCGCCGAGGAAATGCTGGGGCCGATCCTCGCGTCGCTGCACAACGTCGCCTTCTATCAGCGATTGATGCAAGACCTTCGGCAAGCGATTCAGGAGGGCCGGGCGGCGGAGTTCCGGTCGGCTCAGCTTGCGGCTTGGGATACGGCCGTCTAATATCCTCGCTGCTTTGATTTTCCGACATCTTTGCCGGATCATGGGCATGTTGACGCCCACGGTCCGTTGGACCCGCCTGCCCGATGATTTCTGCATTGTCGTTGCCAACGGCCTTCATGCCGATTCTGGCCGCCGCCGAGGCACGAGAGCAAGGCGGCCAATGGATCATCTGGGCTCCGTTGGTGCTGATGGTCGTGTTTTACTACGTGCTGCTCATTCGTCCGCAACAGAAAGAGCGGGGGAAACGGCAGGAGCTGCTGAACTCTCTGAAGAAGAACGACCGCGTCGTCACGACCAGCGGGATGGTCGGAACGGTCGCGAACATCTCGCAAGACGGCAAAGAGATCACGCTGAAGTTCGGCGATACGACCCGTATCCCGTTCCTGCGGTCGGCGATCGAGACCGTCTTGCGTGACGAATCCGCCCCAGCCGAAACCGCGGCGAAAACGTGACTGCCGCGTGTCAGCGAACGAACGCACCGACGGCCCCGACAGCGATGACGGCGGGCCGCTGAGGATCAAGCGATGACGGATGTTTCTCAACTGTTTCTGTCGATCCCGGCAGCCGCCGCCAGCCTGATCGCGCAGGCGAACGCCGCCGAAGCCGTCACCGACGCCGCCGGTGAGGCGGCCCAGGCGACCGGCGCTTCGGGCTGGGTATTGTTCATCGCGTTTCTGCTGATCATCGGCCTGCCCTTCCTGTTGGGCTGGGCGATCGCCAAGGCTTTGCGGCTGCCCGACACCGCGACGCGGATCGGCATTGTCCTGCTCGCGGCGTTCATCGGGACCGCCCCGTTCGTCTGGAACGTGGTGGTCGGAACGACGCAGGAAGGCCTGACCGCGAGTGAAAGCCTGCGACGGTCCATCAAGCTGGGCGTCGATCTCGCGGGCGGCACGAACCTCGTGTTCCAGGTGATCGAAACGCCCGACAAGCCGCTGACGGGCGAAGTGCTCGACAACATGGTCGGCTCGATCACGAAGCGCATCAATCCCGGCGGTACGGAAGAAGTCACCGTTCGCCGGGTCGGCCGCGATCGCATCGAGATCATCGTTCCGGGCGCCGATCCCGAAAAGGTCAGCCGCATCAAGCGCAGGATCGTGCAGCTCGGCAGCCTGGAATTCGATCTGCTGGCCAATCGCACGGATCATCAGTCGCTCATCGACCAGGCCCGCGCGTTGTCCGGATCGACGAGAGATATTCGACAGAGCGGAAGGATCGTCGCCTCGTGGAAAAGCGTCGCCCGCGATCCCGAGGGTGCCTGGAAACTCGAAGGCGCCGCCGCCGAACGCTACGTGAACCGACAGAAGGAGATTCTTTCCCAGCCGCCGAACGGCTCTCCCGAGGGCATCGATAAGCAGGTGCTGGTCGTGCTGGACCGGCCGGAACGCCGCGTGACCGGCGAGTACCTGCGTGCTGCCGCGCCGACTCGCGACGAAAGCGGTCAGCCCGCCGTGAGCTTCACCTTCAACTCGAAGGGCGGCTCGCTGTTCTCGCGATTGACGAGCGACAACCTGCCTTCGGCGAACGGTTTCCAGCGGCAATTGGCGATTCTGCTCGACGACAGGATTCACTCGGCCCCGACGATCTCGGAAACGATCTCGACCAGCGGCATCATCCACGGTCGCTTCACGCAAGACGAGGTCCGCGAGCTCGTCAGCGTGCTGAGCGCGGGTGCGCTTGAAGTTCCGCTCGATCCCGAGCCGGTGAGCGAGTTCACCATCAGCCCGCTGCTCGGCGAAGACACCGTCCGCAAAGCGGTGACGGCGATCATTTGGGCCGGCATCGCGGTCTTCATCATCACCGCCGCGTATTACCTGCTGGCGGGACTGGTCGCCGACTTCTGCCTCGTGCTGAATCTCGTGCTGTTGCTCGGCGTGATGTCGTTCATCGACGCGACCTTCACGCTGCCCGGCCTCGCCGGCGTCGTGCTGACGATCGGCATGGCGGTCGACGCGAACGTGCTGATCTTCGAGCGCATGCGCGAAGAGTTCGAACGCGGCTCGAGCATGCGGCTCGCCATTCAGAACGGCTTCGATCGCGCGTTTTCGGCGATCATCGACTCGAACGTGACCACTTTGATCACGGCGATGATCCTGTTCATCATCGGCACCGACGCCGTTCGCGGATTCGCCGTTTCGCTGTTTATCGGCATCGTGGTGAGCATGTTCACCGCGCTGTACGTCAGCCGGCTGATCTTCGAGATCATGGAGCGCAAGCGGTGGGTGCGCAAGCTGCAGATGAACTCCGCCTTCAGCCGTCCGCAGATCAACTGGCTCGGCAAGAAGACGGCGTTCATCTCGATGTCGGTCGTGCTGATCGCGCTCGGCGTCGGCATGTTGGCCTATCGCGGCGCGCGGATGCTCGACATCGATTTCCTGGGCGGCACGATGGTGACGTTCCAGTTGGAAGAGCCGACGACCTCCGCGAAGGTCCGCGAGGCTCTGAACGACGTTCCCGAGTTCCAGGGCAATGTCTCGGTCGAGCGACTCGTTCTCGCCGGTGAAGAGCGAGGCGAAGTCGGTCAGCTCTTCCGCGTCCGGACGACCATGCGAGATCGCGCCACGGCAGCGGAGCAAGCGGAAGCCGATCGGAGGGGGGTCGACCCGACCGATCAGAAGCCGGTGTCGCGACTCATTTCCGATGCATTTGAGGAGGCAGGCCTCGAGATCCGCCGCGTCACCATCGACTACGGTCCGGTGGAGCCCATCGAGGGCACGCCTTCGGAGGAGTCGTTCGCGGGCGGTCATCAGACGGAACTGACGCTCGGAACGAGCCGGGACGGCGAGCAACAGGAACTCAACGCCGACACGATCGCCGCCTCTCTCGCGGATCGACTGGCGGAGTTGGAGCGAGCGGGGCAGCCAAGGTACGACGAACCCTTGGAACTGCTCCGTGTGACAGGAACGGCCGGTTCGGGCTCGGACTCCGCCGACGATGAAGCCAAGAGCTTTTCCAGAATGCGTGTCGAGGCGTCATCGGCCGTCTCGCAGGCCGACTTCGAAGCCGCCTTGAGCGACCTGAAAAGCTACATGGCTTCAGAGCCTGTGTTCGACGAGGTCAACAGCTTCGACAGCTCGGTCGCCGGCGAAACGCAGCAGTCGGCCCTCATGGCGATCTTCGCCTCATGGCTGGCGATCATCGGTTATCTCTGGTTCCGCTTCCAGGACATCTCCTACGGCTTCGCGGCCGTCATCTGCCTCGTGCACGACGTGCTGATCACGCTCGGCTTTCTCGCGCTGGCTTCGTACATCGCGGGGCCGCTCGGAATCACCGTCCTCGGCCTGGAAGAGTTCAAGATCAACCTGCCGATGGTCGCGGCCGTGCTCACGTTGATCGGTTACTCGATCAACGACACGATCGTCGTGTTCGATCGCATTCGCGAGGTTCGCGGCAAGAACCCGGCCCTCACCGAAGGGATCGTCAATTCGAGCCTCAACCAGACGCTGTCGCGAACGTTGCTGACCTCGGTCACGACGCTCATCGTGACGATCGTGCTGTACTTCTTCGGCGGTGAAGGCATCCACGGATTCACCTTCATCCTGACGGTGGGCATTCTCGTGGGCACTTACAGCTCGATCTACATCGCGGCACCGGCCCTGCTCTGGCTCACCAACCGCAAGGCCGGTCGCCCGGTCGCTGCGCGGCCGGTTCGACAGCCTCTGGCGACTTAGCCGACCTCGCTGTTTTTCAAGACGCGTGAAAAAAGCCCCCCGGCCGATACCGGAGGGCTTTTTGTTGACTTCCTAAGAATAGGGTGCTGATCCGCGGCGGGTCCACGGAACCCTGCGTCGCGGTTCGTCGAGCCGTTCTCGTCACTTCCGACTTACCAGCCGAGAGACATATTCGTTTCGATCGCCCGCTGCGCCTCGTGAAGGTCGGAGCCGGTGTCGAGCATGTAGAGGCGGATCGCGTGCAGCTTGTCTCCGCGGGCGCGCGACAGGCATTCACGGGCCGTGTCGCAGGGTTCCGCGGAGCCTTCAAGGCCGAGCAGCGACTTCGAGATGACCCAAATGTCGCGAGGCCGCCGTGTGATGCGCACCACGTCGTCTTCCGGGTAATGGCGTCGGGCCGCTTCGACCGCTTCGTCCTGAGAGTCGGCCCAACTGATCATGATGTGCGCACTCGTCTCAATTTCGTAAAGCGCCATCGGCCAAACCTCCTCAACTCGGTTTCGGAAACGACCGCGGAACAGCGGCGGCATGCCGCCCGCAGCGCCGATTATAACCCGCCGCACCGATCAAGCCATGAGCAAGGCCCAAGTTCGAGCGCCGCGGTTGCGATCCGATTTCACGCCGGGGTCCCTCCGCTTCAAGCGTTGGCGAAGAAGTCCGTCGCGCGCGAATACGATCGTCTGCCAAGTCGCCCTTTCGCGGAGATTGCGTCGAGTCCCTGCCCGCGCAGAGCCGACACTCGAAATATCCGCTGTATCGGAGCCACGCTCAACACACGCCGCCATCAGGACGAACGCTCGCGCGGCGGACCCGATCCGATCGGAGAGCGAAATGAGCATGTCGCAGGCACGCCAGGCGACGCAGTCGCTCGGCCGGAGCGAGACCGCCTGGAATCTCGCACCGGCGGGTCTTCGATGGGCCGCGGACGCCGCACACAAGCTCGTTCTGCCGGGCCGCCAGAGAATGGCGTCGGCGCTCGCTTCTCTCCGGGGCACCTCGGCCTCGCCGATCGTCTCCGATGCGACTCCGGAACCCTGCGTTGGTTCGGGAGAGGTCTTCGACACGCCCTCGCAGCGTCCGATCATCTTCATTCATATTCCGAAGACGGCCGGTACGGCGTTTTCCCACTACCTGAAGGAGAATTGCGGCAATTCCGAGAAGGTCGTGGAAGCCTTCTACGGCGACTATTCCATCTACGACGGCGTCGAAGATGCACCCGTGATTCTGGGGCATACGATCTATCGTGAAATGGCGGCGCGATTCCCCGCCGGGTCGTTCGTGACGTGGCTTCGTCACCCCGTGGATCGCGTCATTTCGCAATACAAATCCTGGCACAATCCCAGGAATCTCCACGCCCATTGGAAGGATCACGCCGGCGGACGCGATTTCCAGCATATCTACTTCACGCAGAACGCGTCGTTCGACGAGTTCGCGATGTCCGAAGACCTGCGATTGCTCAGCAACATCGTGAACGCCCAAACCGGGATTCTCAGCTCGCTCGGCAGCGGGCACAGTCGGCGACAGATCCTCGAGTCGGCGAAAGAAAACCTCGAACGCCGCTTCAAGTTCTTTGGAATCGTGGAGCGGTTCGGCGAGTCGATGAAGCTGTTTCAGAACACCTTCGAGTGGCGAGCCGAGTTCAAAGACGATGACGCCACCGCCAACCGCTGCGTAAAGCACGAGATTCGTCCGAGCGAACAGGCGATCGCGCGAATCATGCAGCGGAACGACCTCGATCTGGAACTGCACGAGTTCGCCTGCGAACTGTTCGAACGCCGTCTCGGCCGTGTACGAACGATCGCCGCGTGAGGCAGATCAGGCGTCCGATGGCTTCGACGTCTTCTCGTCGCGCGTCTCTTCGGCACCGCTCTTTCGCACATAGAGCGGTTCCAGCGTCCAGGCGTCGGCGATTTGGCCGCGATGAAGCTGTGCTTCGCCGAGTCGTGCGACCGTCGAGGCTCGGGGAAGCGCCAGATGCGGCGCCGCGAGATCGAAACCGACGAAGTGCAAGGCTCCGACGCTCGCGATTCCCGGACCGGAGACGAGTGCGACATCACCGAGCGCGTCGGTGAGGCGTCCGAGCGAGACGAGTTCAATCTCACCGCGCCGCTCGAAGCAGCCGCCCGCGGTTCGACGGTAGCGGCCGAGCATCACGCCCCGCCTCTGGGCATCGGCGACGACGGCGACCGACGACGCCGAGATGCTTTGCTCCGCGATGGCTGCGAACGTTTCCACCGCGGCGAGCTTCGCGTCGAGCGTGTAAGCGAGCGTCTTGGCGAAGGTCACGCCCACGCGTAGACCCGTGAAGCTGCCCGGGCCGACGCTCACGGCGATCGCTTCCACGGCCTTCAGCCGCAACTCGTGTCGCGAAAGAAAGGTGACGATCTCGGGAACCAAAGATCGTGCGTGACGGCGACCGAGCTCCGGCAGAAAACGCTCTTCGACGCAGCGGCCGTCTCGCCGCAGCGCGAACGAACCGATCGGCCCGGAAGTCTCGACGCCGAGCACAATCATGCGGGCCTTGCCTGCCGGACCATCGGCGGTGCAACCGCAGTGGAGCCTGTCTCCACTAGCGGGGGGAGCGAGATTTCGTCCTGCATTTCTTTCAGGAATCGCGACGGCATCGACGGACGCAGCTTGCCCCACTTCTTGCGATTCGCGGCGCGGGTCAGCGTGAGGTGATCCTGCGCCCGAGTCACGCCGACGTACGCGAGCCGCCGTTCTTCCTCGATCATCGCCGCGGCGCCCTCGACGCTTCGGCGGTGCGGCAAGAGATTCTCCTCCATGCCGACGAGATACACGCGGGGGAACTCAAGGCCCTTGGCGCTGTGCAGCGTCATGAGCCGCACGCCGTCCTTGGGCGTCTTGTCCTCGGCCTCGAATTGGTCGTCGCGTCCGCCGAGCGTCGTCTCTTGCAGAAAACCGGCCAACGAAGGCTCCGACTCCCGTTGAGAGTATTCTCTGAGCGCGTCGGTGAGTTGGTCGAGCATCGCCGAGCGGGTGAGCTGCTGTTGCGGCTCTTTGTAGTTGCGGCGGATTTCCTCTTCGTAGTTCAACTCCTCGATGAGGCCCGCCGTCAGCGGGCCGAGCTCCTTCGGTCGCTGTTCCGAGAGCGACCGATACTTGTCGAGCAGCCGTCGAAGCGACGCGAGGCCGGCGGAGGCCTTGTCCGGGAGCTCGCCCGACTGCCGCATCGCCTCTTCCGCTTTCCAGAAACCCGACCGGTCGCGAACGCTGCGAGTGACGACTTTTCCAACGGTCGCGGCGCCGACGCCGCGCGCCGGCACGTTCACGATGCGCAGCAAGGCGTAATCGTCGGTCGGATTGACGATCGCGCGCAGATACGAAAGCAGATCGCGCACTTCCTTGTAGTCGAAGAACGACTGTCCGCCGACGAGCACGTACGGAAGCCTCCGGCGCCGCAGTTCCGATTCGAACACGCGCGGCTGCTCGTTCGTGCGGTACAGGATGGCGACGTCGCCCGGCTTCACGAACTTCTGCTTGACGAGGTAGTCGACCTCGAGCACGACTTGCTCGGCCTCGGTGACCTCGTCTTGGAATTCCAGAAAGCGCACGGCATCACTGGACCGCTTCGTCGTTCGCAGGGCCTTCGGATGCCGCGTCCGATTGAACTTCACGAGGTTGTTCGCAAGCGCGAGAATGCGATCTGTGCAGCGGTAATTATCTTCAAGCCGAATGACCTTCGCTCCCGGAAAATGCGACTGGAAGCCCAGGATGTGCTCGACTTCCGCACCGCGCCAGCCGTAGATCGACTGATCGTCATCGCCGACGACGGCGACGTTCCGCCGTTCATCCGCCAGCAACGTGACAAGCTCCAGCTGCAGGCGGTTCGTGTCCTGGAATTCGTCGACCATGAGATAGCGGAACCGCTCCCGCCAACGTTGCCGCAC
>JACCRE010000262.1 GCA_013813775.1 Planctomycetaceae bacterium
CAGCAGCACCTCGTGCGGGAACTGCGTCCCGGCGACGTGGTCGTGATGGACAACCTGTCGAGTCACAAGATCAAAGGCGTCGTGGAGGCGATCGAGGCCACCGGAGCCAGCGTGCGGTACCTGCCGCCCTACTCGCCGGACCTCAATCCGATCGAGCTGGCCTTCAGCAAGTTCAAGAAGCTGCTGCGCGCCGCCGCCGCCCGCACGACCGAGACGCTGTGGGAACTCTGCGGCCGCGTGCTCGACCTGTTCCCCGAACACGAATGCCGCAGCTACCTCCGGCACCGCGGCTACCGCTACACGTAAGGGTGGGACGCACTAGATTATGACGCGTGAGTAACGCCCGGAGCGACGTCTTCACGCTCGCCAAGCCACGCCCGAGACGGGCGCGATAGCGAGACACATCCCGCAGCAACTGGTACTCGTCCGAAGGGATGTAAGACAGCGGGATCTGATTGATCCGCAGCAAGTTGGCCAGGAGCTGCACGCCGAGCCGGTCGGTCTTGCTGCGCCGCTGCACGATCGCCCGCAGCAAGTCAGGGTGGGCGAGCAGGACCGTGCCCAGTGGCGAGACGAGCTGGTGAAACCAGCGATACGTCGCCGTCGCTTCGACGACCGCACGGAACTCGCCGAGCTCCCGGAACCACTGCAGAAGGAAGCCGCCGAAGGCAGCCGCAAGCTCGCCGAAGCGGATGCCCAGGCTCGGACTGAGTTCATGAGCCTGCACCGCGATCTTTAGGCCGAACGTGCCACAGAGGGCGAGCAGTGGGACGCTCTCGAAAAAAGAACACCGCGAGATCGCCGGCCAGCGTCTGACGGACCCTCTCGTCGCCGCCGCGCTGATTGAGGAACTGCTCATTCGTGGAAAGCGAACTGGCGGATGCAGGAACGCCGATCTCAAGGCGCCGCCGGCGAGCAGCTTGGAGGTTCAGGTGCTCCTAATGGCGAAGCGATGACACCATCGTGTAGCCCACTGTAGTTAATTCCACAAAACAGTCGTTAATTCCGTTGGATTCGGCGCCTCTCGCCCATCGTGGAAACACTGAGGATTGTCACGGAATAGCAGCTAAATCGCGATCGTCTCGCTGCGGCAGCTCACGCGGTCATCCATATCGTCGGCCATGATCAACACGACGTTCGGGCGATCAGCGGCATCGGCCGACAGGCACCACAAGGTCGCAACAAGCGAGAAGCACTTCACGGCGTTCATGCGGAACCTCAAGCGGCCAAGGAAACCGACATAGCTCGACGCCGATCATACCGCTGCGGCGGTTCATTCGCCCGGTTTCTCGGCCCGATCCGGAGTGAACCATAAAATGAGACACGCGACGACGAACAGCGAGACCCCGGTCAGTCCCCACGCCCGGCCTTCGGCGATTTTCCCGAACAGGACATCGAAGGGAACATTCCGGCCGCGGAGCATGTCGGCGAGTATCGTGATGCCGCCGGCGAACATGACGCCGACGCAGCCGACCGCGGCCAGCGTCAGGATCAGTGCGAAGATTCGGACCATTTTGAGAAACACCATCTCATTTCATCCGTTTACGGCATCATTCACTTTGTCTCGTCATGAACGCTCCAAGTCACCTCGTCCCACTTCTCCTGCCGGTGTACGACAACGAAGGCCGGCCGTTTCCAAGAAGCCGATTCGAACAGGTTCGACGGACGCTGACGGAGAAGTTCGGCGGCGTCACGGCCTATTCGCGAGCGCCGGCCGAGGGGCACTGGAAAGAAGCCGACGACGCGACCACGCGCGACGATGTCGTGATCTACGAAACAATGGTCGATCAGCTCGACCGAGCATGGTGGTCGAGTTTCAAAGAAGAGCTGCGCGATCAGTTTCAGCAGGAAGAACTCATCGTCCGCGCTCTGCCGATCGAACTCCTGTGAAAACGCGTCTGCGGACCGGGTTCGCCGGTCCGCAGACGCTGTGTTGGCCGCTACTGGGTCTTTCGCGTCCGACGCTGGTTGTTGGGCCGTGCCGCGTTCGAGCGATTCTGCCCGGCGCGGCGGTTGTTCATCGGCGCCCGCCACAGCGGGTCGGCAAGTTCGGCGTTCCATGATTCATAGGCCGCCGTCAACTCCTTGACCTTCTCCGGCTCGGCGGCGGACATGTCATGCGCTTCTCCGATGTCTTCCACCAGGTTGAACAACTTCGGCTCGAGGTTGTCGGGACGCGATGCCACGAGCTTCCAGTCTCCTTGGCGGATCGCCCATTGCGGCCCGAACCGCCAGTAGAGCGTCTCATGCGGCTTGCCGTCGTTCTTGCCCGTCAGAAACGGCATCAGGTTCACGCCGTCGAGCTTCCAGGACTCTTCGACGGTCCCGCCGGCCGCAGCGATCGCCGTCGGCAGAATGTCGAGTTGGATGACGGGATTCTCGTAGGTCTTGCCGGCGGGGATCACGCCCTTCCATTGCACCATGAACGGCACGCGCACGCCGCCTTCGAGCGTCTGGGATTTAAAGCCGCGCAGCGGGTCGTTCTTCGACGTCGTCACGGGCGTCGGTCCCCCGTTGTCGGCGAGATAAAAGATCAGAGTGTTCTCTTCCTGACCGAGGTCGCGCACCTTCTTGAGCACTGCGCCGACGGCGTCGTCCTTCGCGCTCATCATGCCCGCGAAGATCTTGCGTTTTTCGTCGGTGATGTTCGGGAAGCGATCGAGGTACTTCTGCGGAGCCTGCAGTGGGGCATGCTGTGCGTTGAAGGGCACGTACAAGAAGTACGGCCCATCCTTGCGCTTGTCGAGCCAGTCCACGGCACGGGCGGCGTAAGCGTCGGTCGTGTAGAAATCGTCGTCCTCCACCTTCTGCACGTCGGGAGAGATTCGTGAGTCGACGAAGTTCGTCGGATGGAAGAACGGCGTGTTCTGCAACGTCCCATAGAACTCGTCGAAGCCGCGATTGAGGGGATGGAACTTCGGAGCTTGGCCGAGATGCCACTTTCCGACGGCGCAGGTCTGATAGCCGAGTTCTTTCATCCGGTTGGCGATCGTCGTCTCCGACAACGGCAAACCGGCCTCCGGGTTGTTGCCACCGGGGTTGAATTCGTGGCCGAATCGCGTCTGGTAGCGGCCGGTCATCAAACCGGCCCGCGTCGGACTGCAATAGGGCCCCGAAACGTACCCGTTCGTGAAACGGATGCCGTTCTTCGCGATGGAGTCGATGTTAGGCGTCGGGATCTCATCATTTCCCTGGCAGCCCAGTTCGCCGTAGCCCTCGTCGTCCGAGAGGAACACGATGACGTTCGGCTTCGCAGCGGCTTCAACCGAAGCGACCGGCGCGACCGCGGCGACGGTCAGCGCGGCACGCAGCGCAAAAGAAACGCAACACATGAGAGGTGACTCCGATGACGGGAACGCTCCCGGAGCCGGCCGCACGGAATAGGACAACGCTGCGGCCGCGGAGTCAGCATACCGACGGCACGCCGGCCGTCAAAAGATCGCTTGCGTTTGTTCTCGCGCGGAGCAGGGAATGCGGAAGCCACAACTTGTGGTTGTGCCGCCCGGCGAAACCGCAGGACGAACGATCAAGGGTTTCCGATCTCGCTTCACGCCGTGAAGCGGGCCGGCAACGGCGCCGTCGCCAGCGAGACGAGCGGTTCATCGTCGGTCGGCCGCAATTCGGCGACGGCCGAACGGACGAAATCCACGTCGACCACGTTCACGTTCGCGGCTTGAGCCGCGACGAGCGAGAGATCGGCGAAGCGTCCCACCGCAGCGGGAACTCCAGCCGTCGCAGCGAAGAGTTCCGTTGACGCTTCCGGTGTGAAGGCCACTTTGGAGCCGGCCTGTTCCAGCCGAGAGGCCACAAAGGCCGCTGTGTCTTCGGCCGAGAAAGGTCGGAGGTCGGCGCGAAGGTCAATGCGTCGCGCGAGATCACCAACCGTGATCTCGCAGGCCGTCGCGATGACGACGGTGTGGTTTGGCGTGACGCCTTCCGCCATCCTGACGAAAGCAGCCACCTGGTCCCACAAACCGACGCCGCCACGGTCGACATCATCGAGCAGAAAAGTGACCGGGCGATCGATCATCGACGACGCGACGAGCAACGCCCGCACGGTCTTACGAGCGGCGGGACCGTAGTCGACGTCGCGCGCACCCAGCGCCGTCGCAATGCTCGGCCAGAACTCATCGCCGTCGATGCCGCATAGCGACCCAATCACCGCTTCGGCACCCGCGCGTCGCAGTTCATTGCGCACCGTTCGCAGCACTGCCGTCTTGCCGCAGCCCGATGGTCCGAACAGCCAGCCTGCAGGCCATCCTCGTTCGGAGAGAAACATCAGCCGGGCGACGGCCTCTTCAAAGGAACGCGTCTCGAACGGCGTGTCGGCTCCGTGAAACGGCAACCGGTTCTGACCCCACTCGTTCTCGCGCATCGGCAGCGTTCCCCGCGACAAACCAGACGTCTCGGTCCAGCGGACCGGCGACCGTCGGTTATGATCGGCAGGTCGGCCGTCGCGCATCAGCCATGTCGAAGAGGAACGCAGAACCCGGATGGCTTCGCCGTCTTCTCTCATTTGACTGATCCGACGGCTACCGGCCCGAAAATACCTTTGACGAAGTCGTTGGAGCGCATTCGGCGGCTCATACGCGATGACCGAACGATTCTACTTGCCTCAGCCGCTCGATCGGCCGGAAGTGACCCTTTCCGGCAGCGAAGCGCATCATTTGGCTCACGTTCTGCGCATCGCGGCTGGCGCGACGGTGACGCTCTTCGACGGTGAGGGGACGACGGCCGTCGCCGAAGTCCTTTCAGTCTCGAAACGCGACGTGACCCTTCGGCCGCGAAGCGTCGTGAAGGAGCCTGACGTCGCGCCCCGCATCACGCTCGCCGTCGCTCCGCCGAAGGGGGATCGCTTCCGCTGGCTCGTCGAGAAGGCGACGGAACTGGGCGTCGCTCGACTCGTGCCGCTGCTGACACGGCGCACCGTCGTCGATCCGCGCGAAAGCAAGCTCGACAAGCTGCGTCAGACGATGGTCGCGGCGTGCAAGCAGTGCGGCCGAAATCGCCTGATGGAACTCACCGAGCCGATTCGGTTTGAATCGCTGCTCTCCAACGTGGCTTTTGCGGGAGAGAGATTGATCCTGTTGCACCCGAGCGACAAGTCTCTCTCGTTCGCACCATTGGAAAGCGGTCAAGCAGGGGTGACGCTCCTGATCGGTCCCGAAGGCGGCTTCACTGAGGAAGAGACTCAGCAGGCGATCGACCGTGGCGCCGAGATCGCCGCCCTGGGTCGAACGATCCTTCGGACCGAGACCGCTGCGATCGCGGCGGCAGCCGTTGCGATGCACACGACCGCCGGGAATCAATCCTTTTCATCGTGACAGCACTGATCGATGACGACCGTCGCCGCGAGGACCAATACGTCGTCCTCACCGTCGGCGATATCGACGCCGTAGGTGTCGGTCCACGAGAAGAATCGCTTTGAGACCCGCGCGACCGTTGCCCCGTCTCGTGTGAATTCGTATTCGCGATCAAAGAAGTCGCCGGTCGCGTCGAGGTCGCCGGGAGCGGCGTCTTCAAGCTCAAACACCTCGCGAAACAACGTGAACGGCTTTTTCTTGACCGTGGCGATGAGTTGGTCGTCACGGTAGATGCGATAGTTCTTAACGAGCGACAGCACCTTCTGCTCGATGCGCGCAAGCTCATTGCCCGACATATCCTGAAACGAGAGCTTGTCGCCGATCGAGAAGACCTTGCCGTCGACGAAGTAGCGATCGTTTCCGTTCGCATCCTTGATCGTGAAGTCGTCGCCGAAGGCGAGCAGCTTCTGACGCATGACGTAGCGCATGGGAATCGCCTCACAACAGGCTCGCCGCTCCCGCGGAGCAGAAGTGGACCGGACTCTCGGCCGCCTACGATCACGCGAATGTCATAACATCGCAACGGGAGAATGCCCGATCACTGAAACCAGACGGCGAACACCACGAATCGGCCCTGAAACGTTCGGCTGAGGGTGTTGGCGGTCTCTTTCGTGACGAGATCCCCCTCTTTGACGAACGGCAGAGCCGCGATGCCGTGCGCCCACATCACGAGGTCGAACGTGCGAGGCTCTTCGAAGACCTGCTTGAGGTCGATGCCCCGTTCTCCTTTCACACGCCAATGCGGGATGAGCTTTCGTCCTTCGAGCACATCCTCGGCCTCGTCGAGAAACTGCTTCCAGCCTGCGACGATCTCGTCGGTGACGGTGAGCGGCGTCAGGCTCGTCTGACGTGCGTTCGGAATCCATTCGCGATCGTCATCGGTTTCGGCGAGGGCCAGTTCCCAGACCTTGCGGCTCTCGGCGATCATCGTGAGCAAATGCTTGCGGGCGGCGCGCATTCGCTCGGGCTCGACGGGCTCGAAGTGCATCAGATGGACGGCGAGAATCGCATCGGCGAACTGATCGACATTAAAGCCGCCGGCGTTCTCCTCGCGGCCGAGCACGTCCGGCGGCGACGCGGCTCCCGCGAAAAAGACAGGTGCCGTGACGTTGAAGAACTCCTCGGTGTCATGAGCGAGCCAAGCCTCTGCCATCGCACGCAGCAGGTGCGTGTAACCGATCATCCAATGCACGTCGGCGGCGTCGAAGCCGATCGGAAATCGCTTCTGGTTCTCGTCGAGCTTCGCCGCGCGCCAGGCGACGGCCGTGAAGACCTTCCAGAAGGTTTCATCGTCGGTGGCCGTGCCGTCGCCGTCGAGATCGAGACGGACCATTCCGACCGGCAACGTCAGCTTGACGTTCGGGTCGTCGACGGCTGAAAGCGATGCCGACGCCGTCTCAAGATCATCGATCAACTGCTGCAGTACCGCCCGCCACTTCAGATAGTCGAGCGGCTCGGGCTTCGGGTTTTGTGGAACCGGCAGGCGCACAAAGGGCAGCTTGGGTGACTGAGATCTCAAGCCGTAGCGGTGCAGGTTCTGCGCGAGGTTTTCGACGGCCCGCAAGACGTGGACGATGCCGAGGCCATACTTCGCCTGGCTGTCGCCCGGCTGCGCCGCAATGCGTTCCCGAAGAGCCTGTTCTCCCTCGTCAAGCCGGCCTTCGACGAGAAATCGCTCCACCAGGGGTGGTACGTTCGGTTCGTCGGCCGCGAGCGCGGGACTCGCAGCCAGTACGGCGGCACACATCGCATGCAATCGCATCACGACACCTCCTCAGCGGTGCGGGAACAACGCGGTCGCCGTCGGCTTTAACGAGCTTCGGCGCAACGACCCATCACCACAGAGCCCGTCGCCGGCGCGGCGAGCGCCCTGGGCGATCGCGTTCTTTGGAATTTACCTTCCGACGGCCATGCCCGTTTCGACGTCTGCGACGAATGAGTAGAAGCGACGACGCTTTCGCGCGAAAGCGGCAGCAGTTCTCTACACCGCGTCCGCGTAACGGTGCGTCGGCACCGGGCGCCCCGGGCGGAACGACTGCGTCTCGCGGAAGGTCGCCGTCGCTCCCAAAGTCTCACACACGTCTGAAACCGCCTTTCGAACCAGCTTCTCGAGGAGTTCGGGATCGCAGGCGACGCGGGCGTTCACGATCACGTCGGCCTCGAGCACTTCGCAGCGCGATGGCAGCGAAAGTTCCGGCGACGCCTCCGACGCGATCAGATTCGCGACGCCGAAGAAGCCCTCCCACAAGCCGATCGTCTTCAGATGTGCCGGTTCTGCGCCGGACGCTCGAAGTGACGCTCGAAGCGTTTCCACGATCCCGAGCAGCAAGTCGTCAAGCGGAAAACGAGCTTCGGCCGCGACGTGCACCGTTCCGTTGAGCCAACCCAGCTCGGCCTCGCCTTCAGCGTACACGTCATAATCGATGTCGAGCACGCGCCGGCCGAAGTCTCCGTCCTGATCGAGGAATTCGATCAACGCCTCGAACCCCTGGCCCGTTCTTCCCGAGACGCGCAGCACCGGTGTCGACTGATGCCGTGCCCTCACGAGATCTTCCAGTTCATCGACTTCGGACGACAACAATTCATCGACTCGGTTGACGAGAACGACGTCGGCTTCTTCAAGCTGCTTCGTGAGGATATACTCTGCCTTCGGCGAAAAACCGCCCGTGGGCTCGCCACGCAGGATTTTTCGTCCGTGGCTTGGTTTCAGGATCACGGCATAAGGCGCGATCGAGAACTCGGCGTCGTAAAGGCGCTTGAGCGGCTGTATCACCGTCGCGACGAGGTCGGTGCAGCTTCCAACGGGTTCAGCGAGGATCACGTCGGGGCGGGCCGACTCTCCGAGCCGGCCGATCGTGCTGAGCAGTTCGTCGAAGTTGCAGCAGAAGCACGCGCCGGCGACCTCGCCGACCGAGAGGCCCTGCGCCCGCAACGAATTCGTGTCGACAAGGTCGGTGGCTTGGTCGTTGGTGACCACGCCGACCTTCAGCCCGCGATCCTGATACGTTGCAGCCAGCCGGCCGAGCACCGTCGTCTTCCCCGCACCGAGGAAACCGCCGACCATGACGAAACGAACGCGGTGTGCCATGATGTCCTGAAACCTGAATGGATTTGCCAATGTTTCGAGCGTATCGCCGATGTGCCGACGGCGACAAGTCCCGCTGGATACGGCGCGCTTGCATCAATCGCTTTCAATGCGAAGTTGTCAGAATCACGCGAGAGCAGCGGAGCGGCAGCGACTTCGATGAGCACTGGCATGGCGTCAACGAAGCCGGCAATTCTCGGCGGCAGACCGATTCTCCCACAGGGTCCACCAACATGGCCTGTGGCTGATGCCGACGTGAACGCTGCCGCGGCAGCTGCGGTCGCCGACGGTTCATGGGGACGCTATTTCGGCCCGCATGGGGATCGACTTCGCGAGGCGCTCGCCACATTCCATGGCGTCGGGAACGTTCGGCTGTGTTCGAGCGGCACTGCGGCAGTGGAGCTTGCGCTGAGAGGACTCGGTGTCGGTGCTGGGGATGAAGTCATGCTCGCCGCGTACGACTTCGAGGCGAACATCAAGAACGTTCTCGCGCTGGGCGCAATGCCGATCCTCGCCGAGATTCGCCCCGACGATGCGCAGCTCGATGTCTCTCGATTGGCAGACATCGAATCTCCGCGGATCAAGGCCGTGCTCGTGTCCCACCTGCACGGCGGCATTGTCAACATGCCGGCGTTACGCGAGCTCGCGGATCGTCGCGGCTGGGGCATCCTGGAAGACGTCTGCCAGTCACCCGGTGCCTGGGTCTACGGCAAGCGCGCGGGAACGTGGGGTGATGTCGGCGTGATGAGCTTCGGCGGCAGCAAACTGCTTACGGCAGGACGCGGTGGGGCGATCTTCAGTGCTCGTGACGACGTGATGCAGCGGATTCGCCTGCACGTCGAACGCGGCAACGATCTCAGCCCGCTTTCGGAAATTCAGTCAGCCTTGCTTCTCCCCCAACTCAGCAAGCTCGACGAGCGGAACAGCGTGCGTGCGAAAAATGCATTGCGTCTCGCGGAACGGCTCGGTTCTGTGGCCGGCCTCACCCCCTTTCCACATCCGAAACTCGACATCCCACGTCCCACTCAACCGGTCCACTACAAGCTCGCCGCGTGGTACGATCGCGATGCATTCGAGGGTCTGCGGCGCGAGACGTTCGCCGTCGCGATGCGAGCCGAAGGCATTTCGTTCTGGCCGGGCTTCCGAGGCCTGCATCGCACACATTCGAACCGTCGCTTCCGATCCTTCGGCCCGCTCTCGAATGCTGATCGCGCCGACGAACAATTGCTCGTGCTGCATCACCCCGTTCTGCTCGGCAGTGAGAGTGAGATCGAACTCATTGCCGAGGCTGCGGCGACGATTCGTCGTTTCGCGGCGGCGATTCGCGACGCGGTCCCGCCGACGGCGTACGATGAGCTCGGCAGATAGACCGACAGATGCAATGCTCCTCACGCTTAACGAGGTTTCGCCATGCTTGAATATGGGGACGAGTACCACAAAGGGCAGCATTACGACGATTTCCTCGATCGATATGCAACGCCCGAACAACGCAATCGCTGGGACGCCGCTTACGAGCGGATCATGTTGACCGACTCGCAGAAGGAACTGCTGCGGTCGTTCAAACGCGAGATGAAGGTCCTCGTGCTGGCGGGGACATGGTGCGGCGATTGCGTCGAGCAGTGTCCGATTTTCGCCCGCTTCGCCGAAGAGACAGCGACGATCGGCTTACGATTCTTCGATCGCGACGATCAGCCCGTGATGGCGAAGGCGTTGCAGATATGCGGCGCTGCCCGCGTGCCGGCGGTGATGTTCCTCTCGGAAGACGATCTGCCCTGCGGCCGCTATGGCGACCGCACGTTGTCGAAATACCGCAAGATGGCGTCAGAACTCACCGGTGCCGCGTGTCCCACGGGGCTGGGACGCGACGATCAACTCACCGCGGCGGTCGTTCAGGAATGGCTCGACGAGTTCGAACGCATTCATTTGATGCTTCGCACGAGCGGGCGGCTGCGGCAGAAGCATGGCGACTAACATGAAAATCGCCAAAAGCGCCAAGTTAAGGAACGCCGAACGTCCATCCTTGGCGTTCCTGGAGCCTTGGCGGTTCACGATGCTTTACGTTCCTTGTCGAACCGCGATCGCGCACAGGTGGCATCGTCCTCGTCGCAATGCTGCCCGGACCGCTCGCTGCTCTGGAAACGGACGCGGCGAGACGCGATCAAGAGCGCCGAGCGCTCGATCCCTCCAATCCTTCGCACGCCACGTCGTTTGGTCTTTGATCCGCCCGGGCAGAGTGCCGATGCCCGCGCGGTTCGCGACCGGCCGTCGGTTCTGAAAGCGGGCGAAATCCAGCGGACGGCAGAATCGCACGTCGAAGCCGTGCCCCGCGAGCAGCCCGCGCATGCTGTCGGCGGTGAAGCTCTGCTGGTGCTGCATGTGGTGGAACTCGGAATCACAGAACGGGCAATATGTCTGTCCGGCGGCGAGATTCTCGGCATGCGGCACCGTCACCATGACCGCTCCGCCTCTTTTCGTGAGCCGGGCGAGTTCGGCGACCACGGCGTTGAGCTGGCTCTCGTTGAGATGCTCGAGCGTTTCGATGCAGGTCACGAAATCGAAACGTCCGCAGGGGAACGACGTCGGCAAGCTTTCAGCCAGCATGGCCCCCTGCCAGTTCGATTGACCGCCGAAGCGACGATTCACGGCCTCGACCGACGCCGGTGAAAAATCGATCGCCGTGACCTGCGCTCCGTGCGCCAACAGGTGCGGAATGAGGTGCCCCGGCCCGCAGCCGTAATCGAGCACGTCGCCCTGCAAGACGCCGGCATGCGACGCGACTGCGGCGACCCCGGCCCCGACCTGCGCTGTGAAGTATTCGCTTTGGAAATCGGCGCGTTGCGACCAGTAGTCCCAAAAGCGACGCACGTCGTCGTCGGACCATCCCGCACGCCGAATCACCATTCGCCGGCTCTCTTCACGACTCGCAAACGAGTTGCATTTAACGCAGCATAGCGTCGGATGCGTCGTGAATGTGATCCAGCCAGGCACCGCGTGCGTTCTCTTATCGGCTGTGAGAACTGATGAGGAGGTGTGTGCCACTGGCTTTGCCAGTGCGAGCGGCCGAACTGCGGCACTGGTGGAGCCAACGGCACCCTTTCGCGGACATCGGTGCCGCCGTCAAATCTCTGACCATGTTCTTCGTCTTTCGCCTTGAGGCCTATCCATGCAGAAGCTCGTCACCATCTATCTCGACAATGGCGCGTACATGGACGGAAGCTGGATCAAGGCCTCGTTCGCCGAGAAGCATTCGTTCGCCGAAGAGCACCTGGAACCCTATTTCCGCGACGGATGGAAGGTCGTGTCCATGAGCGGCTTCGGCGGAGCCGAAGGCATCATCGCCCGCGGCTGGATCGAGAGAAGACGCAGAGGCGGCCGGAAGCGCCGGCCGCCTCTGGCGAGATCGGTGCGATCAATCTTGGATCAGGATGTTGTCGCCCGTGCCGCCGTCGAGGATGTCGAGGCCGGGGCCGCCGATCAGCACATCGTCGCCGTTGCCGCCCAGGAGCACGTCGTTGCCGTCACCGCCGATGAGGATGTCGTCATCGGCGCCGCCGTCCGCGACGAGTTGGATGCCGTCCGCCGCGAGGCCCGAGGCTTCAACGACGTCGTCACCGGCGAGAGCGTTGATCACAAGTCGATCGTTCGCGGCCTCGGCCCCCGTGATGTTGATCTGGGCGGCGAGACCGAACACGCTCACGCCGTTCGCATCGCCGGCGACGAACGCGACGTCGTCGTCGTTCGTGCCATTGACGATTACGGTGTCGGGCTGCGCGTCAACGGCGCCGCCGAACGCGGCAAGATTCAGGTTGATCGACGAAACGTCGGTGCCCGACAAATCGTTGATGACGATCGTGTCCGCACCGCCGAAGGCGTTGGAGTCAATGTTCTCGACGTCATCGAGGTCCATCGTGACGTTCGCGATGTTGCGGAAGAATCGCACGCGACCGCCGTTGGCCGAGATGTCGATGTTCTCCGAGACATTCGCCCCGTTGAAGAGCATCGTGTCGAAGCCGTCCTGGCCCTCCAGCGTGTCGTTGTCGTCGCCGGGATTCCAGACGGCCGTGTCGTCGCCCGCTCCCATCAGGATCAGGTCGTTCCCGTCGCCGCCGCTAAAGAAGTCATCGCCTTCGCCGCCGATGAGCACGTCGTCACCCAGGCCGCCGTTCATCGTGAGCTGGATGCCGTCGGCCTCAAGCGATGTGGCATCCACGATGTCGTGGCCTCCTAGCGCATTGAGCGTGAGCCGATCGAGCGCCTGCTCTTGATGGAAGATCTTGACGCTCGCTTGCAACCCGAAGACGTGAAGTCCGCCCGCGACGCCGAAGACGTCAGAACCTTGCGTCGCGTTGACGGTGACGGAATCGGCCTCACCGTCGGTTCCGCCGGTCGGTCCGCGCAGGTCGAGCCCGATCGCGGTCACGTCGGTGCCGCTGAGGTCGCCGACGACGATGTTGTCGGCGCCGCCGAGGGCGCGAAACTCGATGGTTTCGACGTCGTCGAGATCCATCGTCACGTTCCCGACGTTACGGAAGAATCGCACGCGTCCGCCGCTGCCCGCGACATCGATGTTCTCGTTGGCATTAGAGCCGAAGAAGAACAGTTGATCGGTCCCGGCCTGTCCCTCGATCACGTCGCTGCCGTCGCCCGGTGCCCACTGGAACAGATCGTCGCCGGCACCCAGAAGGGCGATGTCGTTGCCTTCCTGGCCGTTCATGAAGTCGTCGCCGTCGCCGCCGAGGATGATGTCGTCGCCGCGGCTGCCGAGCAGCACGTCGTTGCCGGCGCCGCCGTCGATCGTGAGCCCCACGATGCCCGCGACCAGCGTCGAGGCGGTGACACCGTCGTTACCGCCAAGCGCGTTGACGACGAGGCGGTCGTTGGCACCCTCGGAGTTCGTCACGTTGACGAGCACCGGCAGTCCGACGACGGACGAAAGCCCGCGAGCCGACCGGCCGCGGAAACGCGATGGCGCACGCCGGAACGCCCAGCGTGCGTGCCCGTGGACGCGCTGTGAGCGCGTCCGCGGGCATTGAGGTCATGGCGACGACACGTAGCGTCCGGCCCGCCGACTGTTACGCGCGACTTCGGAGTTCGAAGACGTGATCCGCGCGCCGTGATTTCCGCGGAAGAGAGTTTCAGTGGCAAACGGCGTGGCTTCCCTCTGGCAATCTCTTTCATCAATCCACGAAAAAAGTTCTTGCATTCCTTGGCGGGGGGGGGTAATTTCGGCCTTTCAATGCGACTGAACGCTTTCGCAGTGGCCGTTCCGGCACTGCACGTTCGGCGCGAAAGACATGGAGCGCTCTCCATGAAGCCGCTGTCGGGTTCTCGATCCGGTGAAGGAAAGACGGCGAAGAGAGCCTTTGTGGTTCTCGCGCTGATAGTATTCACCATCGGCTGCGACTGGGAGACCGGCACGACCGTAGCCGTGAGGACAGGGCCACAGAAACCCACTCAGGAGACGGTCGAACTCGTCCA
>JACCRE010000278.1 GCA_013813775.1 Planctomycetaceae bacterium
GGGGGGGGGGGGGGGGCAAAGAGGCCGGATGCGAACGGATGACGAAATGTGCGCCCAAGCTCATGCTTCTCGCTATTCGAGTTCATTCTCCGAGCCGGCGTCACGCGGCGCCGCCCAGTCGCACGAACATCGCGAACACATGTGGTACGAACACGAGCAGGCCGATCGCGACGGCGGCTGCCGAGGCGACGAGCACCGCTGCGGCGGCCAGATCCTTGGCATCACGGATCGCGGGATGAACCTCGCGCGTGATCGCATCGCCTAGGCGTTCGATGGCCGTGTTCATCGTTTCGGCGACCCAGACGAGGCCGATCGCCGCCGTGATCGCCGCCCATGAGAGGGGGGTGAGACGGAAGCCGGCACCGGCAGCGACCACCGCGAGCGTCGCCGTGAAGTGCAATCGGGCGTTATGCTGCGAGGAGATCAGAACCCGCAGCCCCCGGGCGGCGAACAGGAAGCTCCGCGCCCGCGCGGACCAGGAGAACGGTGCAGTCGATGTCTCAGGCGTCATGGTGGACTCGGGCGACCGCGTTTTTGCGACCGCGTGCGGAGGAAGGGCGATCTTCGCCGAACGATAACGGAACGGCCAAACCACGTCTTGTGATCGACACGAACATCTTCGTCGCGGCCGTGCGCGCGCCCGGCTCGTCGAGTCGTCAGTTGCTCGATGCGGTCTCGGCGGGTCGCGCGACGCTCCTGGTCAGCCCGCCGGTCTTCAACGAATACCGCCACATTCTGCCGAAAGCCGTGCAGTCGGACGAACGCGAGCAGATCATTCGCGAATGGATCTCACGTGCTGAACCGGTGGATGCCGAACGCGGTCCCCGAGTCGTTCCCGACGACCCCGACGACGACAAATTCGTCGCCCTCGCGATCGCCGGCAACGCCGACGCGATCGTGTCGAACGACGAGCACCTGTTGGGACTAGGCAAGCGCATCGATGTGCCGGTGCTACGGCCAGGCGAGGCGATGGAGCGGCTCGACGCTTCCAAAAGGTTCTCACACGACACCCCTCTCCCTGGGGAGAGGGGCCCGGGGGTGAGGGGAGCAGGTTGACGTTTAATGCCGCCTGCGTCGCTTCGTGAAGAGATTGTCAAAGCTGCAAGAACTAGGGCCAAGATGGCCGGGGCAGGGCGCCCCGTCACCATCCTGCCTCTCTCCCCAAGGCGAGGGGCGGGATCCGTGAGTCGCGCCTCCGCGTTAAGGTGAAGATATGCGAACTCTCGTCGCCGCAGTTGTATTCTTCGCGTCCATGACCGCGATCGCCGACGACCGGCCGCGACTGATCGTGCTCACCGACATCGGCGGTGATCCGGACGACACTCAAAGTCTCATCCGTCTGCTCGTTTTCTCGAACGAGTTCGATGTTGCGGCATTGATCGCGAGTGCGTCGGGCACGCCGGGTGAGCTGAAGGAAGCCGTGACGCGGGCCGATCTCATTCGTGACGTCGTGAACGCCTACGGCAACGTTCGCGATAATCTTTCGCAGCACGCCAAGGGTTTTCCGGCGTCCGACGATCTGCCCGCGAAAGTAGTGTCGGGCAACCCGAACCGCGGCGAGAAAGCGATCGGCGACGGTCACGATACAGAAGGTTCCAACCGGATCATCGAGATCGTCGACGCCGACGATCCACGACCGGTGAACATCGCGATCTGGGGCGGACAGACCGATTTCGCGCAAGCGCTCTGGCGGGTGACGCAGGATCGTTCACCCGCTGAGGTCGCAAAGTTACTCTCGAAGATCCGCGTGTACGACATCAACGATCAGGACCGCATCCAGCCGATGATTCACAGGCGCTGGCCGGATCTGTTCTACGTCCTCGCGAGCGCCCCCGCCGGTCAGGACAAGCGGCTCGGAGCCTATCGCGGCATGTATCTCGACGGCGACGAATCGCTGACGTCGCGAGATTGGATCGATGCGCATGTGCGAAAAGGTCACGGATCGCTCGGCGAGCTTTATCCCACTCAGACCTGGACGGCTCCGAACCCGCACTCGACCTTGAAAGAAGGCGATACGCCGAGTTGGTTCTACTTTCTGCCGCACGGTCCGAACGACCCTGCACAGCCGGAGTGGGGCGGCTGGGGCGGTCGTTTCCAACCGACGGAAGGCGGACGACTCTACCGCGATGCGAAAGACGCCGTTGAAGGCCACACTTCGGCTCGGGCGACGGTCTTTCGCTGGCGACCTTACTTTCAGAACGCGTTCGCGGCACGCATGGACTGGTGCGTGAAGTCTCTCGAAGATGCGAACCACACGCCGATCGCGGTGATCGACGGCGACGCCGCTCGAATCGTGCCGCACCGCGATGCGAAGCCGGGCGAAATGGTTTCACTGATCGCGTCGTCATCGAGTGATCCGGATGGCGATTCGCTGTCTTATGCGTGGAGCACGTATCCTGAAGCCGGCACGTACCGCGGCGAAGCGACGATCGCGACCGATAAGCCCTCCGTCGCGTCGCTGCGTGTTCCCGAAGACGCCGCCGGCACGTCGATTCACATGATCCTCGCCGTCACCGACGACGGCGATCCGCCGCTCACGGCGTTTCGGCGGGTGATCGTCGATGTCGTTGAGCGATAAGCCGCGGAACATGCAACGCGTGGAAGTGCTCGTAATTGAGGAGCTTTCCGATTGCCGGCCACGGGCTCCTCTTGCATACCGACGACGTCGAAGCAAACGCGAAAGTCGCGCTCAGTTCATCTCGCGAGTTCGATCGCCACGCTCTCGATCTTCCCGTCGAACGGGAACGGCCCCGCGTAATCGCCGATGACGCCTTTCGTGTCGCGACCCACTTCGAGCCCGTCCACCGGCATTTCGCCGACAAGTTCGAACGCGGGCGATGCGACGAGCGTCTTCCCGTCGACCGAGAGAGCCAACTGCTGCTTCGAGAGCGTCGCCGAAATCGTCTTCGGCTCCGCGGCGAGGGGGGCCGACGAGAGCAGGCGGGTTCGATCCTTGTTGCGGACGAGAAAGTTGACGGTTCCATCCTGCTGGTACAGCACCCAGCCGCGCGCCGCGCCTCCTTGTGAGACGAGAACGCCGTTTCGTCCCGGCTTCACAATGGTCACCGCGACCGTGAAGCCGCGTTTGGCGATGTTCGGCGATTGTTCCCGTGAGAGCGCGGCGTCGCCATCGAGCGAGAAGCGGCGTTTCTTGCTGAATGACGCCGACGCGTCCGAGTTTCCGCGCCAGCCGCCGTAAGGCAGCACGTTGGCCCGCTTGGCGTAGGCATCCCACTTCGCCGCAAGCTCTTTCACCTTCTCCGGATGCTTGTTGGCGAGGTCGTGCATCTCGGTGCGGTCTTTCGCCAGGTCATAAAGCTCCCACGCGCCCTTCTCACTCGTGGCGACGAGCTTCCAGTCGCCGACGCGTATCGCACGATTGCCTTCGTGCTCCCAGTAGATCGCTTCGCGATCGATCGTCTCGCCTTTGAACGCAGGCACGAGGCTGCGGCCTTCCGCAGGAGTGATCTTCTTTCCGTTGCGTTCCATCGGGTAGGTTGCCCCTGCGATATCGACGCAGGTCGCCATCACGTCGATGAGGTGGCCGGGCTGCTTTTCCAACTCACCGTGACGGTTGATGCCCTTCGGCCAGTGCGCGATCAGCGGAGTGCTGATGCCCCCTTCATGCACGTAGTGTTTGTAGAGGCGGAATGGAGTGTTCGACACGTTCGCCCAGCCCTCGCCATAACCGACATACGTGTCGGCCGGGCCGGGCATCGCATTCGTGCCCATCCGCACGGGATAGCCGTCGCGGGTCTGGTTCGGCACGCTGCCGCCGTTGATGAAATCGGCCGCGGCGATCGGCGGCAGCGTGGGCTTTTCGGGGCGGGGAATGTCGGGATGCGATTCGTTTCCCTTACGGCCCATGTCTTCGGCGCAGCCGCCGTTGTCCTGCATGAACAGGATCAGCGTGTCGTCGAGGCGGCCGGTGTCTTTGAGCGACGTCACGATCTCGCCGATGCCCGCATCCATGCGATAGATCATCGCCGCATAAACTTCCATGCAGCGTTTCTCCCACTCGACGGCTTCGACATCGTCCCAGTCCTTAGCCTGCGGCGAGAGTTCCCAGTTCGGATCAATCATTCCCATCTTCTTGAGACGTTCGTAACGCGCTTCTCGCGCCAGTCCGTAGCCGGTGTCGAACTTGCCTTTGAAGCGCTCGATGTCCTCGGGCAAGGCGTGCATCGGCCAGTGGGCGCAGGTGTGAGCCACGTACATGAATAGCGGCTTGTCGGGCGTCGCCTTATCGTGCTCGTTGATGAACTTGACGGCGTGATCGGTGATCGCGTTCGTGTAGTAGTAGGTCTCGGGTTTGTACTCAGGATCGGCGAACGGTGAGATCTGCGAGTCGTCGCGAGTGAGCGACGACGGATCGAAGAAGCTGCCGGCCCCGTGGATCGTGCCGTAGTAATGATCGAAGCCGCGGTTCACCGGCCAGTTGAACTTGGGCCCTTCCGGCTTCGCGTGCTTGGTGACGTGCCACTTGCCGACGGCGTAGGTGCCGTAGCCGGCGGGCTTCAGCACTTCGGCCGTCGTGACGCAACTGTCATTCAGATCGCCGCGGTAACCGGAGTGGCCGCGGTCCTCCATCATGTGGCCGACGCCGGCCTGGTGCGGGTATAGCCCCGTCAGCAGGCTGGCCCGGGTCGGGCAGCAGCGAGCCGTGTTGTAGAACTGCGTGAACCGTAGCCCGCCCTTCGCAAGAGCGTCGAGATTCGGCGTTTCCAACTCACCGCCGTAACAACCGAGATCCGACCAGCCCATGTCGTCGCTGAGAATGACGACGATGTTCGGCTGGTCGGCTGCGTCCAAGCGCGGAGTGACGAGCAGGACCAGAACGGCGAGCGAGACGAAGCGCTTCATCTGCGAGGCCTTTGACTGAGTCGGAAAAGGACACCACGAAAGACGAGAAGCACAGGAAAAGTCTTCAGAAGAACCACGGAACACACGGCTGACACGGAAGTCTGAATTGCCTTCGCTTTCGTGTCATTGGCGTCTGTCGTGGTTCATTCCGTTCCGTGTCTTCCGTGTGTTCCGTGGTGAAAGATTACTCCAGCGCCTTCTTGAACCTGTCCACCGCTTCTTCGACGTTTGCACGAGTGTTGAAGGCCGACAGGCGGAAGTAGCCTTCGCCCGCCGCGCCGAAGCCGCTGCCGGGCGTGCCCACGAGATGAGCTTTCGTCAGCAGGCGATCGAAGAAGTCCCAACTTGTGAGTCCGCCGGGCGTTTTGAGCCAGATATACGGTGCGTTGATGCCGCCGTGCACTTCGATCCCGGCTCGCGAAAGCCCTTCGCGCAGCAGCGATGCGTTTTCGAGATAGAACGACACGAGATCGCGGATCTGCTTCGCGCCCGCCTCGCTATAAGCGGCTTCGGCGCCGCGTTGCACGATGTAGCTCACGCCGTTGAACTTTGTGCTCTGTCGGCGGTTCCACAGGGGGTGAAGTTCCTTTCGCTCGCCGTTCACGGTCGTGCCTGTCAGTCCGTTCGGCACGACGGTGAAGGCGCATCGCGTTCCCGTGAAGCCGGCGTTCTTGCTGAAGCTGCGGAACTCGATCGCGACGTCGCGAGCCCCTTCGATCTCATAGATCGAATGCGGGATATCGGGATCGGCGATGTAGGACTCGTAGGCGGCGTCGAAGAGAATCAGCGTGTCGTTCGCCTTCGCGTAATCGACCCATTGCTTCAGATAAAAGTTTGAAGCGACCGTGCCGGTGGGGTTGTTCGGGTAGCACAAGTAGACGAGATCGACCCGCTTCTTCGGTAGGTCAGGCGTGAAGTCGTTCGCCGCCGTCGCGGGCAGGTATTCGATGCGGCCATAGCGGCCCGAATCGTCGGCGTCCCCCGTGTTGCCGGCCATCACGTTTGTGTCGACATACACCGGATAGACCGGATCAGCGATCGCGATCGTGTTGTCGTCGCCCAGGATGTCGAGGATGTTGCCGCAATCGCACTTCGAGCCGTCGGAGACGAAGATCTCATCGGCCGACACATCGCAATCGCGCGCCGCATAGTCGTGTTTCGCGATCGCTTCACGCAAAAACCCGTAGCCCTGTTCGGGGCCGTAACCGCGAAAGGTCTCGCGTTTCGCCATCTCATCGACGGCCTTGTGCATCGCCTCGATGATCGCCGGCGGCAGCGGCTCGGTCACGTCGCCGATGCCCAGGCGAATGACCTTCGCGTCGGGATTCGCCGCCGTGAAGGCGTTGACGCGGCGACCGATTTCCGGAAAGAGATAACCGGCCTTGAGCTTCAGAAAATTGTCGTTGATCCGTGCCATGTGCGAGTTGAGAGTCGAGGGTTGAGAGTCGAGGGTTGAGAGTCGAGGGTTTCGCCGCGACCGCAGGGAACGCGTTCGGCCCGTTCTACGGTGGATCGCTGGCCGTTGCAATGAAGCAACGCGTCACCATCCGCCGAGTTTGCGAGGGAGCGCGTTGAGTCGAAAAGAGCCGGCATAATCGCGGATTGCGAGTGTTCCCGGCATCCAATCGTGGGGCATAGGACGACTCTTGCTCACGAGAACCGCATAGTCACCTGCTTCGCCGTCTTCTATGCGATAGCGGTTGAGAAACCCGAGCGCGACACCGACACGGAATCGCTCCTGAGGATATAAGGGTGCTTTAAGCGCATCGAGCGACCAAAGGTCCGTTCGGAACACATGATGCCCGTCCCAGCCACCATGCCTGAGGAACTTTCGCAGTTCCGCTGGGACGCGTTCAGCGGGCATGTAAAGCAAGAGAGACACCCGTTCTCCCCGAGGCGCATACACCGCCCAAGCAGGCCAATGATCGAACCAGCCGAACGGTTCCAGAATGGGCAGCCAGACAGCGAGTGCGACGACGATATGCTCGACGCCGATGGTGCGGACAGCGGGCACGACACCGGCGCCGAACTCACGCAGACGCAATCGACCGCCCGTCTCTCCCGCAGCACCGTGCCAGCCTCTCGCAGGCTTCCAGAAGAGCACCAGATCCTGGCCGACGAAATAGATGTTCCACAGCAGCACTCCCGCGGCGCTTCTCAGACCCAACGGCCCCAGCGTGAGCATCAGGGCGAGGTGCATACTGATCGCCAGCCCGAGACCGAACGCCCGCGTGCTTCGGATCGAAAGCAGGATCGCGACGGCGAGTTCCGACAGCGGTAATAGCCACGCCAACGTCGCTAGCGATAAGCGAGCGATCCCTGGAGGCTCAAATCCGACGACTCCGAATAACGCACGAAGCAGGTCTGGGCCTGTCGTACGCAGGAAGCCATCGTCGAGCTTCGACACCGCCGACCAGAAATAGATGCCGATCGTCAGCACCCGCAAGAGCGATGCCCCGCGGCCCGACGGCGCGAAGGCAAGCACGATGGCTACGATGCCGAACTGGTAAGCCCAGGGTTGGAAGCGGTGCTGATCGAGGAGAACGAGCAGCGCCAGGCTGGCGACGAAGAGTAGGGCAACCTTCCGATTCCTGCCCCTGTGTCCTCTGGGGAGAAGCGACGGGGATGAGGTGCGTTCTGACGGGCAGTTTGCTTCACTCGCAGAGTCACGTCCAATCTGGCCCCCCACCCCCAGCCCCTTTCCCGAGGGAGAGGGGAGGGAGATCGCGTTGTCAGACGTGGGCAAGGCAAGATTCGCATCCCGTCCGGCGGGGGCCGGGCGGCATCGATTAATGAGCGAGAGAGCGAGCATCGCGACGAGCGCGACGAGCATCAACGCGAGGGCCAGCCAATCGAGCCACGCCGGCGCGGTTCGCAACGCGGCGAGGAACGGGATCTGCGGGAAGACCGTCTGCGGAGTCCAGAGCTTCCACGTCGATGCGACAAGCGCGAGACACGAGACGGCGAGCCAGCCCCGTAGCCGGTTCATCCGGCGCTGCCAGATCGTCTGCTGTAGATCGGTGCGACTCGCCGCGGGCCTCGGTTCGCTTGCCATCCCCCCGAGGCTACTACTGATTCATCATCAACACCAGATACACCAACCCCGCCGCGATGATCCCCGCGATCACTGCGAGCGTGATCTTCGCCCAACTGTAGGGTCGTTCGCCCTGCACTTCGCCGGTCGTGGCGTTGATGTAAACGCGGAACGGTTCGTTGTGATAGCGGTAGGCCATCATCCAGACGGGCAGCAGCAGGTGCTTGAAGGTCACGGCACTGTGTCGCACGTCCATCGAGCTGATGCGTTGCTTGTCTCCTCCGATGCGCTGCCGGACGTCGCTTTCCAACGCTGATTTGATGCGTGCCCGCGCCTGTTCGAATCCCTGTGGCAACGCGAGCTCGTACGTTCGGGCGAGAAAGCCGGCGAGCATCTGCTGGTTGTACGGGTCACATTTCTGAAGGGGCCACGGTTCAAGTTCCTGCACCAGTTCCGCCTTAAGCCCCTTCGTCGCGTTCACGAGCACGTCGTCGAAGAACCGCTGGAAGGCTCCGCTCGCAGGATACCAGCGGGTGCGGGTTTCCGTCCGTTGGTTCTTGCCGCTGCCGACCGTGACCGTGTAGTTTTCGCCGCGCTGGCCCGTGTAGCGAGTGAATGTCATCGCGTCGAAGGTCCAGTACGGCAGGTAGACGCCGTTGAACTCGGCGCGGATGCCCTGTGCGAGGAAATCGTTCGGCGCGAACCAGCGCGCCTTGACCCATTCCGACAGATGGCGAGCGGCCTTGTCGTGATCGACGAGAAAGGGTAGCACGCCGTCGACGTTGATGCGGTTTTTCGCCTGCTCGGCCTTATCGATCTGGATCGGGCTCGCGCAATATGGGCAGCGAGTGCTCGTGAGCGTTCCCTGAAAGACGACGATGCCGGCGCACGAGCCGCATCGCAGCTCTTTCATGCCCTCGTAACTGTCGGCGCCGTCGTCGTGACGCTCTTCAAGCTTTCGCAGCATCTCACCGAAGTCGCGTTCCTTGACCTCGACGTCGGCGGCAAAGGCGATCGCTTCTTCGTAGGCGCAGAAGGGGCACTTCATCGCCTGCTGGCCAATGTGAAAAACGAGATCGGCGCCGCATTGCGGGCAGGGGAAGACGCGGCCTTTGCCTTCGTCTTCGGTGCGGCCTGCGTCGCGGGTCGTGCCAATCGGAGCATCGATCTCGTGCTTCGGCGCGGCGTCGAAGATCGGTTCGGCGGGCTCGTCGCGCGCGGGGTCCGACGATGGCGGCGTCTTGGCGTCGGCGTCGCTCGGCAGGGGTGGCACCGGCATGGACCGCTCAACCTCGTGCAGAGGATCAGTCGTCGCAGTGGAATTGCCGCAGATTAGTCACTTCGCCAGCCACGCAAAACTTCGGACGGAATGCCTGAATTGGCGACTTCGTTGCGAGTTGCTCCGGTAGTAACGGCCGATGGTCCCTGATGGCTCAACGAATCTCCCTTGCGTCCGCCGGTTTTCCCTGTGCCGCGGCAATGGGAGCGCCCCCAGGATGCCGGAGTCGGACAGCCGCCTACCATTCGACGACGAAATCGTGGCGGCGTAAGTCTGCCGTGCTCCCGCTCATCCTCGAAGGGTCCGACATCTCATGTACCACCACGTCAAAAAGTTGATGTATACCGTTCGCGTCGGCGATCCTGATCCCCGGTTCGGCAAGATGCTGCTCGAGCAATTCGGCGGTGCGAACGGCGAGCTGGCCGCGGCGATGCAATATTCGATTCAAGGTTTGAACTGCGACGACCCGGCTCGCAAAGACATGCTGATGGACATCGGAACCGAGGAACTGAGCCATCTCGAAGTCATCGGCACGCTCGCCCGCATGCACCTGGCACCGCTCAAGAACCTCAAGAACAAAGAGGCCGCGTACGCCGATCCGCTGATCGCGATTTGCGGCGGAGGCGGCGTGAGCCTCAACAACAGCCAGGGCAATCCGTGGACGGCCGACTATCTCAAGATCACCGGCGAGCTCGACGTCGATCTGCGAAACAATATCGCCGCTGAAGGCCGCGCGAAGATCGTTTACGAACGCCTGATCGACTTCACCGACGACTCCCAGTCGAAAGAAGCGCTGCAGTTCCTGATGACGCGCGAAATCACGCACATGAAGGTCTTCTCGATGGCCCTCGAAAGCCTCGGCAAGGGCAAGTTCGAAGTCGGCAAGATCCCGCCCAGCGAAGAATGGGTCAACAAATACTTCAACGACAGCACGGGCGAAGGCGAACTCGGCAAAGACGCGACCGGTCCGTGGAACACCGGCGGCGACTGGGAGAAAGTCGACAATCCCGCATTCAAAGGTCTGGGCGGCAAGTGACAGCAACCATGCGATGATGTGTGCGAGCCGCCGGGTTCACCCCGGCGGTTTTCGTATACGGCGTGCGTCACTCGTCCGACGCCGGCCCGGTGTCGACGACCTCGAAGTCTTCGCCCCGGATGCGCTTCAGCGACTCGACCGCGTCCATGTCCCAGCGTTGGTCTGGTGAACCGCTGAGGAACCAGTTGCCGCCGTTGTCGGCGAGGATCATACCGTACTTCTTCAGCGCCTTCAGAATCACCTGCGCCTGGGGCGGGAAGCCGCTGATGTCGTAGTCGGCCTTCAATCGCACCCGCAGCCCCATCGGCGGCAGCGTCCTTTCGGTGGAACGGCTCGCGTAATGCACCGCCGGCGAGATATACGCTTTGCGCGTCTTCTTGACGGTGAAGCGTAATGCATGGTCGATCTCGCCGGATTTGACCTCTTCATAACGCACGAGACCCGGGAAGATCGGCAGACCGGCGGCGTCGGCGCTCGTCCAACCTTTGGGACGCAGGTCATTGCGCGTGAGATCGAAGATCGCGCCCGATCCGGCTTCCCAGGAACCGTCCGGCTGCGGAAACGCCCGAAAGAGTTCGTAGAGCTTACGGTTCAGCGGATCGACGACGATCACATGCCGATCTCCCTCGCCGTCGGGGCCGCCTTCGATCGTGGCGTCCGGCGGAATCGGGTACGGACCCGGATCGCTTTCGTCGGCGTACCGGAAGGTGACGTCCACTTTCTTCTGCTCGGGTCCGCTCACGTCGAACGGAATACCGATCGGCTTGCCCCGCCACGAGACGCCGAAGTCGGGATGCAGCTTGGCGTCCTCCCCAATCGACTCGATGAACAGCATCGACAGCGGATGCTTCAGCAGATCATCGACCGGCGTGTTCCAGGGATTGTCCTTCGGAAAGATCTGAAGCTTCTCGACCGCCGCTAACTGCGACGGCGACGCCGTCTTCGGCGCCGGCTCGGCGAGCGACAACACCGGCCCGGCGTAGCGTTTGATCGTGGGCTTGAAGGCTTCGAGGTCGGAGGCGACGTACGCGGCCGCCGCGCCAACGGCGACAAGTCCGCCCGAAACCGCGATCAAGGTTTTCGTTTTTGTCATCAGGCACACCTATCGTGGCGACGGGAGTCCGAGTTGCCGGCAGATGCGCTCGGCAGTGAAGTCTGGAATCTCACGATGTCGCGCGACGGCAGTCCGGCGGCCATTCGCCGGATTTTCGTAGATCGAATGGTCTCCGCCTTCGGGAACCGGCACCCATAGTCGGCCAGGTGCTTCAACAGGTCTCGGCGTTTCACGGTATCACGCCCACCGGCACGACCTTCACACGATGTGACGCGGTCAGCAGCAAGTAAATCGGCTCCTCGATATCAGCTTCCGGGTCGGTCGCCGTGGCGTCCGGAGTCGGAAGCGGCTCGCCGTGCAGCAAGTTCGTCTCGGCCATATCGACGAGCGCCGACTGGAGCAAACGGCGTGTCTCGTCCAGATCCGGACCGGCCGTGATGGCGCCAGGGAAATCGAGCACCTCGCCATGGACGGCGTCGTCGAGGTACTTGTACATGGCTTTGTAGGTCAGCATTGATCGCCCTCCTCCAGCCGGTCGAGCTCGTCAAGCATCGCTTCCAGTTGCGGCAACAGAATCGGAAGGTCGTCGCGTGCCGTGTCCCAGATCGTCTTGATTGTCACCGCATGATAGGAATGCACGACGACGTTCCTCATATCCCGCATCTTTCGCCAAGGCACCGCGGGATGCGCTGCCTCGACCTCGGCCGGGACGTGTCGCGCCGCCTCGCCGAGGACGCCGAAGTTTCGAATCACCGCATCGACCCGCATGTCGTCCGCCTCGAACTCCTCGAAGGAGACCCCGGATGCATACGCCATGATCCGACGATTGGCCGACACCATGTCTTCGAGGCGCAATCGCCACGAACGAGAGGGGTTCTTAGGCGGCACGGATCGCCTCGTTCATGACTTGGGTCTGAATCCGACGATGGAGGGCATCCGGCGTCGCCAAGTCCACCCGCGTCCCCAGGATCGCTTCGAGACGGTATTGCAGGTCAAAAAACCGGAACAGGCCCATTGGCCGTCCGTCGAGCTCCACCAGCACGTCGACGTCGCTTTCCGGCCCGGCCTCGTTTCTCGCCACCGATCCGTAGAGGTAGAGCGCCGTTACCCCGAATTCATCGGCGAGCTCGAGCTTGTGCTCGGCGAGAAGGCGAAGGGCGTCGTCGCGTCGGAGGGCTTCTATCACAGTTTTGCTCATCACACCCGGAAAGTCGACACCTCGCCGTGAACAGGGTCGGCGAGGTAATTGAACATGGCTTTGTAAGCGATCACGTCGTAGTTCGCTGTCTTCCGCGCACGTAGACGGCCCCCACAGTATCGTCGTCACGAAGCAGACATTCGGTCATCCGCACGAGGTCGAGATGCCATCCGTAATGAAGGGCGATCATCTCGCCATGTCGAAAACATCCAACAACCGGAACTGATTTTATGCCGAGTTCCTGCACCAGCGAGAGCTCGGCTTCGGTATCAACGAAGCCCACCTTCGCTCGGGAATCGAACTTTTCCGCGCACTCACCGACGATCGGTGCGCAGTGCCGCCAACTGCGATCCCAACGCACGGTAAACAAAACACCGCGACGGCGTAGCGACTGTTGAGGATGTCGTCTCGTTCGAGTTTTGGCTCGATATTCCAAGGTCTAGCAGATTCAGCGAGCGCAGACTGCGCCTGGCGCAAATCGCGACACCAAGGGAGTCGGAGGAGTACAACTCGCAGCCAGTCAAACATCCTGCTGCGCAATTCAACCCTGCGGCGGCACCGGCGGCGGTGTCGGCGCCGCGCTGAACAACTGCGCGAGTTGCGGCACTTCGCTCGCCTTCTTCCAACCGTCCATCCCCGACGACCACACAAGCGAGTCCTTCTTGAACTCACCCGTGGCGACGCCGCTTTCGAGTTGTTGCGGGGCGAAGGGGCCGGCGCTTTGGCCATTCATCACGACGTGCCATGTGGCGCCGCCGGGAACGGGGGGCGGGGCCGCGGTGCCGCCGCCGGTCGCTCCGCCCATCGCGCCGGCCATGCGATTCGCCATTGCGAAGCCCATGCCCATGCCGAGACCTTCGCCCATGCCGCCGCCGGGGTTGCCGGCGGCTTCGGTCATCGCGGTGCCGAACTGGTAAGCCTGATACTTTCCCATGTCGCCGATGATGCCCATGCTGCTGCGGGTGTCGAGGGCCTTCTCGACGGCCTCCGGCAGCGACACGTTCAAGATGAACAGCGCGGGCACTTCGAGACCGTACTCATCATCGATCCGCTCGTTGACCGCCTTCTGCAGATCGACCGACATCTCGCGGTAACGGGCGGCGAGATCGAGCGCGGCGACCTTCTGCTCGCCGATCATGTCGGCGAACGCGCTGATGATGATCCCCCGCATCAGTTCGGCGAGTTCGTCGGAGTTGAACTCCTGATCGGTCCCCACGAGTTCCTTGAGCAGCACCTTGGGATCGAGCGCCTTGAGGGTGTACGTTCCAAACGCCCTCAGCCGCACCGGCCCGAAGTCTTCGTCGCGCAGCATGATCGGATTGGGCGTGCCCCATTTGAGGTCGCTGATCTGCCGCGTGCTGACGAAGTACACCTCACTGCGGAAGGGGCTGTTGAAGCCATACTTCCAACCCATGATCGTGCTGAGCAGGGGCAGGTTGTCGGTCGTCAGCGTGTAATGCCCCGGCTCGAAGGCGTCGGCGATCTGGCCGCGATGCACGAAGACCGCGACCTGACCCGGCCGCACGATGAGCTGCGCCCCGTTCTTGATCTCGTTCTGATAGCGCGGGAACCGCCAGACGAGCGTGTGACGGCTGTCGTCCACCCACTCGATGATGTCGATCAATTCCTGCCGCAGCTTGTCGAAAATGCCCATGAGGTTGAGAGCCGAGGGTTGAGAGTTGAGGGTCCAGGCGGAAATCGGCGAGCGGCATTCTACGGCTGCCATCGTACCGGCGGCGGAACGACGGCTTCAAGACGTCATGCGTTTCCTGAACGTGTCGCCGCTTCCGCCGGATCACATTGATCGCGGGATTTTCCCGTAATGCCGACCGGTTCCCGCGTAAATGGAATGGGGCTTGCGTCACTCACGTCCGTATCAACTTTCGCGAGACTCGCGGCTGAGACTGGGAGCAGACGGATGTCCGCCGACCACCCTGACGAAAAATCCACCAGGACCGGACAGTGGTCGGCCCGCAAAGGCCAGCTGCTCGTCCCGAACCACAGGTTTCAGGGCGGCGGCTACCTCCGCAACCGCCGCCGCGACGAGGCAAAATCGCTACGCCCGTCGACCGACGGGAACTGGCATAAGAAGTCCCCGCACAGCAATCAATTCGTCCCGAATACCGAAGCAGCCCGACCCTCGAACATGCACCACGACCCACGATTCCTGAACGAAGTAGAGCTCAATCGCCTGACGAAAGAAACGCTCGTCCAGATCGCCCGTGAGGAAGAACTGCCTTATCGCAGCAAAATGAACAAGGCTCAACTCGCGAGAACGCTGCGCAGGCACTTCCGGCAGCCGTCATAGCCGCGCGGTTTCGATCAGATGAGCAGGTTTCCGGCGGGCGACGCTTTGCAGGACTTGTTGCCGAAACGCCTCGCAAGCCTCGTCACCCGCTACCGCCGGTCCGGGGTCGCCTCTACAATCCGTCCAGACGACGGACGGATGTTTGTCTTCACCGGCGATTCCGCCGACGGCGCTGTCATGTCGACGAATCTTCGCGGCCAGTACCTGATCTCCGCACGGCATATGAAGGATCCGAATTTCTCACGGACCGTCGTGCTGATCGTCGAGCACAACGACAGCGGTTCGATGGGACTGGTGCTGAACCGCCCGACGGCCGTTGAGGTCCGGAGCGCTCTCGCCGGCCATTTCGAATTGCCCGAGGCCGAGGCGCCGGTCTTGTTCGGTGGCCCTGTCGAGCCGCAGGCGTTGTTTCTGTTGCACGATTCGGTCGAGCAATCGGGCGGCGAGTTACCGGTGCTGCCTGGATTGTTCGTTGGGGCCAATGCCGAGGTCTTCGAGAAGATCGTCGTCACCGCGGCTGCGACCGGGGTCCGGTACAAGGTGTTCTCGGGCTGCGCAGGCTGGGGAGTCGATCAGCTTGAAGGCGAGCTGGCGCGCGGCGACTGGCATATCGCGCCGGCGGACGTCGACACCGTCTTTTCGGGCGATCCCTACGGCCTTTGGGAGCGATTGATCGACGAAGTCTCGCGTCATCCTCTTTTTCCAGACGCCGGCGGCGATCATCGCCTCAACTAACGACGGACTTCTCACTTTCCTCGAGAATTTTGATGCAGCATCTCTCACTGAACGATCTCGACAGCGGTTCGTCGGCCAGAATCGCCACGGCGTTCGGCTTCAACTGCTTCGAGTTCATCGCCGCGCTGGGCGGAAAACACATCGATGTGCTCGCCTCGAATCCGGCGTTCGTCGAGCAGGGCGAAAAGCCGAGCCGCAGCGGCATTCCGATCCTGTTTCCATTTCCGAACCGCATCAATCGCGGCCGTTTCACCTATGATGGTCGCGGATACGTGCTGCCGAAGGACAGGGTCAGCTACGCCGGAGATCACGCGATCCACGGTTTCTGTCACGATCGCCCGTGGCGGATCACCCGCCAGACCGCCAGCAGCGTGACGGGCGAGTTTCGGCTGTCGCACGACGCACCGGATCGGCGCGAATTGTGGCCCGCCGACTACCTGATCGAAGTGCGTTACGAGGTGCTTGGTCCGGCGTTGCGGGCCGACATCCGGATCGCCAACCCCGACACTGTGCCTTTGCCCTTCGGACTAGGGACGCACCCGTACTTCAAGTTGCCGCTGTCCGGAGGCAGTCGGTTCGAAGACTGTCTCGTGCAAGTTCCGGCGGCGAGTCGTTACGAACTGGTGGAGTATCTGCCGACCGGTCGCAAGCAGCCTGTGGAAGACAACGTCGATCTGCGAGACGGCGCGGCGTTGAAAGACCTCAAGCTCGACGACGTTTACACGGACCTGTCCTACGAACCGCATGGCCTCGTCAGCCGCGTCGTCGATCCCGCAGCGGGTCTCGAAGTCGTCCAGACTTGCGACCGCACATTTCGCGAACTCGTTGTGCTCACGCCACATTGGGCCCAGGCGGTCTGCATCGAGCCCTACACCTGCGTTTCGGATGCGATAAACCTCGACGAGGAGGGCTTCGAAGCCGGACTGCGAGTGCTTCAGCCTGGCGAAGAGTTCAGGACGTGGTTCGAACTGCGTGTCGGGCGGGTGACGGCATAGCCGACGGCCTGCCTCGCCCTTTTTCATTCTCACGGTCTGCGTAGGCACGCCTTCAACTCGTCATGCCTGAATCTTCTTCATCCGATCTGCACGGCAACGCGCCGGATCATTCGCCGGTCGCCTTGCTACTGATCGATGTCGTCAACGATCTCGATTTCGAGGGCAGCGAGGCGTTGCTCGAGCACGCGCTGCCGATGGCCGATCGGATCGCCGAACTGAAGCGTCGGGCGCGGGCGGCGAACGTGCCGGTCGTCTACGTGAACGACAACTTCGGCCAATGGCGAAGCGACTTCGAGGCGACCGTCGAGCATTGCCTGAAGGACGGCGTGCCCGGCGAACCGATCGTGCGACTGCTCGCTCCCGACGAGCGCGACTACTTCGTCCTGAAGCCGAAGCACAGCGGCTTCTACACGACCAGCCTCGATCTGCTGCTGAACCATATCGGCGCGAAGACGCTGGTCCTGACCGGCATGGCCGGCGACATCTGCATCTTGTTCACCGCCGGCGACGCTTACCTGCGCGACTACAAGCTCGTGATCCCGCGCGACTGCATCGCCTCGAACACGGTCGAGGAGAACGAGGCCGCGCTCAAACTTATGGCCAAGGTCGTGAAGGCCGATACCCGGCCGAGCGAGGAGATCGACTTCGCTGCGCTGATGAGGTGATTCAGGTGGCGGTGCCGAATGATCCATCGCACTTGAATCTCGAGATTCAGACAGCGTGCCACTGGCTCCGCCAGTGGCTTTTATAGGAACGCCGATCGCCGCTCGCACTGGCGAAGCCAGTGGCACCCTCAAATGAGCGAGTGAACGAGTCGCTCTCTGCAACCATAATGCCCAGAAGGAAAGGGCCGCCGAAAGGCGGCCCTTTCCTTCTGGAGAGTCCACCAGATGCTTACTGCACCTTGAAGCAATAGAGCCGCGAGCGGTCGGAGATGAACATGTTGCCGTTGGCGATCGTCGGGGTGCTGTAGATCGCGCTGTCGAAGCTCTTCACGTCGATCTGCTTCTTGTCCTTCGGCAGTTCCTTGGCGAGCGGCAGGACGGTGAGCTCGCCGTCTTCGTCGCCGATGAAGATCTTGCCGTCGGCGATCATCGGGCTGCCCCAGCAAGCGGCGAACATGTCGTATTCCCAGTAGCGCTCGCCCGTCGTGAAATCGAGGCAGTGGACGAAGCCCGAAAGATCGGGCGCGATCACCAAGCCGTCGGCGACGCCGGCGGTCGCGATCGTGCGGCGGAAGAGCAGCTTTCCCTTCCGCCCGGTGATGCTGCCGTCGACGTCCTCGCCGCCGTGGTGCCAGATCTGGGCCGAATTGGGGTTCTCGGCGCCGTCTTCCGTCTGCGGACTAACGTCGCCTTCTTTGGTTGCGTCAATGCGATAGAGGTGTCCGACGCCTTCCCCGTGCTCGGGATCCTGTCCAACGGCGAGGATCACGCTGTTCTCGTAGAAGACGGGCGTCGAGATGATGTTGTTCCGGGTGCCGCGGCCGCCGAGTTCCCACTTGGAATCTTTAGGATTCAGGTCGAACTTCCAGATGAGCTTGCCGCCGCCGTCACCGTCGCCGGCGGGGTCGAAAGCGTACAACCAGCCGTCACCGCCGGGGAAGTAGACCTGCTGCTGCCCGTTGACTTCGCCGATCGCCGGGCTGGACCACTGGCCGTGGAGAATCTTGTCGAAGGGCGTGCTGTCTTCCCAGACGAGCTCGCCGCTCGTTTTGTTGACGCAAATGAACGACGGCGCGCGGGGAGCCGGGATTTCGAGGTGGGCCTCGTCGACGCCGTTCGACGTGACGATGTAAATGTTGTCGCCCAGAATGACCGGGCTGCTCGTCGCCAGGTTGTGCGGGAAGACGCCCAACTCCTCCATCATGTCGAGCGACCAGACGACGTCGGCGTCCTGCTGCTCGGCGTCAGTCTCTTCGGAATAGGGTCCGTCGTTCTCGCCGTCGTGGAAGCCTTCGGCGTCGAGGCACATCAGCTCGCACCGGTTCGTGACGACATAGACCTTGCCGTCTTCGACGAACGCCGTGGAACAGATGCCCTGCTCGGGCCAGTCGTTAACGCGGCCCTGCTGCAGCTTCTCGCGGGTGAGCTGCCAGAGGAACTTGCCATCCTTTTCGTCGAAGCACAGCAGGATGCCTCGGTCGCCCTTGTGCTGCGGACGGTACTCGCCGCCGTTGTTCGTGCCGACGTAGACGCGCCCCTCGGCGACCACCGGGTTGCCGTAGGTTTGCGAGCCGAGTTCGGAACTCCACAGCAGGTTCCTGCCTTCTTCGGGCTTGGTGCCAGGCTGGAAGGAAGCGTCGACGGGGACGGTCGAGTTGACCATGTTGCGCTCCAGCGTGCCGCCCCACATCGTCCAGTCGCCGGCGGTCCGCTTCTCGCCGGCAGGTTTCTGGATGGACGCCGGTGCCGCATCGGCTGTCTTGGACGCGTCGGCCGCCGCCAAGGCCTCGCCTTCGGCGGGCGGAGCGAGCTTCGGACCTTCGGTCGATGCCGCTGCTGTCTCGGTTTCACTTTCAGTGGCGACCGACGGCCCGGGTTCCGGCATCGGTTCGAGAACCGACGGCTCGTCCGACGGCATCGGCGGCAATTCAGAATCGGGAATGCCTTCCGAGTTCGCGAGAGTGACGGAACCGGATTCGGCACCGGCGACTCCGTCACGACTTCTTTCCGAGCAGCCCGCCGCGGCGAACAACGCGAGCGGGATCGCCGTCGCAAGCCACCAACGGGAGCGAGTTACAGTCTCCGTCATTACAACGACCCTTATCGAAGTAGATTGTGAATAAGAGAACGACATCGACCGCTTGAAGGCGATGTCGCATCGCGATGCCGGTCACTCGGACTTCGCAGCATCGAGTTCCGACACGATCACGTTGTCGACGTAGGCGATGCCGTTCGGAAGCCGATAGACGTACAACCCCGGGCTGCCCTGGTCGTTCTTGTTCGGATCGCTCGCCTCGAGCGTCCATTCGCCGGGTTCGTCTTCGCCGCGCGGCCACATCTTGCCATGGATCATGGCTTCTTCACCCGACGCATCCACGGCGAGCTTCAGCGTGTACCACTTGCCGACGGGATCCTTTTCGAGCTTCGATTCTTCGTTGATTCGCAGGTGGGCGGGCCAGGTCTGCAACGAGAGCTTGAGGTTGTTCGCCTTCAGGATCAGGTCGTAACGTTGATCGGAGATTCCGACGCTGGGGATCTGCCGCCTGCCCTCGACCATCACGTCGGCCTGTACGACGTAGGACGTCATCTCGGGCGGTCCCATCCAGACGCTGAACGCCGGTTTGCCCGGCCCGAACTCGTTTTTGAGAACCGTGCCGCCCTCGATCTGCGCCGGCTTGAACTTCAACTGAGCGTTCACCCAACCTGCGGGGACTTGCACCCCCGACAGACCTTCCATGTCCCAATTCCACGGCAGCGGCGGGAAGGACCGGATGCGGGCTTTCGCCGATTGGCCTTCGGCCTCGACGGTCACGACTCCGGCCTGCGGGAGCTGCACGTCGGCGGCGGTCGTGAGCGTGTCGTTCTCGGCCTTCGCACCGGCAAGCCCGTCGTCCGGCGTGAGCTTGAATTCGCTGATCGTGCGCAGGAAGCGGCCGTTCTTGTCGAATGCATGGACCTCGTACTCGACCTTCTCGCCCGCCTTGAGCGAGACCTCGTACGGACGAAGCTGAATGCTGGCGACTTCGGTTCCGGCTTCGGTCTCCGCGGGCATCGCGGGGACGTCGGCGCTGGCGATCTCGGCGTCGGCGCTGCCAATACAGATGGTTCGATCACGGGTCACGAACACGACTTTGCCATCGGCAATCGCCGGCGAGGCATAGATTTCGTCGGTTCCTTTCTGGCCACCGGTGGCGAAGAGCTCGACATCGGAGAGCTTCTCGGCCCCTTCACGACTTACCTTCACGACGTGAATGCGACCGTTGACCTCCATCACATAGATCTTGCCGTCGGCCCAGACGGGCGAGCCTTTGCCGACGGTGCCGATCTTGTATTCCCAGAGCTTTTTACCGTCCTTGGCGTCGAAGGCGATCATCTCGCCGCTGTCGGTGACGACGTAGAGCACGCCGTCGTGAATGCAGGGGCTTGCATAACCCGCTTTCACGCCGTCCACTCGCCAGACGCCGCCCTTCTCGGTCAGATCGCCCCGTGCGGTCGCGTCGATGCACTGCACGCGACCGAAGGCGAGCGAGTCGATGTTGTCTTCGCCGTGAGAGATGTAGACGTACTTGCCGTTGACGACGGGGGTAACGTTCATGCCCCGCTTCGTGAGCTTCATGCCCCACAGTTTCTCGCCGGTGCGGGCGTTGATGCCGTAAACGCCGCCGTCGCCGTTGCCCGAAATAATCTGCCGGACGCCGTCGACGATCGCGACCACCGGGTTCGTATAGAACGTGTCACCGATCGCCCCGCCGGGAGCGGCGATCCATAGCAGTTCGCCGGTTCGTTTGTCGAAGGCGTAGAAGGTGTGCTTGGGCGGCGGGTTGCCGGTCTCGCCCCAATTCAGGCAGGGGATGGCCACGATCAGCCGGTCTTCGTCGATGAGCGGCGTCGTGAGCCGCCCGCCATAGCCGGTGATCTCGCCGAACTCCTCTTGCAGTGATCGCTGCCAGACGCGTTCTCCGTCGGCCGTGTAGCACCTCAACAGGCCCGAGACGCTGTGCAGATAGACGTTGCCGGTCTCGGTGTCGCCGGTCATGCTCGCCCAGCCGACGCGCGGGGCGGGAATATCGGTCTCATAGACAGGAAAGACGTCTTTCCAGAGTTCCTCGCCCGTCTTCAGATCCCAGCAGACGACCTGCTCGCCGGCGTTGATGAGTTCTGAGCTTCCGACCGACACGTCGTGGTGCGTGCGCGCGTTGAGATACACCCGCCCGTTGAGGATGCAAGGCGTCGCACGACCGCCGATCTCGCTCGTCCAGAGCACGTTCTTTTGCGGGTCGAGCGACCAGTCGCTCGGGAGGTTCTTCTCCCGGCTGACGCCGGTCATCTCGGGACCGCGCCAGTGAGCCCAATCACCGGCCAAGGAACTGGAGGCGAACGTCGCCCATACGGCTAAAACGCCGAGCAACCTCATAAGAAACCCTCTTGTGCGGAGAGAACACCGGTAGGAGGCGTCTTCCATCGAAAGACGCCCATCCATTAGGCCGGCGAATGATCGACTTTTCAACGAAAGGCGTACCGGGGTGCCCTTGAGGACGGGAGACAAGGAAGAATGGAGAATGAAAGGAGTGAGATTGATGCGAAGCATTCTTCACTCCCCCCGTTCTACCGTCCTCTCCTCCTCCACCGCTTCATTTCTTCGAGCCTCGCGGCGCACCAAGCTCGACTTCCAATTCGATGTCGTTGTCGTCGCGGCGGACAATGACCTTGAGCTTATCGCCGGGCTTGTACTTGCGCAGGGCGTCGGCCAGACCCTGGACGTCGCCGATGGCGAGGTCGCCAAACTTGGTGATGACGTCACCCGCTTGAAGACCGGCCTTCTCGGCGGGGCTGTCTTTGCCGGCGCCGTTGATCTTCAGTCCGTTCGTGCCGCCCGAGTAATCGGGCACCACGCCCAGGTAGGCCATGTCGCCGCGGCTCGGGGATTCCGTCGGTGCCTCGACGTACTCGAAGCCGTCGTCGTCTTTCAGCACCGCCTCGAGCACCGTCTCGCTGAAGTCGACTGCGTTCACGATGCCCGGCAGATTGAGCGTCTCCACGTCGTCCGACGGCGTGTGATATTGCTCGGTCAGCCCCGTGAAGAAGTGGAACACCGGCACGCGCTTCAGAAAGAAGCCGTAGTGATCGCTGGCCCCCATCACGCCATCGACGGGCTTCACCTCGTATTCGCGATCTTCTGAAGCCTTCGCGATCAGCTCGTCGAACTCGGTCGCGCTGCCGACGCCGTAGACGGTGAGCGGATTGTCACCGAGCCGGCCCACCATATCGAAGTTCAACATCGCGATGGTTTTGTCGAGCGGTACGACAGGGTGCTCGACGTAGTAATTGCTGCCGAGCAGGCCGCGCTCTTCGCCGTTGAAGCCCATGAAGATGATCGTGCGCGACGGTTTCTGCCCCGACGCGACCCGCCGAGCGAGTTCCAGCATCGCGGACGTGCCGCTGGCGTTGTCGTCGGCGCCGTTGTGAATCTCATGGACACCGGGCTTGCGAGAACCTGCCCCGCCGTAGCCGATGTGATCGAAGTGCGCCCCGACGACGACGAACTCGTCCTCCTTCTCGCCGGGAACCTTCGCGATCACGTTCACCACGCCGACCTCGCGCGTGTTGAAGGCGAATTCAAGGTCTGCCGTGACCTCGCCGAGCGGCTGCGTCATCGGCGAAAACGTGTCGTCGATGTGCGATTCGATCTCCGTCAGCGTGCTGAACGTCTTGTCGCCTGATTTGAGCGGAGCCTCCGCCAGTAGTTCGTCGACCTTCACGCGGGTGATCTGGCCGAAGGGGATCTTGGCCGCTCCATCTCCGAAGGCGTTCGGCTTCACCAGTTTGTCGGTTCCTTCCTCTTCCTTGATCGTGCCGGAGTCGTTGACGATCAGCACCGCGGCGGCACCGTGCTCTTCAGCGGCCGTGATCTTGGTGCGGACGTAAGCGTGCGCCGTCGTGTCGGTGCCGTCGAAGGCACTGTGCGGGTCGTTCTGCTGCGGCTCCTTGCGCAGGATCAGCACGACCTTGCCCTTCACGTCAACGTCGGCGTAGTCGTCGTATTTGAGGCCCGGAGCCGAAATCCCGTACCCGGCAAAAACGAGAGGAGCTTTCGCCGCTCCGGTCCCACCGAGATAAAGCGGTTGGAAGTCCTTTCCGAGCTCAAGCGAGTGTGATTCGTCGCCACCGATCGCAAGTTTCGTCTCTTCGGGCTTCAACTCTTCGCCGAGGGAGATCGTGAAGGGCTGAAAGTACGAGCCGTCGGGCATGCCGCCTTTCAGTCCTGCGTCCTCGAGGGCCTTGCGGACATAGTCGGCCGCCTTCTGATTGCCCGCCGTCTCGACCCCGCGGCCTTCGAGGGCGTCGGAGGCCAGGTAGGTCACGTCGGCCGTGATCCGCCCGATCGCCGCCTCGCGGTTCTCGGCGAAGGCCGGAAGACACGCCGCGAACATCAACAGCGAGAACGCCGCGAGGGCGCGTCGGTAAGAATTCAGTCGCACGAGAAGCCATCCTTTTGAGGGATTCATGATCCAGAAGACGTTGAAACCAGGATGCCGCCGGGAAAGGCGAAGGTCTTTCTGCCGATCAGGAACTATCGCCGCTTCAAATCGCGAGGCCGCTGCCCGCAGCTCAAAAAAGCTTAAGCCCCGTCGTCATACGTCAATCGTCGGGAAGACACGCAGCGGCGGTTCTGAGAGCTCTGGATGCCGCACCAACCCGCCAAGATGCGCAGTCCATGCCAAAGCATAAGCGGCCAGCACCGCGGCGGCGAGGAGCGGGAGTTTCAAGGACTTGCCCGGCGGGTCGCCCTGCCAGTCGCGCAGCAGCAATGACAAGGTGATCGCACCCAGCAAAACCAGCCCCAACGATGTTCCCCGCGCGACGATGGCGTGCGTTTCGACCGTCTCGGAGGAGACGTCATAGCGCTCCTTTACGAGTTCATACGCCGGCGGGCCGGAAAAATAAGGCACCGCCGCGAACGCCGCGGCAATCAATACCGCCCAGCACCCGGTTCGCCAGAGCGTGTCGCTTCTGCCAACCAGCCCCGCGATCAACAACGCCGCCGCGAACGGTATCCCGACGATAGGCAGGTGTGCCGTCATCAGGTGGAGGTGGGCCGCGTTCATTGGCGAGACGGGGGCGCGGGATCGAGGGACGGATCTGATGGAGATTGGGGTTCGCTCCGACTCTTCGATTCTCTCTTCGCGGTTCTCGCTCGGCCTCGTCCCCCGCTTCTCCCGATTTTCCGTCTCCCTCACTGCCGCCCCGTTCGGATCGCGTCCTGCGGATCGACGCCTTGTTCGATGGCGCTGTAGTCGAGCTGGCTGCCGCCCATGCTGTGCGGGATGAGATAGACGCCGGTCATCACGAGCGCGGCGACGAGCGTCGCGGCTCGGCCGATCGAGGTGACGGGCTTCGTCGAGGCTCCGAGCACCAAGCAGGCCACCAGCCACGCGAGCCACATCACGAGCATCTTGTTATCGGTCCAGTCGCCGCCCCAGGGGAAGCCGGTCCAATACTCGCCGAAGGCGTATTTCTGCACGAGGGGTCCGAGCGTCATCCCGCCGACGGTCATCAGCATGAGGGCGACCCAGGCATAGCGGCGGGTCGTCCGCGGATCGAAGAGAGCCGACAGACCCGCCCGCATGCCCACGATGATCACCAGGATCATCGCCGTGACGTGGGGAACCAGCACGTAATCGGGCACCGGATCCTTATAACGCAGCAGCACGGTCTCGTCGCCGGCCGGCAATCGTCGGGAGCCGCCGGGGGCATCGGCCGTCACGTAGTATTCGAGCTTGCCCGCCGCCGGTTGTGGGGGAAGCGACGCTTCGTAATGGACGGACTGCGAGACGACGGGTTCTCCGTCTCGCTTTTCCGTTGTGCGAATGCGAGTTTCCCGCATGGGCACGCTCTCATAAGCATCTTTGGTCGGATAGCGACGCCAATGCAGAAGCGCGTCAAGGTCCGGCGCGTCAGGCGGCAGCACGATCGCAACAGGAGCGCCTGCGGTCGTCTCATGCGATCTCAGGAACTCGTACTTGTACGACTCGCCGTCGAGCGTGACGGTTTGCTTCAACGGATACGTCGGCCCCGTCGCTCGCTGGTAGACCATCGCCGAGCCGGCGAGGAGGAAGGCGACGACCCATAGCAGGCATCGAACTGCCCAGCGACGATGCGTCTCGCGGGTCGCAGGGGGAACGGATCGTGCCGTTTCAGTTGTGTCCGCGACCATCGTCAGACCTCTCCATTTGCCTCACTAAATCCGTACGACACCACTGCGAGTCAGGCAGGAAGAGAGAGCCAATCCAGCCAGCCCCTCCCGCAAACGTAAGAAAGAGCCCTAGGAACCAGAGTGAGTCGACGTTTCTGGCCGCGAATCCCGTTGCAGCGCAACACGAAGCCCCTGCCAAGACAATCAATGCACTGCTAATACTTCGCATCGCCAAGCTCCATTTACTAGACAATGATGTCGCCCTTTACTGGCCGATCAACCCGCGGTTCCTGACCGCCCCGCAGGACGCTGTTGCCTTCGAACAGCGTGCGTTGATCGATCGGGAGCGGGTTGAGCCAGTCGTCTTCCTTCATCTGCCCGCTCTGGCCATAGGCGGCGAGGGCGTTCTCGTAGCAGGTCTTGCGGATGTGCTCTTCAGGAATGCCGCGCTCGCGCATCAGCTTCGCGGTCTTCGGCACGGCGAGCGGGTCGGAGACGCCCCAATCGGCGGCGCTGTCGACGATGATCCGCTCGGCCCCGTACTGGCGGACGACTTCGACCATCCGCTCGTTGCCCATCTTCGTGCCCGGATAGATCGTGAACGCCGCCCAGAAGCCGCGGTCGAGCACCTCTTTCACCGTCTCTTCGTTGTTGTGGTCGATCACGACCTTCGCAGGGTCGAGGCCCAGCTCGACGGCGACATCCATACTGCGCGTCGTGCCGACCTTCTTGTTGCGGTGCGGCGTGTGGACCATCACCGGCAGATCGACTTCCTTCGCGAGTTCGAGCTGTTCGCGGTAGAAGCGGTCCTCGGCGTCGGACTGGTCGTCGTAGCCGATCTCGCCGACGGCGACGACGCCCTCCTTCGCGAGAAACAGCGGCAGGATCTCTATGACCTCCTCGGCGAGCGGCACGTTATTGGCCTCTTTGGCGTTGAGGCCGATCGTGCAGTAGTGCCGAATCCCGAATTGCCCGGCCCGAAACCGCTCGAAGCCGACGAGCGCGCTGAAGTAATCGAAGAAGGTGCCGACGGCCGTTCGCGGCTGCCCCATCCAAAAGGCCGGCTCGATCACCGCGACGACCCCCGCCGCGGCCATCGCCTCGTAATCGTCGGTGGTGCGGCTGATCGCATGAATGTGGGGATCGATGAAGTTCATGGACTCGTCTCTGTAGTTTGCGTGATCGTCTCCCAACTCACACGTCCCGCTTTCACGTCGCGAGCGAGTTCGGGAACTGCATCAAGAACCGCTTTGGCTTTGGGACGATCGCTGGAAGCCAGCGCGAGCGCCGCGGCCTGACGCTCTGCGGTCGGGCCTTCGTGAAGAGCTCGTCCCAAGTCGTCGATCGCCCTCTCGTCGGCGACCGGCCCCACGCAGCGCCACAGTTCAGGGCTGACGGTCCGCCCGGCCGCCCAGCGTTCGTGGGCGTAGTCGCACAGCATACGCATGAGTTGTGGATTGATCCGTTCATCGAGACCGACCACCGGAGCGAGCGGCACGCCGATAAACAGGCACTTGAGGATCATCTGGTTCCACTGCACTTCGTCAAATTGCTCGGCGGGATACGGGTTGCGATGCGCGATCGCCGTGAAGACGGGCTTGATGTTCGTCCGCAGGCCTTCCGCCGCGCGCATGACATGCGCTTCCTGATGCGGCAGCAGCGGCAACGCCTGATACAACGCGATCAGCTCGCTGACCTCGCCCGCAGTGAACAACTTGTCGAGGGTTTCAAGGTACTTCGTGCAATCCGGCGACGGAAACGCCAGCACAAGCAGCGTGCGGGCGGCGTGATCGACGCTCCAGCCGGTCAAGTCCCAACCGGGACGGGCATCTTCCGCTTTGAGCTGTTCCACCTTCGACAGGTCGAGGTCGGTCTTGCCGGTTCGGCGCGGAACCAATCCGAACGTGAGATAGAACTGCCGCACGTCGCCGCCGCGCACGACCGCCAGCCGCCCGTCGAGCCAGTCGAGCGCCGGCGGCTCGACCCGGCCGTTGAGCCACCCTCGTAGCAGCGCAGCGGGTGACACGGACATGCGTCGCGGGGCCTCTCGATGAGTTCGTTGTCGGCGTCTGCGAGTCTAGGATTCTCGGATCGTCGATTCAACGCGACCGCGATCGCGGTCAATACCAGAGATCGAGCGCATAAAAAACGGCGGCGGGATGAACCCGCCGC
>JACCRE010000300.1 GCA_013813775.1 Planctomycetaceae bacterium
GTTATTCGCACCTGCGAGTTGCAGAGCGGTCGGCAAGTCGATCGGATAATTTTCCGAGGCAACGGTACCTCGGTCCGGAAAGGGAACCGGTGGCGAAGGGACTTCACTGAAGCCAGGCGACGAAGGCAGGTCTAGCGATGATTCAGCGTCTGGCACCACCAAAGGAGGCTCTGCCAGATTCGTTGGCTCCTCGAGCATCGCAAAGCCGGTGATTCCTTTTACGGTTAACTCTCCGGCCACAGGCCGCCAGGCGGTTCGGGTGCCGCGGAGCGGCGGCTCGAAGATGTCTTCCTGACCCGCTGCGACCGCAGTCGTCAACGCCGCTGCTCCGCTAGCCGCCAGCGCCGTCAGGTTGCTGACACGCAAGAGCGTACGACAGAGGCTACCCCAACCTCGATACTGCACGGCCATCCTTGGCTCCCTTCATCAAAGAATGATTCACGGTCAGCATCAGCACTCAGCGGCTCTGTCGATCACACGCGTGACCACCCAATCCTTGGGTGGTCACTTCTGTGCGAGTACCGGCACCACTTTCTGTCCTGGTACGACTTGGCCGCCGCCGGAACGGATGACTTCCTCGCCGCCCGAAAGGCCGGAGCCGACACCGACGGTCGTGCCGTCCTGGTGCGTGATTTTCACCGGCTGCCGACGAGCGCTGCCGTCCTCGACGACGAACACGTAGGGCCCCTCTGCGTCCGAGAGCAGTGCTGACGCCGGAACGACCGGCACGTCGGTCGCTTCTTCGAGGTGAATCGTCATGTAGCCGTAGTATCCGGGCAGCAGTTTTCGACCCCTGTTGTCGAGATCGACCTCGACCTTGGCCAGCCGTGAGGTCTTGTCGACGGCGGGGGCGAAGCGGGAGACATGTCCCTCGAACGTTTCGCCCGGCCGACCGGTGAGCCGTGTGAGCACCGCTCGGTCACCGCGGTCCAGCAGCCGCGCATCGGCCATCGGGACATCCACAACCACGCGAACTTTATCGACTCGAGCGATCGTCAGGAGCGGAGAGCCGGCTTGCTCGCCGGCACGAATGAAAGCCCCCGCGTCGACGTTGCGGCGGAGGATGACGCCGTCGAACGGCGCACGCACCAATGCATACGCCAGCATCGTTTCCGCGTGGTCGGCGTCGGCCTGCATGACGGCGACGTTCGCCTGGGCACTGGTTCGGTCGGCTTCGGCACGGGCGACGTTTGCCTTTGCCGCTTCGGCCTGGGCCGTCGCCGTGTGAACGCGAGCCTCGGCAGCCGCCACCGCCGCCTCCGCCGCTTCGAGTTTATACTTCGCTTCATCGGCCACCTGCAGTTCGATCGACTGCTGCGCGGCGAGACGGCTGAACCGCTGATGCTCCAACTGCTGAAATCGAACTTTCGCCTGATGCTCGGCGAGACCTGTCTTGGCTTCCACTTCGGCAGCGCGGGCGGCAGTCAATCCCGCCTCCGCCTGCGTCACCGCGGCGGAGGCCTGTGCGACTTCACTTTCGGCCTGGCGGATCGCCGCTTGCTTCCTCGTGACTTCGTTCTTGAGTTCCGGCACCCAAAGCTTGGCCAGTTCCTGTCCCTTATGAACTTCGTCACCGATATCGACGACGATCGAGCCGAGGTAGCCACCAACCTTCGCGTAGAGATCAGCGGTCTCATAGCCCTCGACGGTGCCAGGCATTTCGACCGTGCGAGAGAGATCTTTTCGTTCAACACGCACCGTTTCCACGCGTGGCGTCGACACTCCAGGCGATTCTGAATTGCGTGTGGTGGTCGCTCCCTCCGTCGGATTTTCGGCGGCGGTCGCCCGCGTCGTTTCGTTGCAGCCGGCGGCGATGAGCGGAAGCGACGCCGCAGCCGCCAGGCCGGCGGCTCCGGCGACCCAACGGCGATGGTGCAGCGGTCGAGTGCGCTTCGACGATTTTTCAAACATGAATGGCCTCTCCTCGTAGTGATCTTCGAAAGTACTCGGTCGTTCGATGGGAGCGGCCCAAACTTCAGGCCGGTCCTCGACTTTGTGGTCCGTCAGGCCGTCATGAGCCCGGAGTGCCTCGCCGGACGTTTGAGCAGGGCGTACAGACATGGAACCACGAACTTCGGCAGCAAGGTCGCGGCGGCCACACCGCCGACGATCGCAATCGCCAGCGGCTGATCGGTGCCATGTCCAGTGAGTCCCAGCGCCATCGGTGAAACGGCGAGAATCGTGGTCACCGATGTCATCAGGATCGGCACGAAACGGACGGTGGCCGCCTCATAAACCGCTTCCTCCGGCGTTGCGCCTTCTTCGACACGCCGGTCGGCGAAGTCGAGCAGCACGATCGAGTACTCGACCACGATGCCCATCATCATCATGATTCCCATCAGCGACTGAATATTGAGCGACGTGTCGGTCGCCCAGAGTGCGACGGCGACACCGACCAGCCCCAGAGGAATCGTGACCATCACCACCCAAGGCGTCACGAACGATCGCAAAAGGGCGACCATCACCAGGAAGATCAACAGGGCGGCGATGCCCATGCCGGTCGCGAACTGATCGAAGGCGTCCCGCATGCTTTTGACCTCGCCCTGCATCTCGATCGAATAGCCCTTGCCGGCGTAATCGGGGCCGGCGACGTCGTAGACGGGGCCTCGCTCCGTTTGATGGGAAACCAGATCGAGTTCCGGGTTGCTCTCCAGACGGCGCTCGATGGCCTTGACGACCGAACCGGCGTCGTAGCCCGGCAACACGTTGGCGTAAATGTCGGTCGCACGGGTAATGTTGCGGTGATGGACGACGCTGGGACCGGTCGTCTGCGTGATCTTGGCGACGTTCTCCAGCGGAACCGGTTGCACGCTTCCGCTCCCTGTGACGGGCACATAGCGAAGCGTGTCGAGCGAGTTGATGTCCTCCTCGCGGTACTGCACTCCCATGAAGTAGTGGTTGCCGTTCCGCTCGTCGATCCAGAAGGCCGGGTCGAACCCGATCGAACTGTTCGTCGCGCTGACGAGATTTTTCATGACGTCGTCGACCGTCACCCCCTGGTGCGCTGCGAGAACCCGGTCCATCTCCACGTTCAGCACCGGATAATCCAGCCGCTGCGCGATTCGCACATCGGCCGTGCCCGGTATCTGTTCCGCTTCCGCTTTCACGAGCCGCGCGATCTTTTGCGCGGCGTCCAGCTTCGACCCCGTCACCTGAAAATGGATCGGCGAAGGCTCGCCCATGTTGAGAGCGGCGGTCGTCATCCCGCCGGTATCGAAGGCGAATTCCACTCCCGGGAACTTCTCGTTCAAGTCGCGTCGAAGATCGGCGACAAGGTCGAACACGTCCGGCCGCCCGGGCTTGTCCTTGAGCTGCACGAGCACGAAGGCGTCCATCGGGCCGGTGTTCGGCGTGTAGGCCGCCGGCCAGTCCATCAGCACGCCGATGTTGGAGATCACCATCTGGAGCGCCGAGGTTGGGTGCTGTTCCTCGCCGATCGCAAAGGCGGGGTCCGGCTCGCCGAGCCGATCGGTAATGACCTGTTCGATTCTGGCGATCGTCTCCTCAGTCCGCTCGATCCGCGTGCCCGACGGCAATCGCACGAGCATCGTGAACTGGCCCCCATCGGTCGCTGGGAACAGTTCCTGGCCGATGTCTCGAAAGAGCAGCATCGATCCAGCAAAGATCAGAACGGACGCCAGAATCACGGCCCATTTCCAGCGGAGCGTCCGCCGCAGCAGCCAGCCGTAGCCCCGGATGACCGGCCCCAGCCAGCCTTGTGAGTCTTCTCCTGCCGACGTCAGTGTTCCTCGCGCCAGCAGCTTGGCGGTCACCGTCGGCACGAAGAAGATCGCCACGAAATAGGACGCGACGATCGTGAGTGTGACGGCGACCGCGAGTGGCGTGAACAGGAACCGGGGGATGCCCGACAGGAAGACGATCGGATAGAACACGATGCAGAAGGTGATCGTCGAAACCAGGATCGGCATGGCCACTTCCCGCGTGCCGTCGACAGCCGCCTCCATCGGCGACTTGCCCATCCGCGAATGACGGACGACGTTCTCCAGGACCACGATGGACTGGTCGATCAGGATGCCGACCGCGAGTGCCAGCCCGCCCAGGGTCATCGCGTTGAGCGTATCGCCGGTGTAGAAGAGGCCCATCAACGCCGCGAGGATCGACAGCGGAATGGCGAGCAGGATGATCAGCGTGAGTCGCAGGTTGCGCAAGAAGATTACGACGACAAGGCCGGCGAGCAGCGCGCCAAGCAGACCTTCCACTTGCAGGCTTTGGATGCTCTGCCGCACGCCCACCGACTGATCCATCACGACCGACAGGACAAGGCTCTGCATTTTCGGGTCGTCGGCGTTCCGCTCCTTGAGCCGCTCAGAGATCCGCCCGAGACCGTCCTTGATCGAATCGACGATGGCGATCGTATTCGCGCCCGGCTGACGGTAGATGGGGATATAGACCTGTCGCGCCCCGTTCGTGCGAACGATATTCGTCTGAATCTGCCCCGTGTCCTGCACCTCGCCGACATCGCGAAGCAGAACGGGATGGCCATCTACGGTCTTGATCGGCGTGAGATTGATGGCATCGACGGTGTCCGGCAGAGCGTTCGTGAAAATCTGAAAGTCGGTCTCCCCCATCTTGGCGTTACCCGCGGGGATCAGCACGTTCTGCTGTCGTAGCGCCCGCTGCACGTCCATCAGCGACAGACCGCGGGCGTCAAGCTTGTCCCGGTCGAGGTAGGCCAGGATGCGGCGGAGCTTACCACCGTAGACCGCCGGGGCAATGACACCCTGGATCGCCTGGAGCCGGTTCCGCAGCTCGAAGTAGGCGATGTCGTACAGTTCCTTCTCGCTCATCTCGGTGCTGGAGACGCTGACCAGGCACAGCGGCACCGAGGCCGTCGGATCGAACGGCATGACCATCGGCGGCACGGTGCCCGGCGGCAGGTAGTACATGTCGCTGACGGCGTAGCTCGTCACCTGAGCCATCGCCGTCTCCATCGAGATGTCCTCGCGGAAGAAGTCCTTCACGACGGAGACCCCGAGCATCGACTTCGATTCCTGGTGATCGATGCCGACGGACTGCGCCGTCCAGCGCTCCATCCGGCTGGTGATGTCCTGCTCGACGACTTCCGGCGGCATGCCGGGATAGAAAGTCACGATCTGCACCGCGGGCGTGTTGAAGATCGGCAAGAGGTCGGCCGGGATCTTCCGGTACGACGCAACGCCAAGCACCATGACGGCGAGGGCAACGACGACGATCAGGTGGGGGTTCTTGAGCGCTCCGCGGATCATCCGTGTCTCCGTAGGTCCAAAATCGAAAGCACCAACATCAGTTGTCGTAGATCAAATGCTGAGGGCGACAGACATGGGGCCGACGTTGCCGGCGTGCGGATACGTGCCGTAGGCGCGTAGCACCCGCTCCAGCCGCTTCGGTTCGGCGTCGCCGATGATGAGGACGACGCTTTGGTCGATCTCAGCCATGATCATGTCGTACGCGCCTTCACGGCAGCGGTGCGTCGCTTCCCGCGCTAAGGCCTTCCGCTGGTGCGGGAAAGCGGCGAGCGCCGCGCGCGGCAGAATGAAAATCGAGACCGGAGCGTCACCCACTTTGCCGACGAGATAGGCGGCTTCGCTGCCGTCCAAACGGCACAATCCCGCTCCGCGAACGTGAAAGCCGGTGTCGCTTCGCGGCGGGCAGCGGACCGGAAAGCTCACGCGCCGTTGCAGGTAATCCTCAACTTCAAGATCCGACTGGCTCGCATAGTCGACCTCACGGAGGTGACGGCTGAACGCTTCGTGCTCGGCAGCCGTGAGTTGCGAGAGACTCGGCCCGTCCGTTGGCACTGACGCCCACACGCTCAGCAACGCGAGCACGGATGCGGCGACCAGCAACAAGGGCGCGAGCGGAAATCGTTTTTTCGGCGACGCGACCGGCGTGACCTTGCTCTTCATGAGTACATTCTGCCAGAGTTCCGCCGAAGGAGCGGTCGCACCTCGAAGCTTTGCGGACAGCAAGTCTTCGAGCCGGCTTTGCTGATGAAACCACTCGGCGCACCCTGGGCACTCGGCGAGGTGCTCGTTCATCTGCAAGTAGAGTTCGGCGTCCCCCTCGGAATCGTGATACACGTCCCAATGGCGGCGGGTCTCATCGCAGTTCATCTGGTTCCGTTTCATCGGATCGACCTCACGTCTTCCGTCCCATCCCGGGGAACGTCAGACGATCGAGAGGCGTTGCTTCGCAGCAGTCCCTGCTGGAGACAGTGTTCAGTCAATCGAGTTTTGAGCGTGCTGCGTGCCCGAGAGAGACTGCTCATCACGGTGCCGACCGGAACGTCCAGTACCTCGGCGATTTCGGCATACCTCAATTCGCCGACGGCCCGCAAAAGCAACACGCTGCGCTCGCGGTCGCGAAGGTCGCGGAGGGCGGCAGCGAGCGCGTCGTCACAGTCGTCGAGCAGAGGTTCGAGGTCATCGAGCAACTCGCCAGGCGGTGGGGCATTCGGCGTCGACAGATCCGCAGCGGTTGGTTCTGCCACGAAAACCTGCTCGCGCTGATTGCGATTCGTCCTTCGATTTTGTTCCAGGATTTCTAGGTTCAAGTAGCGAAAGATCCACGCCCGAAAGTTCGTGCCTTCGGCGTAGCGGTGGAAATCACGGAAGGCATCCGCCACAGCACCTTGCAGCACGTCTTCGACGTGGCTCGCGTCGTGAATCGATCGCCGGCAATACGCTTCCAACGCTCCCTGGAGAGGCTCCAGGTGCCGCAGGAATTGCGTTGCTCGGTCGTCTGGCTCACTCATACTGTCCGTCGGGCTATTGAAGTAACGACGCGACGAAGCCGTTTTATTCCCACCCGAGAAAAAATTGCCCTTTCGGCAGCGGTTGCCCAGCAGCCGGTTCACCTTGAGTCGGCCGATGCAGCGTTCGATGTTGCGGCGGCGACAGGTCGGCATTTCGAACCGGGGGACGACGTATGATTGGGCGGTGCGAGTGAAGCTGCCCCCGGCATTTTCACCTCTGTCTCGCGGGTACAGTGATCGCCTGCTATACAGGGCGATTGCACGTTAACTCTTTATCCCAGTAGGGCTTTTTCGAGGTAGGTCTCGTCCCAACCGGCGGTGAGGCGCTTGTTTTGATGCCGACCTTGGCCGTCCGTTCGTTCTTCAAGAGGCTCAGCGCCATCCGCCGCAGGCTGCTGAAGTTGGCGTCGGCATACCCTTTCCTAATCCGGCACTGGTCCTCCTGAA
>JACCRE010000307.1 GCA_013813775.1 Planctomycetaceae bacterium
GCCACTGGCTCCGCCAGTGCGAATGGGAGCGTCATTCCCCCGAAGCACCGGCGGAGCCAGTGGCACCCGACCTTCATTTCAGCCCTGACAGAGTACGAACGACTCGTCTTCCCCCATTCCGATTGCCATGTCGCGTTCGACGTTCCTGTTGTGCATCGCCGCGTTGATCGCAGGGGCATCGGGCTGCGCGTCGTTGCATGCGCCGCTGGCGACGACGAACCCCGTCTTCATCCCCGTGCAGCAGTCGGAGATGGCCTGGGAGCGCACGATCGACGCCATCCACGACTTTAAGTTCCCGATCGCACGCGAGAGCAAGCTCGACGGCGTGATCGAGACCGATTACGTCGTCGGGTCCAACATCTTCGAGCCCTGGAACCGCGACAGCGTGGGCCTCGACAATCGACTCGAAAGCACGCTTCAGTCGATTCGTCGGCGGGCGCTCGTGCGGCTGATGCCGGGACAGGGCGGTTACTTCGTCACCGTCGAAGCCTACAAAGAGCAGGAGGACGTCCGCGGACCCGTGGCGAACACCGCCGGCGGCGCGACGTTCCAGATCAATCAGCCGTTGCAGCGAGATCTGAATCTCGTGGTGGGACAAGCCGCCCCGTCGGGCTGGATCGCCCTCGGCCGCGACCCGGCTCTCGAACAGGCGATGCTCGCGAGAATCCGCAGCCGCTGTCCGTAAGAAAACGGCGAACAGGGAATGGCGAACAGGGAATGGCAGGCGTAGGTCAGGCTCCCGCCCTGGCATGACTGCGAAGGCGTGTTGTCCACCTCTCTGACAAGTGCCGCCAGGGCCAGCCCGTGGCTCAGGCCGCTCTGCGATAGCGAAACACGACGCCCTTGGAGACGGTGATCGCCTTCTGGCCGAACGTTTGCACCGCGGCCGTCTGCGCGTCGAGAAGAAACGCCAGCAGAACGAGGCCCCCTGCGACCATGAGCATTGCGATTCTCAATCCGCGATGATTCGCGAGCGGAGACAGCATCGCCTGCGTGACCGACCCGGCCGTGTTCGGCGGTGTCGTCGCGTCGAGCATCGCATCCCGCTGGCCTCCAAGGCGAAGCTCTGCGGCGACGGCGATCGACTCATCGCCGCGACGGCCGGCGGCGAACTCCAGCTTCGCGAGCTCCGACGCGAACGCGGGATCGTGTTCGAGCGCGTCGGCGACGCTTTGAAGTTCGTTCGCCTGCCTTTCCATCGCGACGAGCCGGTGTTGGTTTTCCGCGTAGCGCAGTTTCAACTCCGCGAGCGTTTCGAGCTTCGGAGCCAGCGCGACGGCGGCGAAGAGCCCTCCCGCGATCAACAACGCCCCCCAGAAGGCGAGGGTCTCGCCCCAACTCTCGTCGCGGGTGTTTGAGATTTGAACATCCATAAAAAATGCCCACCGGCCGCGGCCCGTGGGCTTCGATTCAACTTTCGACCCTCAACCATCGACCCTCAACCTAGTAGATCGTCCCGCCGTATTTGCCTTCCGCACCGAGAATCTCCTCGATCCGCAGAAGCTGGTTGTATTTGGCGATGCGATCGGTGCGGCTTGCCGAGCCGGTCTTGATCTGCCCTGTGTTGAGAGCGACGGCGAGGTCGGCGATCGTGGTGTCTTCGGTCTCGCCGCTGCGGTGGCTCATCACGGCGGTGTAGCCGTTGCGATAGGCCGTCTGCACGGCGTCGATCGTTTCGGTGAGCGTGCCGATCTGGTTGACCTTGATGAGAATGCTGTTCGCGACGCCCTTGCCGATGCCCTCTTCGAGCCGCTTGACGTTCGTCACGAACAGGTCGTCGCCGACGAGTTGCACGTCGTCGCCGACGCGATCGGTGAGCGCCTTCCAGCCGTCCCAGTCGTCCTCCGAGCAGCCGTCTTCGATGCTGCAGATCGGGTACTTTTCGGCCCAGCCGGCGAGCATGTCGACCATCTGCTCGGGGCTGATGGCCTTGCCTTCGATCGTGTACTTGCCGTCTTTGAAGAACTCGGTCGCGGCACAATCGAGGGCGATCTTCACCTGCTCGCCGGGCGTGTAACCGGCCTTCTCGATCGCCTGCAAGATGACCTGAATGGCCTCTTCGTTCGTCTTGATGTCGGGGGCGAAACCGCCCTCGTCGCCGACGGCCGTGCTGTAGCCCTTGTCGCCGAGAATCTTCTTGAGGTTGTGGAAGATCTCGACGCCGGCTCGCAGGCCGTCGCTGAAGGTGTCGAAGCCCAGCGGCATCACCATGAACTCCTGCATGTCGATGCCGTTGTTCGCGTGCGCTCCGCCGTTGATGATGTTCATCATCGGAGCGGGCAGCGTGTTCGCGCCGACGCCGCCAAGATAGCGGAACAGCGGCAGCAAACTATGCCGGGCGGCGGCGTGGGCGCTGGCGAGCGAGACCGCCAGAATCGCGTTCGCACCCAGCTTGCTCTTGTTCTCGGTGCCGTCGAGATCGAGCATCGTGCGGTCGATCGTGGCCTGATCGGTCACGTCGAGCTCGATGATCGCGTCGGCGATGTGTTCGTTGATGTTTTCGACGGCCTTCGTGACGCCCTTGCCGAGCCACTTTTTCTTGTCGCCGTCGCGCAGCTCGTTCGCTTCGTGGGCGCCGGTGCTCGCACCGCTGGGAACGGCGGCGCGGCCGATCGTGCCGTCTTCGAGTTCGATGTCGGCCTCGACCGTCGGATTCCCGCGGCTGTCGAGGATCTGGCGCGCATGCACGCCGGTGATCGCAATGCTCATCGCATCAAGCCTTCGTGATAGATTCGCGACTTCGTTTGTGCGGTGTTGTACCAAATCGGGCGCGATCGGAGCAGTGATCGGGCCGAAGTTGAAAGGCACGGCGGCAAGCCAGAACCAGGCATTGCCGCTCGGGAGTAGACGGCTCAGCTCTGAGAGTCTCTCCGGAAAGTCTATGACGC
>JACCRE010000308.1 GCA_013813775.1 Planctomycetaceae bacterium
TGTTGTGCGTGGCCGGCTCGGCCACGAGCAGCCTGCGGAACCACCCGCACTCGCTGTCGTATTTCAACGAGGCCGCCGGCGGGCCGGAGAACGGGTGGAAACATATGTTGGGAAGCAGTTTCGATTGGGGGCAGGATCTCTTTGCCATCCATAATCTTCCAGCAACTGTCCCGCGCGAGAAGTTGCTCACAGTCATTAAGGCCTTCTATGATCCGCGACATCTTGGCATACAATGTAAACTGTGGGGCAGTGGCTCTCGGCAGACTCTGCAGAAGGATATCGATGAACAAGACATGTTTAGTTGGCCGGATGGATTTTATGTGGTCAGCATTGATAGACTCGCTGGTTCGAGGATGATATGTAGTGACTCGTCCGGATTAACGTGTAATGGCTTCGCCTCCAGAAGGGTGGCAACATACCGACGCCTTTCGCCGACGTTGTTCTATGTCGACATTCATCAGCGTGTGCCTATTCGGTCGGAGTAACGACATTACGATAATACCTCAGATGCCTGGTGGTAACGCGAGGCCTGCTTCACTTTGTTTTTATCACACGATGGTATGCTCGCCAGTACCTCTCAGCACCTCAGGGCCATCTCCATGAGACCTCGCATTTCGAACTTTTGTGTTTCTTTGTCCCGCCGAATGGGCCGCCTTTGTTTCATCCTTTGCCTCATCATTCCATTGCGTGCCATGGGCGATGATGCTCCCGACGAAGAACTTCTTGCCCTGGCACGTGACGGCATGTCCGCCAATCTAAATCTTATCCAGTCGTTTCATGCCGAGGTGACCGAGTTCGAATCACAGCTTGCCGTAGAAGAAGACGGTACTTCAACAACTCGCCAACATAAGCGTTACCGAGATATTGTTTTTGATGGCGGAAAATGTCGCCAGAAAGTGCAGGTGCAGGTATTGGATGAAAAAGGCTCGTGGAGACAACAGTATGAAAAGGCGATGAGCTACGACGGGATTCAGACGCGTACATTCGTTCCGAGTCGGAAGATCGGAATTATAGAAGCAGGCGATGCTCTTCAATTCCCGCCAGCACGAGATATGTTCTGCGGATACCGCATATTCCATAATACGAAACTAACAGATCTCCTTGCTAACGCTGATAACGTCGAAATCGAGAAACAAGACAATGGCGAGACCCTTTTCCATCTAACAGTTCCCGACGAAGAAGGCGTATTTGATGTGTGGCTGGCTGCCGAGAAGGGTTTCTTAATCTCTGCAATGAAAGCTACAGGCGCAGACGGACGGCTCGCAGCCGAGCGGCGAAAGACAAAGATGACAAAAGTCGAAGGCGCTTGGTTCATTACGGAGATGGAGGAGGTCATCTTCTCACATGATGATGCCAGTGCAGATCAGCGGCATCACATAAAAGCTAAAGTGAAGGCAGTCAATCAGTCCGTTCCCGAGGCGACGTTTCGGCTGGTGTTTCCGAAGCCGACGCTTGTGACAGACCGGATTCAAGGCACACAGTATTTAATTAGCGACCCACCTTTGGTCAAGCGCGACAGCCTATCATCATCATGGAAATTATCAACTACAGCACTTGTGGCGCTCAATGTTGTGATCGCAATCGTTGTGATTGCAACGTTTTTTTGGCGGCATCGAAAGCAGTAAGCCCGTCAGCCTTCAGTTGGAGAAGTGTGAGATGCTTAAGAGAAGAACGCTTTTTGCCACTGTTCTTTTGATCGCGGGAATCGCATTGCCTGTCGTTGCCGGCACATGGGACTGCGGCATAAAACAGGACAGCGGCTGTAGTGGATGCACGTGGGTTAACCGGCAATGGCCTTTGGAGAACGTCTGCGTGAACACAGTGCCGAACGATTACACAGGATGTATTAGCGGGGGGGCGGCCGATGAGTGTACGGAAGAGTTCAACAACCCGCCGAATGCAGAAAAGAAGTGTAGTGTGTACTGGAATTACATTGGCCAATTGGGCTCAGCAGGTAATTGCTCGCTGATGACAAGCGGCAACCAATGTGGAACAGAAGACTTCGACCATCAGTCGGGAAATCCGGTGCCGGACGGATGCGATCTTACTTATGGAGGATAAGCGTGCCTAGCCAGACTAATAAGTGTATCTTATTAGTCTGGTTTTTTACGCGTGACGTCGGCCAACAGGCACACGGGAGATCCTAATGCTTCATCCCTGTTTTGTGAGTACCGAAGCATTTTGCCGACCACCCCTTTGGAGATGGATTTTGATTGCGGCGGTACTAGTTGGCGGATGTGATCGGCCGACTGATGGCACAAAGAGCGTACCGTCAGTGCAAACATACAATGCGGGGCTAGTATCGCCACACCAGATTATACGGCATAGATTTCGCATCGCTAACCCTAGTGAAAAAGCCGCAACGGTCCATGTCGTACAAAAGTCGTGTGCATGTACCAGTACAGCGGCGGACGGAATGCAGCTACCTCCTGGTAGTTCAAAGGAGATTGAAGTCAGTGTGAATGTGGGGGAGCAATCCGGTGTGATGCATAGCCGCATCGACTTAGCCACGACAGCGGGCGACGCTTTTCGCTTTGAGATAGAATATCAGGTGCCGTCGCCAGACCTGACGATTCATCCCAGGATTGTGGTTCTTAATGAATTGGTACCGGGAGGGACTGAGAGGCGTTCTGTAAGCTTCCAAACTGGTCGCTCTGATCTCAGGGTTGTTGACGTTCGTTCGCAATCGCCGTCAGGCACCGAGATTAAATGGTCCTTGCGGAAGGAGGAGGTCTTTGATGCAAGTCGGGTAGTGACATATTGGCTCGATGCACACGCGTCGCAAGGGGCTACTCCAGGAAAATTCGAGATCATCGCCGAAGCAGTGTGCAATAAGCCGTCAAATGGTTCCAATAAATTTCGAGTCGCTGGTACGATACTTCCTGAGATTTATGCCTCACCAGCGACTTTGTCATGGGGAGTCGTTAAGGTTGGAAGTGGCCGAATGTCGATCGTTGAAATTCGGCGATCCACGGACGGAGAACCGCTCTCCATCTTGGCGGCGCGTGTGAGTAGCCCGTACCTTGCGGCAGAAATCGTTAAAGGGGCAGCGAGGGACGATCTCGCAAACTATAGCTCAGGTCAGTCTTTAGTGAAAGTGACTTTTGCAGGTGATGATGTGTATGATATGTCATCGCGTCTATTTATACGTGACACACTCGCTGTTGATGTCGCAGCGCCGCAGCGAGAAACCATCCATGTTCCAATCAGTTTCATGGTGATGGCAGATGATTAGTTGGCCGCGCTCTACTCAGCATCGTGGCCGACGGGATCGCGGCCTCAATGACAGGCGTCGTCTTAGCGGTCGTATCGCTGAAAGTCAGGCTGTACTATGATCGTCGTGCCATAAACGTGTCGTGGACGACCGACACGATTCGTTGATCACGTTGCTTAGCAGCCCGTTGAAGTATTCAAAATGCCTCGCGA
>JACCRE010000313.1 GCA_013813775.1 Planctomycetaceae bacterium
AGGCGGCGCCGACTCGTTGGAATGTGACACGCTCGAAGTCTGGTTCGAACCTTCGACCGACGACGCGAAGGTCGCAGCTGCGCTGCGGCGGCAAAAGGTCGCGGACGGCACGCTGACCGAGGGGGACGGTTTTCAGGCCATCGATGAGCAGTTGGGCGTGAAGTGGCTGGTTGCAAAGGGCGAGAATGCTGTCTTGAGGTCGCCCGCGAACGAGTTCGTCGCCAGCCTGACGAAGCTCGTCTATGACGCCGCCACGGGTGCGACCACGCTCAGCCGCGAAGGCGGCGAAGTCGTCGCGCATCAGGGATCGAGCGTCCTCCGCAGCCCCACGATCTCCCTTGTGCCTGCGCAGGACAAGACGCCGCCTGCCGTCGTGTGTCTGGGCCGCGGGAACCTGCGTCACTTCAATGAACAGGGCGTTCTCGAACTTGAAGCACGCTGGAGCGAGCATCTGCATCGCGTGCGAGCCGAGAACGGTCTCGACCTCATACGGCTGACGGGGCTTGCCGAAGTCGAACAACCGCCGCAGTCGTTCCGGCTCGATGCCGATGGGCTCGACCTGTGGCTGGATCCGAAAGACGGAGCAGCGACGGCCAAACCCGCATCGACGTCAATCGCGGCATCGGGCCGCATGCAGCCGGTGCGACTCATCGCCGAAGCGACACAGACACCGAACAGCCGCGGGCTCGTGATGCTGCGCAGCCCCGAACTCGCTGCGGACGCGAAAACACTCAACGTGACGTTCGTCGATCCGCCCGCTCCTCAGGCACCAGAGACGGCATCGCGATCGGCGTTGCAACCGACGGGAGGTCAGATCCGGCTGGCGTCGGCCGAGCATCAGAACAGTCCGCCATCGGCTCCGCCGCCGGAACCTCGAACGCTCGAAGTCCCCGTTACGGCTCGGGCGCTGCCGAATCCCGCAACGGCCGAACCGGCACCGGCGAAAGCCTCTTCCGCCGCCGTTCCTGAGCAGCCGCCCGCTCCGCCGGAGCCGATTGAGCTTGTCGCCGAGATCATCAACGTCACCGTCGAGCGACAGAACGACGAACAGGCGACGGCCGACAAGGACGCTTCCGCCGATCGTAGCGAAGCAAACCGCGGCGGGCAGATCCGCGAGGTGCATACGACCGGCGGCGTGCTCGTCCGGCAGAAGCGTAGCGGCTCCGACGAGCCGCTGACCATCCACGGCGACCGGCTCGATCTCTTCAGTCGCGGCAAGGATCAGGAACTCATCCACATTCACGGCAAGCCCGCGTCGGTTGCGGCCGACGGTTCCGAAAGCGAAGCCAGCCCGGCGCAGGTTCACGATGGCGGCGCTGATCTTTACGGCATGAATATCAACCTCGACCGCAAGGAGAACCGCGCGTGGGTCGAGGGCCGCGGCGTGCTGTTGCTGCCTGCGAAGGGCGTGTCGGGATCACTGGGACTCGCCGACGATGCCGACCTGCCCAAGACCGAAGCCGCCGGCGAGCCAGCGGAGCCAGAACGTCTGCAAGTCTGGTGGATGGAGCGCATGGACTTCGAAGGAGACAAGGCGGTCTTCTTCGGCGATGTGCAGACGAAGATGCAGAACGACGTGATGAGCTGCCAGGAAATGGAAGTTCGCCTCACCGAGCGGTTCGACTTCGCCGCGGCGGGCGGGGGCGACTCCGCGAAGCCTTCGACGCGCCCGGAAGTCGCGGAGGTGATCTGCAAGACCGGTGTGGGGGTGGACGGACAGGAGTTCGAGGGCGACAAGCTGGTGAGCATCCGCCGCGCCCAGTTCTTCGAGTTCCATCTCGACCAACGGACAGGCGCCACGCATGCCCTCGGTCCCGGCCATATTGAGATGTGGAAGGTCGGCGACGGCAATCGCGCTTCGCTGACCGCCGATAACGCCGTGCGGGCGAACGCCTCGCGTCAGCCCGTTGGCGACGCGTGGGAGTATCTGTTTGTGCGATTCAACGGCACGAGTGACGGCAACATCAAGCAGCGCACGACGACGTTTCACGACCGCGTGCGCATCGTATACGGGCCCGTCGCCGACAAAACGCAGACGATCGATCCCGACCGGGTCGATCGCGGCCCCGCCGAAGGCGGCTGGATGAAGTGCGGCCAACTCACGCTCACTCAACATTCCAAAACCGAGACCGCCGCCGCGTATAGCGAAGTCTTGGGTGAAGGCAACGTGCAAATCGACGGTCGTGGCTTCTCGGGCGTCGCCGATCAGGTCACGTACGACGAGTCGAAAGGCCAGTACATCCTGAAGTCGTTCGGTCGCCGCGCCGCGACGATCGCGAAGAAGAATTCCGACGGAAGAGCCTCCGGCGACGCCTCGGCGCAGGAGATCAAGTTCTATCCGGCCCGCATGTACTGGCAGGTCGTCAACGGCACCGAGTTCAACGGTGCTCAGTAGCGGTCGGGCGGCACTACGGGCAGCGCTATCCGCTCGGTGAGCAGAAATGCGACCGCACTCGCGACGTGCATCTCGAAAAAGTGCGCTCCGTCGCCATCGCCGCTCTCTTCGAACGTCGTGTCGATCGGAATTCCCATCGATTTGAGCTTCATTTCGAGCTTGTCGGCACCGCCGAACCAGAAACCTTGCCGGTCAGCGATCAGACGCATGCGACGCGGCCAACCGGCAGGATGAAGCCGCAGCAAAGCCGTCTGCTGGCGGGCGGCTTCGCGGTTCGGGAAGAGTTCGTCGATGACGGTTCCTCGACCATGCAGTTCATGAAAGTCGATCGCCGGATCGATCGTCGCGACCGCAGGAAAGTCCTTCGGGCGACGAAACGCAAGCTGCAAGACTCCCTGTCCTCCAACTCCACGCCCGAGCAACTTCACGCCCGGCGGACGCACACCGAACCTTTGCTCGATAAACGGCACAACATGTTCGATGAGATAGCCGATCGCCGTCATCTCGTCATCGAAGGCCGGCTCAGGACGATCGAGCCACCAGCAGCTTTCACCGGCGGGCGCGACCGCCGGGAGTTGCCGTTCCGCCAGAACCGACATCAGCTCGGCGCTCGCCGAGACTCGCTCGCCGAAGTCCGGCAAGATCAGCAAAGTAACATCGGCCTTTGGCTGCTCGGGCGCGAAGACCTCAATCGTATGACCGGCGAGTTCTGCAGTGTTCCAATTCGCGGCCATGCATGCTTCCCAGCGTTCTTAAGCGGTCCAAGGAGACCCCTCTCCCTCGGGAGAGGGGAGAGAGATTGACTCCGCTGGAGAAACAACTCATTGAACCCGGTCTGTCTCAACTCTCCAAGCGACCGATCATGGCGTAGACTGTTCGCCTCGCTTACTCCATCCGCTGCTTTCGGAACCTTCCGCCGTGAAGACGCTGATCTCCGCCGACGAGGTTCAGGCCGCCGTGGCGCAGCTTGCCGCCACGATCGAGAACGAATATCGCGGCAAACCGTTGACGATCGTCGGCGTGCTCACCGGCAGCCTGATGCTGCTCGCCGACCTGGTCCGCCACATCGATTTGCCGCTCAAGATCGGGCTGATTCAGGCCTCAAGCTATCGCGGCAAAGCCACGCGCGCCGAACGACTCGCGATCAACGTGAGCCTGACGCCCGACCTGACGGGCCGTCACGTGCTGCTCATCGACGACATCTTCGACACAGGCCACACGCTCGCCGGCCTGCTCGAACAACTGAGCCACGGCAACGTCGCGAGCCTGAAGAGCGCCGTCCTCTTGTGGAAAGAGGGCCGGCAGGAAGTCGAAATCGTGCCCGACCACCACTGCTTTAAGATTCCCGACCAATTTGTCGTGGGCTACGGCCTCGACTACGACGATGAGTACCGCAATCTGCCGTATGTGGCGGTGCTGGAAGAGAAAGATTGCGGTTAGCTACTGCTTCTTTGGAGCCGCCTTTCTCTTAGCAGCCGATGTCTTGACGCGAAACGTCTCGTTGAGCAGTTGCTCGACGCTTTTCACCTCTGCCGCGACTTCACTGTCAGCATTGGCCACTCGCTGGTGCATGAAGATGCCGGTGACTCCGGCAAGAGGAAAAACATCCTGATGAAGTTGTTGACCGGCGAAATTCGCCGTAATGCGACGGCCACGAACGTTTTTGCCTCCGAGCCGCGTCTCGATCTCATTGACGCCGGCGAACGAATCGCCGAAAGCGCTCCGCAATTCCGAGGCGACCGAGTTCATAGCTTCTGTCGAAGTGAGGCCTGCCTGGTCGAAGATCTGCAGCATCAAAGTCGACTCACGCCCCTCGACGGTGTAGATCGTCACACGGGGCGTCTCATTATCGAACTCATACGTGAAGTAGCTCGGATACCGAAATTCGACGTTCGCCTTCGAGAACAATCGAGTCGGCTTCGCAGTCAGCTTCACCACATGAGGCTGACCGTCGATCGTCGCGGTCACGGGCTCGTCGAACACCGCATCGACGGTCTTGCCGTCGATGCTGATTGAAATTTCGAGCTTTGGCTCGTCAGCCGGCTCGTCGGCAACAGCGAGCGCGGCGCAAAGGAGCGAGGCGAGGCAAAGGGAAGCGCGGGTAAACATGACCACTCCTGATTGGAAGTCGGAGCGATTAGATTACTCAGGCACGCGGCTCCAAGCCATCCTCACTTTTTCGTCTACGGCCCCGCCGGCACCGTTTCCACAAGATCTCGCGCCAGCCGCTTCAACACCTGATGGGTCAGGTGCATCTCGACGGGCACGCGGCCGGTGCTGCCTTTCTGCGCTTCGTACCGCCGCAACGAAAACCGCCCGGGGCCGTCTTCGCGGAGCAACACTTCATAATACGCCGTCGCCGAGCCTTGCCGATCGGGCGGGTTCGAGCGAATAAGCACCTGGCCGTGCTCTTCGTCGGCTTCGAGCAGGCCCAGCGTTTCGAGCAGGTACGAGATCCGCCGGCTGAGGGCTTCGCCCCACGTTTTGAGCACGTCGAAGCTCGCACCGGCGAGTTTGGGCACTTCGGCTCGGACTTCCGTCACGAGACATCCGACGGCATCGACGGCGGCAAGTTCCGCCTCGACGGTCATGCCGTCGGGCCCGGCGGCCGAGGCAACGGCCGTTCCGGGACCGGAAAAGCCGGCGAGACGGCCGAGTTCCGCGGCGATTTGATCCTGAACGGTCATCTGCATTCCCCAGGCGGCTTTCGCCGCCGTGGCGTCATTGCCACGGGAATTCTAGCACTCGTTTCCGAACCGGCACAGGGCGATTCGCGACGGTTTGACAAGACAACGGAGCCGCGCCCGTCAGGAAGCGGAGGCCGTTGGTTCGCTTCAACCGCTTCCTGAC
>JACCRE010000316.1 GCA_013813775.1 Planctomycetaceae bacterium
TAGCAGCCTGTTGAAGTAATCGACGGCACCGGCCGACGAACCAGCCAAATGTCGAGAAATGCAGGGAATTCGGCTCATGACTCAGACGCGTCGCGAGGCATTTTGAATACTTCAACGGGCTGCTAGGGCGTCTCCGAAAACCAATGTTTCATCCGGGAAATCCAATCCTGCGATTCACGGCGACCAGCTGCTCGGCTTGTGTTGCGCTGATCGGCGTGACGCAGTGCCGTGACCATCTCCGGCAGCGGCGGATATTTGCGATCCGCTTCGATTTGCCGAACCTCCGACCGAACGCGACTGAGCACGTCAGCCATCGAAGCCGGCTGGGGCTTGCTGTCGTCTCTTGGCGCATTGACCAGCACTGCGCGAAGGGGTTTCGCCTCCTTTGAGGCCGATCCAGGCTCTCGATGCTGTGCCGCGGCCGAAGTGCTCGCAGTGCTGCGAGCGGCCCCTTGCCGCCGCGCCGCCGCGAGAATGTCGGCGGTCGAGCCGCCAGACCGACGTGACGCCGCAGTCGATGACGGGGCTTGGCCGTCCCGTCCCTGTTTTCCTGGCTCGACCGACGGTGAATTGGCGGCGAGACCCGGCGTCCGCGCGCGATCGGCGGTACCACAAAGCCGGCGGACCTCGCCCAGAATCGCCGCCATGGACGCGGGACGGTGCGGGCCATCGTCGCCGCCTTGGACGGCTTCAAGCATCCGTCGAACAGACGGCGGGCCCGCCACCGTCTGAAGCTCTTCCTCCCGTTCGCCTTTCACTTCGCGTAGACTCGCCGACATTGCCGGCGGATCGGGTCCGGCAACCGGTGGCACGGAAGCGGGTGGCGAAACGCTCGACGTTTGACGCGAAGGACTCGGTGCCGGAGTTGCCGATTTCGTAGGCCGACCCGCCTGCGCAGCGTCGGACGATCTCCCGTCGGCGGCGCGGGCCGCCGCTAGAATGTCGGCGGTCGAAAGCCGGGTCGCCATCAAACAGTCGTTCGGAAGAGATTCTGCCCGAAACACGGGCCGCGGGCGGCCTTGTATCTTCGCAATTGCGGTATTCTTCGACAACCGATCGCCGTCAGCGTTCCCCGTTTTTCTTTCGACTATGAACGAGGCATTCGTCGAGATCGAACGCGCGATCCGTCGTGACCCGGCACGCCGAGGGCTGCTTGGAGGTGCCGGCGAGCCGCTCGGTCTCGGCGAACTGGCGGCCGCCGCGACATCGCTTGCGGCCGGCCCCGGTCACGCAATCATCCTGACGGGTTTCTACATTCCGCTGGCCGAACCGGCCGCCGCCGAGACCGATGGTCCTCCCGGCGCCGTGGCTCTGGCGGAAACGTTGCAACGTCTTGGTCACACGGCGACGCTCGTGACCGATCCGTATTGCGCCGCGGCTCTCTCCGCCGCGGCACTTGCGGCAGGTCTGGCACCGGACATCGTGCGTGTCTGTCGGAATGCCGCGGAACTCGCTTTGATCGTCGAGCGCGCGGAACCTGCGACGACGCACCTGATCGCCATCGAACGTGTCGGCCCCTGTTACGCGCTCGACCTGGTTCGGTCACGATGCGGCGAGGCCGCGGCGAGCCGATTCGCGGAGTGCGTGCCGCAGGAGCTCTGGTCGCGCTGTCTCAACATGCGCGGCGTCGTCATCGACGAGTGGACGGTCGATTTTTCTGCGGTGTTCGAAACTCGTGCCGACGGGCTCACGACGATCGGCCTCGGTGACGGCGGCAACGAACTCGGTCTCGGCAAGTTCGCCTGGGCTGATCTCGCAATGCGACTCGAAGGCATCGCCGATCCACGAATCCTGTGCCGTGTCGCCGCCGACCACGCCGTCATCGCGGGGACCAGCAACTGGGCGGCCTATGGTCTCGCCGCGGCCACGGCGATCGCTGCGGGACGGCCGGAAGCCTTCGATGCCGTCTCACCAGCGTCCCAGACGCGGATCATCGAGTCGATGGTTCTCAACGGTCCGGCGGTGGACGGAGTCAGCCGGCGGTATGAACCGACGGTCGATGGCCTGCCGCTGCTGACATTCCTCGAGCCGCTGCGCACGATTCGTCGCCGCATGGGACTCTCAGACGAGCCGGTGGATCAATGCATCACGAGCCGTTAGCATCGAAGGCGAAGGTCGGCGGTGCGAGGAGTCACTCGGGCCGCCGGCAGCAGGATGAACCGGAAACATAAGCGACTCGGAAAGCGTTCTCGATGACCGGCTACACCGTCAACACGGGCACCTCGATCAAGTTCTCGGAAGGTTGGGACCGAATCTTCGCGGGCGGAGCCTCCTCAGACGAACCGAAGCAGAAGGCCAACAAGGCGGCCGCAAAGTCTGTGAAAGCTGCCGGAAAGGCTCCCGCCAAGGCTCAGGCGACCGCAAAGAAGAAAGCCGGCAAGGTCACGCCCGGCAAGAAAGTTCGCAGCAAACAGGCGGCCCAACGGGCGCGGACGAGTGGAAACTCCTGATTCTCCGGCACGTCGTGCGGGCGGCGGACCGCTCATGCCGCTGGCTCCGCGGGCCGATAGCTACGGATGCCCGGAGTGCGACCGGGTCATGGCGGCGGGTCTCGCCATGCTGCCCCGCAAGGATCTTTCGCAGAGGAGGACAGGATGTCCGACATCAACGAATCGCTCGAAGGCGACGATTACGAAGAGATCACCAGCGACGAGGTCGATCGCGTCGTCGACGCTCTTGAGAAGCTGACGGCGTCGATCGACAGCGAGAACATCCGCGTCATTCTCGAAAACGCGTCGAACGACATCTGGTATCTCGTCTACGAAGACGAAGAGGCGGCCGAAGCCGCCTGATCTTCGGCACGACGGCTTCCGACCTCGAAGATCACGGCGCGGCAAGCCGCGCCGTGATCTTTTTCGCTTTCGCGTCGACGCGCTCGACCTGCACACCTGGCAGGCGTTTCGCGAAGGCTTCGATATCGCTCACCGGACCGACCGAGATCACGAGGTCGCCTTGATCCCGTGGATCGACGGCGTCGGCGATGCCGTTTGATGGGTCGTCGGAGTGCGAGGCGAGATCCCAGACAAGTCGATCCTTCTGCTCCTCGCTCAGTTCGCCGAGAACGACCACCGTCGCGAACTCGTCGGCCTTGAGCGAGCGGGGGGCCGATTTCGCCTGGGCCGCCGTGGCGAGCAAGAGCGTCGCCGCACGATCGGCGAGCGTGTTGAACTCATCCTGAGTTTCGACGGCCGCCAGTGATTGGCTGATGTCGCGAATCCGAGAGGTCAACTCGCGCAGTTCAGCTTCCCGTTGGGCGATATGGGACGACAACCGGTCCGTATCCAGATCGTCCAACGTCGCAGACCAGCGCCTGGCAACTCTCTCCGGCAGCCACCGACCTTCGATTCGTTCGACGGCGAATTCGACACCGCCTTTCTCGTCGCCGGTGTGAACCAGAACTCGCCGGTTCTCGTCTGAGCCTTCTACATTGCGGAATCGGACCTTTTGCAAAGCGTCGATCAGCGAAGGCTCGATCGAAACCGCCCGCACCGTCGCGGCGATGAGCGACGCCGCGTCAGGATTTTCGACGGACGACCAGCCGGGCCATCGCGCGACGGCCGCGACGACGCGGCACAGCGCCGCGAAGTTGTCGCGAACGAACGGGGCCGCGGGGCCGGCAAGCTCGATACGGTCCGAGGCGAGAACGAGCGACTCTTTCTCGATCAGCGTCTGTGCAAGATCAACGACCGCCTCGGCCATGGCTCGGCGAGCCTGTGGGTCGAGCGGCCGCAAGCCGAGAGCGAGCACACGATCGAGATCCTCGCGATAGCTGGGTGGGAGAGCCATCAAAACGGCATCCGCTTCGCCCGTTTCGACGTCGTCGATCACCTTTTGCAATGCGGCCGCAGCGTCATCGTCGGGCTGCGGGTCGGGCGTGACCGTCGCTGCTGCGGGATTGTCTTGTTGACCAGCGGCATCGATCTGCGGCTCGCCTTCCCGGGATCGCTGGCAGCCGATCACAAGAAACAGAGCCGCAACGATCGTGCAAAATGCCGGCTGACGGCGACATGCGAGCATGAGTTCCTCCATGGATGTTTCGCCATGGTAGCCCGGCATCCTAGAGAGGTCATCCGCGGAACGAGCGGTCATGCGAAGGTTCGCGGACGAACGGTTCGTCTTGCGGCGGACTGATGATCCTCCTATGGTTCGCCCTTCCCGCCGGCGGCCCGTCAGGCTGCGCCCGCACCCTTCCCGGCGATTCCCACCGATTCCGGCCGCCAATCGCGATGAGGCGACCTATGCTCGGAACGACCAGCCGCTGCTTCGCCGCCGTGCTGGTGGTCGCGGCAAGCGGCTGCGCTCAAACCGGCGCCTCGCGAAATCCTCTCGCGTGGTTCAAGAAGCCGAGCCCGCAGCAGACCGCTGACGCCGAGCCGGCGCCGCTGAAGCCGCCCAAAGACAAGGTCGCCGATCAAGAGAAAGAGGCGGCCGGCAAGGCCAAGGTCGCATCGAACGACCCACCCGCGAAGCCGGACGGCGCTCCTGTCGATTCCGCCGACAAGAAGGTCGAAGGGGCACCACCCGCCGTCGCCGCTGCGTCAAATCCGGCTGAGCCGAAACGTTCGGCGGGAACGAGCCACGACGCCGAGACGCTGGCGCTGATCGATGAGGAGTTGAAACATGCGTCGAACGAAGAGCGCGACAAGCTCTTCGCCGAATGGAAATCGCTCGACGGCGCGATGGTTCGCCAGGTGATCCGCATCCGCAAGATGGTTCGTGAGCTGGAAGCCGCAAGCCCGGCGTCGTCGACGGCCGTCGCGACCGCTCCGGCGCCGCTTCTCGGCTCGACGGCGCCTTGGGGTGGCAATTCCGCTCCTGCGAACGCCGACACAAGCCGGGTCCTGCCGCTCGGATCGACCGAGGCCGCTGCCAGTTCGGCGCCGCCGATTGAAAACAGCGAACTGCTGGCCGTCGCGTCGTCGCCGGTGCAACAGATCGGCCATAGTGTGCCTGTTTCGGCATCTGTCGCCGGAAACGTCGCCGCCGGCGGCCACTCGGCGACCCGGCCGATCCCGGTGCTCGAAGCTCTCGCCGGGGGATCGCCAGCTTCGGTCAACGGACAGCCCGCCTCAGCGATCGCGGCATCGCCGGAGAATGCGAAGTGGGTCTCGCAGGTTCAGAACCTGGTGGCTGCCGCGGAAGCGCGAGCGGAACAGGCCAGCACTTCCTTTCTGGGCAACTCACCGAACTCCCCAGCGGACGATGCCACACGTCGTCGCTACGTCGAGAGCCAGGTGCATTTGCGATTGGTCTATCTGATGGCGGGCGAGCAAGCCCGCGCGATGCAGGCCATTCCCGGCCTTGAAGCCGCTGACCAGGAGTTCTGGCAGCAGATGCTGTGGGGCGTCGCCAACTATTTTGACTCCGAAGCGCTGCCGAACCGGTCCGATCGCGTGACACAGACGGTCGAGCAGTTGCGAACCGCCGTGTCTCGATTGCAGGGCGAGGCGAACCTGCAGATGCGGAACGTCGCCTTCTGTCACAAGATCGTGAGTTTCGGAAACTTCGAGCGCTTCGAGCGCGACGAATACTCGCCGGGTCAGCGCGTCTTGCTCTACGCCGAACTGGCGAACTTCAAGAGCGTGCCGCAGCCGTCGGACGGGCTTTACAAGACCCAGCTCAAAAGCACCATCGAGATCTTCAGGGCGGGACAGGGACAACCCGCGAAGAAGATGGAATTCGAGCCGACCGTCGACCTCTGCCGCTCGCACCGGCAGGACTACTTCCATTCGTATGAGCTGAAGATCCCCGCCGACCTCACGCTCGGCCCGCATGTCCTGAAGCTCACCGTCGAAGACGTGCAGAGCGGAAAACTCGCCACTTACAGCGTGAACTTCGCGGTGAAGTGACTGAAGGTGCGAAATTCCATCGAACATGAAACGCGGAGTATCTTGGCGCGTTGAATCAAACAGCGATCTGAGCCTGCCGTTCCGAGCGGGTCAGTGACGACATTCTTTCCAGAATCGCGCCATGAGCAATTCTCGATTCGGCTCCGGATGGATTGAAATGATGCCTTCGGTATGGCGAACGGAGCGGAGGCGCTTCGCCGCTGCCTCGTTGTTGCGATTCGCGATCATCCTGCTGATTCTTTCAACGGCCATCGATGGCAAGGGTACGCCTCCTGCCGCGGAAGGGAGTGAGCGGAGTCTCAGCCAATCGGAGGCGCCGCGGCTGAGTCGGGTGTTTGCACAGCGTCCCAATAGGAATCGATGGCTTGGCTCGAACGATTTCGCTGTGGCATCGGCCGTCGCTAGCCGGCTTCACGAGGCGAAATTCCGCGGCTTTAAGCCCGAAGTCGAAGCCCGGAACGGGCATGTGATCATTGAGGGAGAGGTGTCGAGCTTCGGCGATTGGACGAACGCTGTGAAGATCGCGTATGAAGTCGAGGGAGTCGAGAATGTGGAAAATCGCGTGACTATCGCTCTGACGCCGCCTCAACTCTACCAAGCAAACAATCAGCGTCTGGCGGAGTCCGTCGCTTCCGCACTCGTCCAAGCCGGTTTTCGCAACGCCGATTTCGTCATCTCCGCCGATTCAGGGACCGTAGTTCTTGAAGGCACAGTGCGGAGTACGACGGCTCACAAGCGAGCGATCATATCTGTGCTTCGCGTACCCGGCGTGCGGAAAGTTGGGGATCTTCTACGCATCGTGATCCGGGAGCCGGTAGAAGCACCGAAGCCGACCTAGTATTACAGTTGTATTTCCCTCTTGGGGCTACCGCGGGTCCTGTAGTGACAAGCTTGGGCGAGGGCTTGATGGCGCCGCCTCCAGAGAGAGCGGGCAAGAGTCCGTTCCTGAT
>JACCRE010000320.1 GCA_013813775.1 Planctomycetaceae bacterium
CCCAGACCGAAGGGATGGGCGTGGCGAGCGCGCGGGGAGCGCCGCACGTCGTTCGCCACGCCCTTCCTACGTCAGGGCGTGCCACCCGACCGCCCTTCGTACCTCAGGGCGTGCCACTCGACCGACATCCAACCTCTCTCAGGTACGGGAGGGTGGGAAGAGCGAACGAGGCTCTTTTCGCTACGTTGGGCGAAATGTTTGGGAATGCATCTCGGGTGGCACGCCCAGACCGAAGGGATGGGCGTGGCGAGCGCGCGGGGAGCGCCGCACGTCGTTCGCCACGCCCTTCCTACGTCAGGGCGTGCCACCCGACCGCCCTTCGTACCTCATCAGGGCGTGCCACCCGACCGCGCAGGGATCGCCGCACGACGTTCGACCACGCCCTTCGTACCTCAGGGCGTGCCACCCGACCGACATCCAACCTCTCTCAGGTACGGGAGGGTGGGAAGAGCGAACGGGGCTCTTTTCGCTGCGTTGGGCGAAATGTTTGGGAATGCATCTCGGGTGGCACGCCCAGACCGAAGGGATGGGCGTGGCGACCGCGCGGTTAGCGCCGCACGACGTTCGACCACGCCCTTCATACCTCACGGCGTGCCACCCGACCGCCTCGCATGCTCACCCGCCGCATTCGCGGCGTGAGAGCATGGCACACAACTTCGTGAACGGCGTTACATGCCACCCGGCGTCGGGAGAGACCTCAAAAAATCTTTGTCGCCAAAAGGGACCGTTTGGGCATTTGATAGGTAGCCAGGAACGTCGCCGTCGAACAGTGATGTCCTCGGCACCCAGTTTGCGCGGCAGTCCGGGCGGAATCTGCGGACCGGCGTCGGTCCGTACCCATCACGTTTCAGGAGGCACGGCAATGAAGCGGCTCTTATTCACCTTGTCGTTGGGGCTGTCGTTGTTGGCCCCGCACGGCTCGGTCCACGCAGACCCCTGCCCTTGCGAGATCGTCTGTCCGGATGACACGAGTTTCCTGGAGCTTGACACGACGAGAAGCACGTTCTGGGCAGAGGCTTACGCACGCTGCGGTGAAGCTCCGGAGGGGGAAGGAGCCTCTTCGGGCAGTCAACCGGTTTCGGCCTGGGCGACATCCATTACATATCCCGTCTCGGGTTCAGCTTGGGTGGATGTTGCGCAGTCGTATTACACGACCGCACCCCCGCAGGCTTATACCGCTGCTCTCTCCGGCTTTCATGAGCACGTTTTGGACGGCGACCAAGATTATGCCTTAACCGGCTCGCGAGAAGGAGGTGTTGCCTTCATCGATGGCCAAGAAGGTTGCGATGCAAGCGGCAAATGGGCGTCCGGGGTGAAGGTGAATCTCACTTCCACCGACGACTATCCTGATATCTATGGCGAACACAACGGCTGGTGGCACATCCACTGGGTTCCTTGCGACGCACAAAGCGACGCTGACTGGGTCTTTGTCGGATCTGTGTCGGATAGTGGCGGCGCAATCACTGTCCAGCGGCCCAACGGCGACGAGCATTATTACTTATCGAATGACTACACCCATTCAACGTCATTCGACATCGATCACGAGCTTGTAAAGGATGGCGGATATCTACGGGTCCAATTTGGTTACGACGACTGGTACGAAGGTGATGGCACCGCGTACTATTCGTGGTCAGTCGAGCCATTGGTCATGGTCGTCGACAGTGCATGCTACTGAGCGACGGCGACTTGCAACGAGGCTGCTTACAGCGGCCATCAGGTGCGACAGAGACAACAAAGAAAGCCCCGGGCGGCAAGGCCCGGGGCTTTCTTTTTCAGTTCAGTCACTGAAGTTCAAGCTTGTAGTCCGTCAGGCCGTCGGGCGGAACGTCGACTTTTAGGCCCGACTGGTCACGATCCAGATATTTCTCAGGGATCTTAATCGTGGGTGGCGGAGGAGTCCATGGCGCGTCTACGCCCGGAACCGATTCTGGCATCGGCGGATCGAACTTCAGCCAGACCTGATTCGGGCCGACCATCGCCCCATCGTCTTCTTCGCGAATTCCGAGCGTAAAGCGACCATCAGCACCGACGCGACCCGTCGCCGGCTCTTGGGCTGGGTGGCCGCTCGAAAAGAAAAAGACTCGGTAGTCTTCCAACGGCTTTCCATTGAAAGTCGCCGTACCAGTCACTGGGGCAGTCTCGATCGGAACTGGTCCGTCTGGGCCGCAACCGGCAAGGGAAGCAAGCGTGATCACCACTATTGCTGTCCGAGGCATTCATTCACCATCGCTTGAGGAAACGGAGCCGGAGAAACAGAACGACGTCGCCCCCATCGATGAGAAGACGACGCCGTAGATTTGCGAAGGGTCAGAACTCTCCGACGACTTCGCCCCCGGCTCGTGATCCAACCGCTTGCCAAACAGTCGTGTCCAGTCCATCGTTGGCAAATCGAACCGACCCGTCGCCCAAGAGGACATGGGTACCGCCAGTATGGTAGCTCCGAGAGGCTAGATGCCCTTCAGCCCAGTTACTGTTGACGCAATCGCGGAACTGGGAGTTCGGCGTCAGCGTATGGTTATAGAAGGTGTAAAGGGTCAGACCTCGGTAGAACTGATTGCCTCGTCCTCGCGTCCTCGGCTGTGATGTCGACGAGATGTTGCATTGAGCAGGATCGTAGGGATTGGTGATGCTATAAAGCGCACCCGCAACGATCACCGGTGCGTTGTAGTCCTCGGGGTGTCCAGGACCGATCCCCGAACCGGCAGTCGTACCGGCTCCCTGCCCTCGTTTGATCTCCCCGAACAATGCAGTGTTGGATAGGCCATCCGTGATGTCCCTGAACCCGAAGCTGCGTCCCGCAATGAAAACGGCGGTGCCCGGTCGGGCGTTCGGTCCGGTTTCAAAATAAACGGCACTCAATCCCAGGTTCTGCACGTAATTTGTCTTGCCAGCCTGCGTCGTCGAACCCGGCGGCCATGTGACAAAGCCTTGAGAGGACTCCGACGGGCACTGGAATACGCCAAGATTCTGAGTCGTCGCGTTGTAGTTTAGCGGGCCAAAGATCGCGACGTTGAAGTTGAACAAGGCATGGACGTTACCTTGCTCGAGGTAAGGCAGAATGAGCGGCAACGTCGAAACGTTCTTGCCGCGAACTTCGCCTGGAGGCAACGTCAGGTGCGTGTCGTGGTAGTTGTGCAGCGCCAACCCGATTTGCTTCAGGTTGTTCTTGCACTGCGTTCTTCGGGCGGCTTCGCGGGCTTGCTGCACGGCGGGCAGCAGCAGCGCGATCAGGACCGCGATGATCGCGATCACGACCAGCAATTCGATGAGGGTGAACCCTCGACGGGCGCGCATTCTCAGACTCCTGACAGTGTGAAGACTTTGAGACGGGAAAGAAAACACCACCGCAGGCGTGGTCATCCGAAACTCACGTCCACCCGCCGTTCTCGCACGCATGCCGAACAGGCAAACGTTGCGCGGTGCGCGACCGCCCTTGGGCGCTCTGACGGCGTATTGGTTATCATATCACGAGTTGGACCAAATCAAGCAATTCTTGCACCGCGGCCCGCCGTTTTTCCCAAAGGCTCGCGATGAAACTCTTCTTCTCCGCCCGCTGGACAGGCGCTTCGGATTCGCTCGAGGTCACGAATCCCTTCGATGGATCGCTCGTCGATACGGTTCCGAAAGCGTCGGCCGAGCATGTGCGCCAGGCACTCGACACACTCGTCGAAGGCGCGAAGGCGATGCGTGCCATGCCGGCCTTCGAGCGATGCGAGATTCTGCGGCGCGCGGTCGCAGGCATGCACGCGCGCGCCGCGGAGCTCGCACGCACGATCAGTGCCGAGGAAGGCAAACCGATCACCGAAGGCCGGGCCGAGGTCGAGCGGGCCATCGAAACGATATCGCTGTCGGCCGACGAAGCGAAGCGGCTCAACGGCGAATCGTTTCCGCTCGACGCGGCGCCGAACGGCGTCGGCAAGTTCGGCTTCACGATGCGCGTGCCCTGCGGCATCGTGGCGGCGATCACGCCCTTCAACTTTCCGCTGAACCTCGTGTGCCACAAGGTCGGTCCGGCCATCGCGGGCGGCAACGCCGTGCTGATGAAGCCCGCGTCCGACACGCCGCTGTCGGCGCTCAAGCTCGTCGAGATCCTGCTGGAGGCCGGTCTGCCGGAAACGGCGATCGCCTGTCTCGTCGGGGCCGGAAAGGAGCTCGGCGAGGCGATCTGCACCGACGATCGCGTGCGGAAAATCAGCTTCACCGGCAGCGACGAGGTCGGCCGGGCCATCTGCCGGATGGCCGGCGTGAAACGGGTGACGATGGAGCTCGGCAGCAACTGCCCCGTGATCGTGATGGACGACGCCGATCTCGACGCCGCCGCGGCGGCCGTCTCGAAGAGCGGCTACGCGAACGCCGGGCAGGTCTGCATCTCGACGCAGCGGGTCTACACGTCGCACAAGATTCATGGCGACTATCTGGATGCCTTGAAGGCGAAGGTCGAAAAGCTTGTGCCCGGCGACCAGCTCAAAGACGCCACGCAGCTTGGCCCGATGGTGCGTGAGGACGACGCGAAGCGCGTCGAGAGCTGGATCAATGAGGCCGTCGCGGACGGAGCGAAAGTCGTCACCGGCGGCAAGCGCGACGGCACGCGCTATCCCGCCACGATCCTCGACGGCGTGACGCAAGACATGAAAGTCAGCCGTGACGAGCTGTTCGGCCCGGCGGTCGCCGTCCGCAAGTGCGGCGGCATCGACGAGGCGATCCGCTTCGCGAACGACACGCGGTACGGACTCGCCGCCGGCATCTTCACACGCGACGTCGACCGGGCGATGCGGTTCGCGCGAGAGGTCGACGCGGGCGTGCTGAACATCAACGGCTCAAGCCAGTATCGGGCCGACCTCATGCCCTACGGCGGCCTCAAGCACAGCGGCCTCGGCAAGGAAGGCCCGAAGTACGCGATCCGCGAAATGACGGAGGAGAAGATGGTCGTGATGCACTTGGGGTGAGCGGGCCTCACAGAACTCCCCTCTCCTTGGGGAGAGGGGCCGGGGGTGAGGGGAGCAGGTTGACGTTCTTCGCCGCTTGGGTCCGTTCTCCTGGACCGGATCGCGTTGTGAAAGACAGGGCGATGCGGCAGGGCGTCCCCTCACCCCTGCCCCTCTCCCGAGAGGAGAGGGGTTCTGAACTCGCTTACGAAAAATACTTTCAGCGGCACATCACGCGGCGGTAAAAACCACCCCAGCAGCCGATGCAGCAGTCTTTGGTGTCGAGCCAGAGTTCGTGGCAAGTATTGCGGCCGGGCGGTCGCGTCGGCTCCTCCGCGGCGATCACGATCGACGCCTCTTCGACATACAGCTCGTGCCGCAACAGGCCGCGACGCAAGCTCGCCGGCGAGACGCGGGGCGGGTGTTCGGCCTTCACGACCTTCGCGGCGATCAGAGCGTCGGTGGCGTATTCGGCGCAATGCAGGCCCGCCGCGCGGTCGCCGGTGAGATGGTGCGAAACGCCGTAGGGTCGTCCCAGTTCCTGCTCGAGCGCTTCGACCAGTAAAGCGGTTCGCTTCTCGCTGAAAGGTCGGGACGGCTGCAAGACGTGTAGTTCCTCGGGCTGCATCGCGGCGAGGTAATCGGACAAAGGCAATTTACGAACGCCGACGCCGTTCTGGCTGTCGTAGACGATCGGCTGATCGTCGGCGACGACCACGGTCGCGACGTGCGTGTAGCGGCTGCCCGTGAACGCCTTCACGGCGAGGCATTCGCCTTCGCTGAAGAGCAGCGTGCCCGTCTGGACCTGCGTCACGAGAGCCGCTGAGGCCAATTCCGGCGTCGGATACGTCTCCACCGACGTCGCAGCGAGAGAGATCGCGATCAGCAGTGCCTGCATACGAAACCTCGTTCCGTTGTTCGTCCGGCAGGAGGAATTCTTGACGGTGAGCCCCTGGGAGGGCGAGGCTCCCGCCGAGCCGCGAAGGTCTGAAAGCGTCGCCTGGTGCTTCGTCAGAACTGATAGTTCGGGTTGCGTGCCACTGGCTTTGCCAGTGCTCCTGGGAATCACGACCCGGAACGGCACTGGCAAAGCCAGTGGCACCCGAAAAACAAGCTGTGACAGATCACCAGATTGCGGCTCAGCGGGAGCTTCGCCCTCCCGTTCTCGTGGCTGCGCATTATAACCTACATCGGCCCTGGCACCGCGTCACGCGGCCTCTTCCAAACGCCGGCCGCAAAAGCGGACCACTCCGTAGCAGGCGGCAAGCCCGAGAGGGATCGTGATCAGCGACGAAATGCCGAACCCTGCGGGGATGTAACCGAAGAGCAGCGAGATCGCGCCGACCGAGAGCGCATACGGCATTTGAGTCGTGACGTGCTCGATGTGGTCGCACTCCGCCGCGGCGGACGAAAGCACGGTGGTATCCGAGATCGGCGAACAGTGATCGCCGAAGATCGCTCCGGCAAGGATCGCCCCGATCGTTCCCAGCATGGGAGTGGCGTCGGGCCGCGTGCCGTCCGGCATCAGCGACCAGCCGACCGCGATGAACAACGGCATCAGCAATCCCATCGTCGACCAACTGCTGCCCGTCGCGAAGGCGACCGCGCCGGCGATCACGAACGCCAGCGCGGGCAGCCAGTGCACCGACAATGCGCCAGCGGTCGCATGCACGATATAGCCCGCGGTGTTGAGATGCTGCGGATCGCACACCCGCGCGATCGCCCAGGCCAGCACGAGCACCATCGAGGCGGGGAGCATCGCCTTCATGCCGGCGATCCAGGCCTCGGTCGCCTCCGACAATCGAAGCTGCCGCGTGACGAGCGACGTGAACAGAGCCGACATCGCCGCCGCGAACGAGGAGAGAAACAGGATCTCCACCGGCTCCGATTTGTCGAGAACGGCCCAGATCGTGGGCTCGATGCGCTCGCTTTCATCGGCAACGGCCGCGTTATGCGTTTCGATCGCCGACGTGCCGTTCCACGCCATGCCGAAGACCAGCCCTCCCAGCAGCACCGCGAGCGGAATGAGGGCGTTGATCAGCGAAGGTCGCACGGCGTCGCGTGCGACGACTGCGGTCTCGCCGATCGAACTCTCCTGATCGCGTTGGCGATTCCGTAGTTCCGCCCGCCGCATCGAACCGAAGTCTCGCCCGGTCCAGGCGATCATCAGCGTGAACGCGAGGAGATAGACGGGATAAAAGCGGTACGGCAGCGTCTGAAGAAACAGCGTGTAACCGTCGGTGTCGACGCCGACCTGCTGGAATCCCGCCGCGATGTAACCGATCTCGACCCCGACCCATGTGGAAACGATCGCGAGGCCCGCCACCGGAGCGCTCGTCGCGTCGATGAGGTAGGCGAGCTTCGCCCGCGAGATCTTCAGGCGGTCGGTGAGCGGCCGCATCGTTCCGCCGACCAGCAGCGCATTCGCATAGTCATCGAAGAAGATCAGAAAGCCGAGGAGGCAGGTCAGCACCTGACCGCGTTCGCGGTTGGTGGCGAAGCGTTCCGCGTGGCCCAAGAGCGCCGCCGTGCCGCCGCTTCGCGACATCACGGCGACCATCGCACCGAGAAAGAAGGTGAAAAGCAGGATCGTCGCGTGCCCCAGGTCGGCTCCGCCGCCATCGGCCGACGGTGCGATCTCGCCGAGAATCAACGTGTCGATCGATCGCAGAAAGGCCACGAACGGATTCGACCAGAGCAGCACGGCACCGGCGTAAACCGCGGCGAACAGCGAAATCAGCACGTCGCGAAGCAGAACGGAAAGCACGACGGCCACGACGGGCGGCAGCAACGACAGCCAGCCGGGAATCCGCCGGACGGTGCGAGAGGCGAGCGTTTCGCCGTCTCTGGAGACGACGATCTGGTCGTCGGTCACGAAGACGAGGTCGCTCTCCGCGGTTTTCGATTCGAAGACGGCCCGGCCGTTCTCAATGGAATCGAGAGCCGTCGCTTCGCCTTCGAGAACGCGATCGATCCCTTGCACCTCAATGGGTTCGTTCACCGTGGCATCGCGGACGCCGTCGCGTTCGGCGGTGATCGTGACGCGCGGGACCGGCGTTCCCTTCAGCAACACCTGCGGAACGTCGATCGAATACGAGACCGGTTCCGCGGCGATGCTCGGGCCGGCGAGGAGACAGATCAGCAGGAGCGGTCGGATCACGGTCGGTCCCAGCGGACGAAAATGGCCCCGCAAGCGCCGCGACATGTTAGCGTCCGTCCGGGAATGGAAGAACGCCGAAGCGAAGTGAGAGCGTATGCCCGGTGAATGCTTTCACAGGTTGAGCAACCACGGAAGACACGGAACGGACGGAAAAGAGAATCACGAAAGGAACGAAGGACACGAAACGATCTCAGTCCAACGTCGTCAGCCATTGATGTCGTCGAACGCGACGAGGCACGCTTCCTTTCCGCTCATTCCGTGTGTTCCGTGGTTCACCCTTCTTGATGTTCCGGTGAACTCTCAGCTCCTTTTCCGGCGAGACGGCTTGGCGGGCACCGCCGGCTCGTCGCCTGCCGTCTTCGGAACCGGCAAAGAGATCCGGGCGACGGTGGTTCCGTCGCGGGAATCGATCGTGATCGATCCGCCCGCCAGCGTGGCGATCCGCCAGGCCTTCGGCAGGCCGAAGCCGAGTCCGCGCCCGGCCTGCCGGCCCGAATAGAACGGATCGAAGGCGTGCTCGCGATCGGTGTCTGTGAATCCGACGCCATGGTCCTCGACGCTGATTTCGGAGCGCCCGTCGCGATCGCTCACCGCAATCACGACGGTTCCGTCGGCAGGCGTGGCGTTGATCGCATTCTCAATGAGCGCGACGACGGCGACCGCCATCTGCTCGGGATCGGCGAACGCCTGCACGGGCCGTGGGGCGTCGAGCCTCAGTGTGATGCCGCGTTCGGCGGCCAGCTCGTGCAGCGGCTCGGAAATTCGCTGCACAAGTGACGCCAGATCCACCCAGACGGGTTCCGCTTCGGGTGGCCGAGCGAACAACATCAGGTCGCCGATCATGTCGCGAATGCGCAGCGCCTGTGACGCGATCGTGGCGAGTGCCCGCCTGCGATTGGGATCGTCCTCGTGCCGCAAAAGCTGTTGGGCGCGGCCGAGAATCGTGGCGACGGGGTTGTTGATTTCGTGGCCGGCTCCCGCTGCGAACTCCGCCAAGGCAGCCAATTTGGCGTCGCGAAGGCGGTCGTCGAGGTCGTCGGTCACGCGTCGGCTCTGATGAGTTCTAACAAAGCGGTCATCCGTTTGCTGCGGCTCTCGAATCCGGTCCCCCTCTCCTCTGGGGAGAGGGGACAGGCGTGAGGGGGTGGCTCACGCCCTCATCTTTGTGTTTCTCCGTGATTCTTCAGCCTCCACGATAACCGCGCTCGCCAACGCAAGCGAAATGCCACGCCCACCCCATCCCCTCACCCCCGGCCCCTCTCCCGAGGGAGAGGGGAGTTTGTGCGGGTTTCTTACGGGATTCGCTCGGTCCTCAAAACGCTCTAAGCCGGAGGCATGCCTCCGGCTTAGAAAGATCACGATGCTTCCCACGGCACGTCAGCGCATGGCTGCCGTCTCCATGTCGAGCAGACTACAGATGCGGCTGACCAGCGTCTCGACCTCGAAGGGCTTCTGAATGAAGTCGTTCGCGCCCGACTTCTTGAGGTCGGCGATCTTATCCTGCTCGACCATGCCGCTGATGCAGATGATCCGCACGTCGTCGAGGGCCGAATCGCTGCGGACCCGCTGGCAGACTTCTTTGCCGTTGATGTCGGGCAGCATCACGTCGAGCACGATGATGTCGGGATGGTATTCCTTGACCATCATGCCCGCGTCGAAGCCGTTGTTCGCCACGCGAACCTCGAAGCGTCCGTCCGACTCCAGCACGTCGCGGAGCAGCTCGACGAGCTCGACGTCGTCGTCGACGATCAGCGCCTTACGCTTGCCGCTTTCCAGGGCATCGGTCGGGATGCCGTTCTCTTTCATGAATCTGAAGAGAATGTCTCGCGGAATCCGCCGGAATCGCGATCCCGGCACGCGGAAACCCTTGAGCTGGCCCGAGTCGAAGCAGCGAATGATCGTCTGCTGACTCACCTTGCAGATCTTGGCGGCCTCGCCGGTCGTAAACACGGTTTTCATGGGGGTGATCCATCCTTTGGAACGGCCCGCGCGCTAGCAGGTCTCTGACAGGGAGACGGGGGCACTCCCGGTTCGGCGGGATCCTCCGTGACACGCAGGTCGCGGCCACTCCGGCTCACGCGTCGTCTTGTCACGCTGAGTCCGCCGCAAGTCATTTCGCGGCGGACGCGGGAGGAATATGCCAATCCAGACCCCCCGTCAAGACGATTTTACCCGCGTTATCAACAATTCCGATTGTATCTATCCTGCGGCGCGGGTCAACGGGATTCTCGGCGGACCCTCCGCAAGAATAAACGCATAACGTCATGCCTAAAAATAGTTTACGTCACTAATAAAGCTCAAATATCGCACACAGCACTCAAGCGGCCACCGCCGACGTCGCTTTACCTAAACCCTCATGTCGCCAACCTCTGCGGATTTCGCAGGTGCAGCATCAGGATTGCCAGATCGGCCGGCGTGATACCGCTCACGCGTCCCGCCTGAGCAAGCGTCCCCGGTCGAACGCGAGCCAGTTTCTCCTTCGCCTCGAACCGCAATTGCGGGACGGCGACGTAATTGAACGAGTCGGGAATGCGGATCGCCTCGGTCTTCGCGTTCCGCTCGATGTCGGCGGCCTGACGACGAATGTATCCCGCGTACTTCGTTTCGATCACGGCCTGTTCGAGACTGCGCGGTGACGGTGCCGCTTCGGCGACGTCAGGTACCATCGCAGCGAGTTCGCTCCAACCGACTTCAGGCCGCCGCAACCATTCTTCGAGCGTGATCCCCTGATGCCGACGCTCCCGCAACACGACGAGCAGTCGTGCGACCGCGGCTTCATGTTCTTCCAGCCGCTGCATGCGCTGAGCGTCAACCAGTCCCGCCTGACGTCCGAGTCGCGTGAGCCTGCGGTCGGCGTTGTCCTGCCGGAGAAGGAGCCGGTACTCGGCACGGCTCGTGAACATGCGATAGGGCTCGTCGACCCCTTTCGTCACCAGATCGTCGATGAGCACGCCGATGTAGGCCTGGCTCCGGTCGAGAAGGAGCGGTTCCTTGGTGGCGACCTTGAGAGCCGCATTGGCGCCGGCAACGAGACCCTGCGCCGCCGCCTCTTCGTAGCCGGTCGTGCCGTTGATCTGGCCGGCGAAGTAGAGACCTTCGACACGATGCGTTTCAAGCGTGGAGCGCAATTGGGTCGGCGGTGCGAAGTCGTATTCGACGGCGTAGCCATAGCGCATGATCTCGGCGCGTTCGAGACCGCGAATGGATCGAATCAGGCCGTCCTGCACGTCGCGCGGCAGGCTCGTCGAGATGCCGTTGCAGTAGACCTCCTGCGTGTTGCGCCCTTCCGGTTCGAGAAAGATCTGATGGCTCGTCTTCTCGGCGAAGCGAACGACCTTGTCTTCGATCGATGGACAATACCGTGGGCCGGTTCCTTGAATCTGTCCCGAGTACATCGGAGCGCGATGCAGATTCTCACGAATCAGATCATGGACCGGCTCGTTCGTCTCGGTGAGCCAGCACGACATCTGCGGCTGTGAAATCCGATCCGTCAGAAACGAAAACGGTTGCGGCTCCGCATCCCCCAACTGCTCGTTCAGAACGCTGTAGTCGATCGTGCGGCCGTTGAGGCGGCAAGGTGTGCCGGTCTTGAATCGCTGCAATTCAAAGCCCAGTTCCCGCAGGGTCCCCGACAGGCCCGCCGTCGTTCCCTCCCCCGCCCTGCCCCCGGCCGTTTTCGCCTCGCCGGTGTGCATGATGGCCTGCAGAAACGTTCCCGTCGTGATGACGACCGCGGAGGCGCGGTAGACCGCATCGCCGCGAACCTTGACGCCGACGATGCGTTGAGGGTTGAGAGCTGAGGGTTGAGACGCGTCCTCGTCTCTCGGTCTCTCAATGATCAATCCTTCGACCGTCTCCTGGCGAAGTGACAGGTTCTCTGTCTCTTCCACGATGCGCTTCACGGCGAACTGGTAGGCCTTCTTGTCGGCCTGCGCCCGGGGGCTATGCATCGCCGGGCCTTTGCCGCGGTTCAGCAGGCGGAACTGGATGCCGGTTTCGTCGATCACGCGGCCCATCACGCCGCCCAGGGCATCGACCTCGCGAACGATCTGGCCTTTCGCCACGCCGCCGATCGCGGGATTGCAGCTCATCTGGCCGACGGCGTCGCAGTTCATCGTCAGCAAAGCCGTTTTGGCCCCGATGCGTGCGGAAGCCAGCGCCGCCTCGACGCCGGCGTGCCCGGCCCCGATCACCACCACGTCGTAGTCGTAGACGGAAAGCATTGGAAAGAAGTGAGGAATCAGGAGATATTTCCGAGCCGCGACCGTCAGGGAGCGCTTGGAGCGGCCCGGATGCGCTCCCTGACGG
>JACCRE010000337.1 GCA_013813775.1 Planctomycetaceae bacterium
CGACCGGTATGAGCGGTCGCTCGCTTCGACGGTTGGCATCCCTCGCCCCCCCGGGCGGAAGGTTTCATCGGCGACCTGTCCGCCGTCGCCGCAGGCAAATTCGGCAGGACCGGACCTCCCGCCGCGCGCCGATCTTCCCAAGCCGAATCCCCCGGAAAGTTCCCGATATGTCTTGCCTCGCGGCGGCAATCCAGGCGGTTCATGATGGCAGGTATGAGCGAACCTTCTCCGAATCTGACCGCCTTGGCTCAAGAGGTCGCCGACGCCCTGCGAAGGTCCGGTCGCCAACTTGTTCTCGCCGAAAGTTGCACCGCCGGGCTGGTCGCCGCGTCTTTAGGCGGAGTGCCGGGCATCTCGCAGAACCTGTGCGGCTCGGCCGTCGTTTACCAGGAGCGGACCAAAGCGAAGTGGATCGGAGTCAAGGAGAAGACGCTTCGGGATTCCGGCGCGGTCAGCGAGGAAACAGCCAAAGAGATGGCCACCGGCGTACTTTGGGAAACACCGCATGCCGACCTTTCCACCGCCATCACCGGCCACCTTGGCCCAGACGCACCCGCTGACCTCGACGGCGTCGTATATGTCGCCGTGAAAGAGCGAGGCGAGCCGCCGACGGTCGAGCGACATGTGCTGCCGGCGCCGCCGGGCATCGCACCGGCCGAGATTCGATCGCAACGCCAAGCGGCTGCCGCGGCTCTCGTTCTCGACACCGTGCTCGCCATGCTCGCGAAGTCATGAAAGGAGATTGCCGATCGGAAGCGGCTGGGCGAGGGCCTCACTCACTGCTGTGAACATCTTTTCGATGATCCCAGTTTTTATCTCACCGCGGAGGTCGCGGAGGGCCGCAGAAGAAGACGGCGACGCGATGTTTTTTCCGCACCGACACGAGGCTCTGGAAGATCCCTGCTTCGGCTTGTGAACCACGAAAGACACGAACAACACGAAAAACTGAACCACGGAAGACACTGACAACACGGAAAAGGCAGGTGCGAGAGTGATCGCAGGCGGTCAAACGATTTCTCTTTTCGTGTGTTTCGTGCCTTTCGCGGTCATTTTTTCGTACCTTCATACCGTCTCTACGTCTTCGCCAAGCAATCACGGCATGTTCATTGATGCGACTTCGCTGCTTCCCGACAACGCGCCGGCGTTGCACTACGGAATTGCCGTGGCCGACCTCGACCGCGACGGCGCCTTCGAGCTTGCCGTCGCCGGGTACGACGGTCCGAACCGCATTCTGAAGTGGAGCGAGGGTCGTTTCGTCGAATTGAAAAACGAAGTCCTCGCCGACGCGCAACGGCAGGCGATCGGCCTGGCAGCCGCGGATTTTGACGGTGACGGATGGGAGGAACTCTACGTTCTCAACACCGACAGCTTCGCAGGGCTGAAGCTCTTTTCCGATCGGCTGTTCGACTTCGACGGCGAACGGTGGCGCGACCTGTTCATCGCCTCGGGCGACGCCGATCTTCTCAACATGACGGCGGGACGCAGCGTGTGCGGCATCGATCGTCTCGGTTCCGGTCGATATGGATTCTTCGTCGCCAACTACGGCGGCCCGATGCGGTTGTACGAGCTGACGGAGGACGGGCAGATCGTCGATGTCGCGCCATTCGCGGGCATCGACGCGATCACCGGCGGACGCAGCCTGCTGTCGTTCCCGTTCGTGTCTTCGCGGATGGACCTGATCTGCGGCAACGAAGGTGGCCCGAATTTTATCTTCAAGAATCGAGGCGACGGCACCTTTGAGGAGATCGCCGAAACGGTCGGTTTCGACGATCCGCAGGAGCACGCCCGCGGGATGGCGGCGGTGTGGCTCGGCGATGACTTCGGGATCGTGCTCGGCAACTGGGAAGGACCGCACCGTCTGTTTCAACGCCAAGCTGATGGTGAATTGGAAGACATCGCCACCGACGACTTCGCGACGCCCACTCGCGTGCGAACCGTGATCGTCGCCGACTTCGACAACGACGGTTACGAAGAAATCCTCTTCAACAGCATCGGCGGACCGAACCGGCTGTTCGCCTTTCGCGACGGCGAATGGCGAGACTCTCCGATCGGCGACGCGAGAGAGCAAGCGGGCCTGGGCACAGGCGCTGCGGTCGGCGACTTCGACCGAGACGGGCGATTGGAGCTCATCATCGCGCATGGCGAGATGGCGACTCAGCCACTGACGTACTATCGAACCCCGCCGAACGGCAATCACTTCTTGCGTGTGTTGGCGAAGACTTACGAAGGCGCGCCCGCACGCGGTTCCGTCGTCACGGTCACGGCCGGTGATCGAGTCTGGAAGCGAGTGATCGACGCCGGCAGCGGTTATTTGTGTCAGATGGAGCCTGTTGCGCATTTCGGTCTCGGACGCATCGCGGCCGTCGATCGCGTCGCCGTCGCCTTTCCGACGGGGCATACGATCTCGATCGAACATCGCGACGTGGACTGTCTGGTCGAACTCAGCGACATCGCGTAGACCTATGATCGTCCCTGGTTCGCTGCGTCTTCTCGAATTGACGCTTCCCGACGCCGTTGAGAACGTCGCGCTCGATGAGGCACTGTTGCGTCAAGTCGAAGAGACGGACGGTCAGCCCGTGCTGCGGCTCTGGGAGCTTGAGAGCTACGCGGTCATCGTCGGTCGCGCAAATCGGATCGAACGGAACGTGAACGTCGAGGCCTGCCGGCGGGACGGCGTGCCGATCGTGCGTCGGTTCAGCGGAGGAGGCACGGTGCTGCTGGGGCCGGGCGCACTGGTGTTCTCGCTGTTCCTGCGAGTCGAGAAAGACCGACATCTGGCGAATATCGACGCCGCCACGGCGATCGTGCTCGATCGCGTTCTCACGCCGCTGAAAGGTTTAGTCGCTTCATTGGAACGGAAAGGAACGAGCGATCTAGCCTCCGAGGGAGTCAAAGTCTCCGGCAATTCACAGCGCTGGCTGCGGTCAACGTTCCTGCATCATGGAACGTTGCTGTACGACTTCGACGTGAGCCTGATCGAACGATATTTGAGCGATCCTGAACGGGAGCCGGATTACCGACAGGGGCGAGAGCATGCTGATTTTGTGCGAAACCTTCCGATCAGCAGAGATGAGTTGCGGAAGTCGCTGACCGAGGCGTGGGACGCACGCCTGGATCCACCCGAACTGCCGTTCGATCTCGTGCGTGACCTCGTTCGAGACCGCTATCGCAACGACGAGTGGACGTTTCGCATGTGAGTGATCTTGCACGCGTGCGAGCAATGAAAGAAGCCCCGGGGTTGCAACCCCGGGGCTTCAAATGCCTATCGAACGCGAATCGAATGAGTATTAAGCCTCGATTTCGTAGCCTTTGCGCTGTTCGCGTTTCTGCATGCTCTGGGCGACTTCGTCGCCGACGGCTTGCTCCGTCGCCGGATCCCATTTGACCGAACGGCCGAGACGAACGGCGATGTTCGCCAAGTGACACGTCGTCAGGGCGCGATGGTGGCTGAACACGTCGGAAATCGGCAGTTCGCGATTCTCGATGCAATCGAAGAAGTTCGCCATGTGGCTCGTCGGCTTCTTGCCGCCGTAGATCTCCTCGATGGCGTTCTCGGGCAGCGGCTTGTCCTTCAGTTCGTCGACGGGCTTGCCTTCGAGGTCGCCGCGGCTCACGAACATGCGGCCTTCCGAGCCTTCGATCAGCAGGCCGTTGCGGCCTTCGCTGGCGATATCGACAACGACGTCGTTGGGGAACGTGCAGCGAACGAGAAACTTCGTGGCGACGTTGTACTGATCATCCTTCGTCGGCATGCCTTTGTCGTCGAGTTCGACAGGATGTTCGGCCATCACCGGCTCGACCGAGATCGGACCCTGGCCTTCGCCGGTCTGGCCGATCAGCCATTGGGCGATATCGACGTGGTGCGCGCCCCAGTCGGTCATCTTGCCGCCGCTGTATTCGTACCACCAGCGGAACTCGTAGTGGCAGCGGCTCTTGCCCCACTTTCCGTCGTCTGGCTTGTATCGATAATCCACGAGCGGCGCCTGGCCGAGCCACTTCTCCCAGTTCAGCGTCTCGGGGGCGTCAACGACGGGGATCGGGCCGCTCGCGCCCACGCCGTTGATCACGCAGGTGATCTTGTTGATCTTGCCGAGGCGCCCGTCCCGGGCGATCGCGATCGCCTTGAGGAACCGCTGGTCCATCTCGGTCCGCTGCTGCGTGCCGACCTGAAAGACACGCCCCGTCTCGCGGGCGACTTTGCAGATCATCTTCCCTTCGTCGATCGTGAGCGTGAGCGGCTTCTCACAATACACGTCTTTGCCGGCCTTCATCGCCTCGATGGCGATTTTGGTATGCCAATGGTCGGGCGTGACGATCGTGACGACGTCGATATCTTTGTTGTCGAGAACTTCGCGATAGTCCTCGTGCAGGCTGATCTCGCCGGTGTAGCCCTTTTCGGCGTTTTTCTTCTTGCTGATCTCGGCCCCTTCTTCGAGATGGGCGCGATCCACGTCGCACACGGCGATCGCGTTCGCGAATTCCATCGCCTGCGGACCGACGGCCTTCCAGCGGTCGCCCGTACCGATGCAGCCGAGCAACTTCCGTTCATTCGGACTCGCAGCACGTGCGCTCGTCGCCGTGAACCAATACGGCAGGGTTGCCGTGGCGGCGAGGGCGGTGCTCGTCTTGAGAAAATCGCGGCGGCTGGCGGAGGTGCTTGGTTTCTTCTGCGTCACGAAACGCTCCTGTCACGAAACGGAATGAGGAGAGACAGAGACCCTCGCGGACCATGGATCAACAGCGGTTGATTGTAAACGGACGGGGCAGGCGGACGAAAGGAATCGCGGGCGGATACGCGAACGAAGCCGACCGGTTGCGACCGGTCGGCTTCAATTTCATGGATCTCTTCAATTCATGGATCGATCGCGTCAATCTCGCCGCGCCCCCGCGAAGCGGAACAGGAAGTACAGCAGCGTCATCATCGTCTGCAGAGTTCCAGCCACGTAGGTCCAGGCGGCGGCGTTCAGCACCTTGCGAACGGCAACGCCGCCGTCGGCATCCACGATCTGCAGTTCGTCGAGCAGGCGTTTGGCGCGATTGCTGGCGTCGAACTCGACCGGCAGGTTCACCACTTGGAAGAACAGAACCGCGAGGTAACCCAGCACTCCCACGAAAAAGACGGGCGTTCCGAGCTTCGCGCCCGCGAAGACGAGAAACAGCCCGATCATCAGCAGGATGCCGGCGATGTTGCCGCCGAAGGTCGCCGCCGGCACTGCGGCGTTGCGGATAACCAGCGGCGCGTACTGCGTGGCGTCCTGCAAGGCGTGCCCTGCCTCGTGGGCGGCGATGCCGACGGCGGCGGCGTTTCGGCCGCTGTAGACCGCGCTGCTCAACCTCAGCACTTTGCCGCGGGGATCGTAGTGGTCCGACAGCGTGCCGTGGGTTTCTTCAATTTCGACGTGATGCAAACCCGCCCGGTCGAGGATGTGCCGAGCCGCTGCGGCCCCGGACAGAGCCGCGGGCACTTCCTGTCCGCTGTGAAACGTGCTCCGCACGCGGGCCTGAGCCCACATCATCAGAATCAGGGCCGGAGCCAGAAACAGGAAGTAGTAGGGATCGAAGAAATATGGCATCGCAGGACGTGTTTACTGAATAAACGGAATGGATAAATGCCTTCGGACACGCAAACAGTGCATGTGTCGCATCTATTCTACGCGATTGGGCGGCACCGCGTGGGACGAATCGAACACGGGGCGGCCCTGATCTGTCATTCGTTGCCTAAGATCGTTTGTTTGGCTGACGATGCTTTCATTTTTTTGGGTTTCCTCCGATAAAGCGACGCCATCGCCTCCGCGTGCTCGCTCACTTTTTGACGCAGTTCGATCGGTTGCAGCACTTCCGCTTCCTTTCCGTAGCCCAATACCCACCACATGACTTCATTGAGGCCATCGACGGTCACTTCGAAGTCGAGCGTCGCGGTTTTCTCATGCCACGTCGTTCGCTGAGTGCGGTGCCACATGACCTCACGAACGTTGCGGGCCACCTTCTTCTGAAATCGAATCAGAACTTCGTGACGAGCGTTCCGCTCGGGAATCATCGACCAGGCCTGCCCGAAATGGCGGTCGAGACTGAACCTCGGCGGGATCTCGAAATGCGAATCGACAACCTGAGCGTCAAGGATGCGAGCAGTGTTGAAGGTTCGCACCGAGCGGTGCAGCGAAGACCGACCGATGACGTACCAGCTTCGCCGATGAAAGTGCAGGCAATACGGGCTGAGCAGCGTCGTGATGGTTTGGTCTTCGTACAAGCTGTTGTAAATGATCCGAAGCTTGTGCCGCTCATGAATGGCCGTGAGAATCGCGTCATGATGCTTCTCCGCGACAGCCTCGGGATTCACCGGGCCGATCTCGACGTCAACGCGTGCTCCAAGATTGCCGAGTTGGTCGCGCAGCTTCGGCGGCAGGATCGAGAGCAGCTTCAGGGCGGCGCCGCGGGCTGTCCGTTGAAACGGAACCCCCGCAGGTCGATCGTCGGCCGAATCGCAGAGGGCCAGCAGCGACAGCGCTTCGGACAACGTGAAGTCGGCCGCTTGAAGGTAAGGCTGGCGATCGAGCAGAAACCCGCCGCGCTCTTCATCGAAACGAATTGGCAGGCCGGCGTCGCGCAGCGTCGCGAGATCACGGAAGATCGTCCGCCGACTCACTCCGCACGCCGCGGCGAGCGCGCCCGCCGACCGGGCGCGGCCCATGGAGAGGACATCCACCAACCGCACCAGTCGGTGGATGCGACGCTGTAACGGCACGGCCCGCCTTCTTCGACATGGCTCAACCGACGAACGACTTCCGCCGCAAGAGCGAGGTCCGTTGAAGAAGGATGCGACGTGCCGCGCTAGCGGTCAAACGGATTCTCGGGTTCTTTGGCCTCTTCATGTCCGACGGTGCGAACGGAGGCGGCCTCAGGATCGATCGTTCCGCCGGCGATTTCGTGGTATTGCGTCGCCGGCGGCGTTCCGACCCGCACGGGCAGGCGGAAACGCTCCTCGTTCCAGGTTGTGGGCATTTCGAACATTCCGCGTGAAACTTCCGGCCCGGCGGGCGGCGCGAGCGGCGGAATGGTCGGATCTTCTAACGAAGGGTCGATCGGCGAGGACTTCGCTTCCCGTGACGGCGCCGGCGGTGCCGGAGGGACTGCCTCTCCTGCGGGAGCAGGCGGCAATCCCGACCCGTTCGGCGATCCCGGCGGGCAGATGAGTTGCCGGCTGTCTTCCGGGATCGCGAAGGGCGGCGGCACCGTTTTCAGCAGCGGGTTCTCGAAGGCGTGGCTGCGGTGCCAGGCTTTACGCAAAGCCTGCTCGTAGGCCTTGGGAGTCCACATGCCTTCTTCGAGCTGAACGCCGTCGCGCTCGAGGAGCGTGCCTTTGACGAGCTCCAGATACGACAGAGACTGGTTGTACTGGATAAGGCTCGTGTAGTACGCGCTCTCGGCCGTGGCGAGACTCGCTTGCGCCCGCAGCACGTCGTCGAGGGTGACGGTTCCGGCCTCAAGCTCTTGCTCGAAGAGTTGCACACGCCGGGCAGCGGCCGCGCGGCGATTGAAGTTCGACTCGGCGTTCTTGTACTGGAAATTGACTGCCTGAAGAGCGTCGGCGACTTCGTGGGCGACGTCGAGTTCCTGCGCCGAAAGCACCTCGTTCGCCTTCGCGAGCCTCAACTCGATGTTGCGGACCTGCGTCTTCGCCTGGCGGAAGCCGATCGGCATGCTGAATTGCAGGCCGAGATTCCAGCCAGTCTGTTCGCCGTTCAGCAACGTGCCATACGCGCTGTTCAAACCTTCGTTCGTGATGCCGTCGTTGTCGGACGAGGACAGCAGGTTGTCGCCGAAGCCGTTAACCTGATAATTCGAGACCAGGTTCAACTGCGGTTGAGTCAAGCTCTCGGCGGCGAAGAGCTGGAGCTGCAGGCTCTTGATGTTCCACTTCTGACGGCGCAATTCGGTGCGGAACATCAGCCCGTCGGTGAGGCTCGTGTTCCAGTCGGGCGTGATCTTCGCCGTCGTCGGCTCTTCGATCGGTCGAATCACCCGGCCGTCGTTCGGCGGCAGTCCCATCAGGCGTCGCAACTCGGCTTCGCTCGTATAGATGTCGTTGAGCGCCGACTCGACCTGCGCCTGAGTCTCGAAATAGCGGTCCTTGGCCTGCGCTTCATCGGCAGGACGGAAGCCCTGCACGCCGCCGATGTCGAGGCGGGCCTTCGCCTCGCGCCAGCTTCGCAAGGCGCTGTTCCGGGCGACGATCGCGACGTCGTACTGCCGGTACGCGAGGTACAGGTTCCAGTACATGTCCTCGACGTCTTTGACAAGGTTGCGGACGTTGATCTCAAAGTCGGCGAGCGTGATGTCCTGGTTGATCCTCGCGATCAGCACCCCTTGGCTCACACCGGTGATGCCTCTGAAGCCCTGCGCGACGCCTGCGATGCGGGTGTATTCGACCCCCGCCCCCGCGAGCAACGGCTGCGTGAAGCCGATGCCGGTGCTGCCGGTGTAAGCCGACCGGAACAGTTGGCTCGTGCTCGGAAGGTTGTTGCCGTTGTAGTTCCAGTTGTGGAACACGTTGACCTGACCGCCGGTGGCGAACGTCTTGGCGATCCCCGACTGAAAGTCGGCCGATTCCTGTGTCAATACGGTCGCGGGAACGGTCGTTGGACCTCCGCCCTGATTGAACGACCCGCCGAAGCCGCTGAGAAACGCGTTGTTCTGGTAGGTAGAGTTCCGACCCCAGATCAGCGACGTGTTCAACTGCGCGTCGAAATCGGCGAGCGCGGCCTCCACGCCGCGTCCGCCGAACAAGACTCCCGACTCTTGGATGGCGGGATCGTAGATCGACGCGGCGTTGTTCGGATTCGTCAGGGCTTCGCTGCTGAAGCCCAACGAGCCGGTGGTGCCGCGGCTGCGGACGCGGCTGCGAATGACCTGGCTGTTCGTGAGCGAACAATGAATCGCTTCGGTGAGCGTGAGATCCCAGATCTCATCTTTGCGACGATCGCCGACCGCGCGTGGCTCGTCGCTGTTGAGCACCGGCGTGACGTCGCCTTCGGCACCCGTGGGGTAGGCGAGTTCGGTCGCTTCGTCCTCATAGTATTTGAGCGAGGCTTTCCCGAGGTAGGTGAGCGCCGGCTCCTGCGTCGTCGAGCATCCTGCGACGCCCGCGGCGAGCAGACCCAATCCGACCGTTCGACGGGCCCAGGCCCGCATCTTGTCCCGTCGCATAGCGCCCCCGTGGCGTGGGACCGGCCGCGAAGCTGCGGTCCCGAAATAGCCAGACCGCCGCATTATCCGTGCGACCGGTAGGAACGTTATCGGCGGTACAATCGGCAAGTCTTGACTATCGACGCGCGGATGCGGGAAGGCGCTCGCGCGCAAGTCGTTTCCCCAAAGAGTCTGCGCAACGATTTGCCCGCCTTATGAAGAGCGCGCGAAGAATTGAGCGAGGGAGAGAGAACGGAAGGACGGGAAAAGGGAAGAGGAGTCGGTCGTTCAGCCGGCTCCTCGCACGTTACAAGACACTCCTTACAAGAAGATTCACCAAAGCCGTCTGTGCAAAGAGTTTGAACCGCCAAGGACGCCAAGGAAGCGCGAAGCGGGAGCCTCCGATCGGAATTCGCGATTCGGAAATCGCACTGCGATACGTGAGGCCTACAATCGTCGCACCGGAATGACATGATAGTGCCGTCTTGGCGCCCTCGGCGTCTTGGCGGTTCAAAACTCTAACCCGACAAGACATGTTCCGCGTTCGACGCATCTTTGACGACGTACTGCCGGTGAACCGGTCGTCGATCGCCGAGGTTCAGCAGATTCTCGCCGAGCAGTTTCCCGGCGTCTCGACCGAAGAGATCGCCGCGTTGCCGAACCGGCTGCATAACCCGTTCGCGAAGCGCTTCCGCACGATCCTGTACGTCGCCGAGAACGGCCGACGGAAAGTGCTGGGTTTCGCGCTCGTGCTGCACGAGCCGGAAATCCATTTCTGCTACCTCGATTACCTCGCGACGGCGAAAGGAGTGATCGGACGCGGCATCGGCGCCGCGCTCTACGAGCACGTTCGCGACGAAGCTCACGGTTTGCACGCGCAGGGGCTTTTCTTCGAGTGCTTGCCCGACGATCCGCAACGCTGCAAAGACACGAAGATCTGCGAGGCCAATGCGCGACGGTTCAAGTTCTACGAACGATACGGGGCGCGACCGATCGTCGGCACCGCTTACGAGACGCCGATCAACGGAGGCGAGCACGACAACCTGCCGAGCCTCGTGTTCGACAGCCTCGACGGCGAGACGCCTCCGCAGGCCGAGTTCGTGCGGCAGGTCATTCGGGCCGTCCTCGAACGCAAGTACGGCCATCTCTGTCCACCCGCCTATGTCGAGAAGGTCGTCGCGAGCGTGACCGACGATCCGGTGCGGCTGCGGGACTTCAAGTACATCAAGAAGGGAGTGCCGAAGCCCGCGCGTCCGCGAGTGCGGCGGATGGTGATGGTCGTCAACGATCGGCACCACATCCATCACATCCGCGAGAAGGGCTACGTCGAATCGCCCACGCGGATCAAGGCGATCGATGGCGAGCTCATCCTCGCGGGCCTCGCCGAGCCGGTTCCGCCGAAGCATTACGACGAAAGCCACATCACGGCAGTGCACGACGCCGCGTTCGTCGAATTCTTACGCTCGGCATGTGCCGATGTCCCCGAAGGAAAGAGCATCTATCCTTACGTGTTTCCCGTGCGAAACCCGACGCGGTTGCCGAAAGAGAAGAGCGTTCTCGCGGGATACTTTTGCATCGACACGTTCACGCCGATCAACCGCAACGCGTATCCCGCGGCGAAGCGAGCCGTCGAGTGCTCATTGACGGCTGCCGACGCCGTGCTCGCCGGGCATCACATCGCCTACGCCCTCGTTCGCCCGCCGGGCCATCACGCCGAGCGGCGACTCTTCGGCGGGTTCTGCTATTTCAACAACAACGCGATCGCGGCGCATCATCTGACGCAAGGCGGCAAGCGCGTCGCGATCATCGACGTCGACTACCATCACGGCAACGGCCAGCAGGACATCTTTTATTCACGGGACGACGTGCTCACCGTTTCGCTGCACGGCGATCCGAGCTTCGCATACCCGTACTTCACCGGCTTCACCGATGAACGCGGCGAGGGACGCGGGCTCGGCTACAACTTGAATTTAGCATTGCCCGAAAAGCTCGACGGCGTCGGCTATCGTGCCGCGCTGGGCGAGGCGTTATCGGCCGTGATCGACTTCAAGCCCGATTACCTCGTCGTCGCGCTGGGCCTCGATCCGGCGAAGGGCGACCCGACGGGAACCTGGTCGCTGACCGCACGCGACTTCGAAGCCAACGGCCGCATGCTGGGCCTGCTGGGCTTGCCGACGCTCGTCGTGCAGGAAGGCGGCTATCGCACGCGCACGCTGGGCACGAACGCCAGACACTTCTTCCACGGACTTCTCGAAGCCGCGCACGACTCGTGACGAGAGTCAATGGCATCTCGTTTGCCGCGCCGGCTTACTACCGTCGCCGGCGGCGTCGTCCCGGTCCTGCTCGTTCACGGCTGCCAGTCGGGATGAGTGTGAAGCCGCGGCGGGGGTGATGCGTTCTCATGGCGAACCCTCAGACTGCACCCCGCGCGGCTCGGGCGGAACATGAAAGATCAACATTGAATACGCGATGCGATCGACCGGCTCGCGATCCCGCAACCACTTCACGCGACTTTCCGGTTTGTATAGCTCCGTGAGGCCGACGGCGTACCAACCCGGCCTCGGCCACGACGGGGCGCGTTCGTACTTCAAGCCGTAAACCTCCGGCACGAGTTGACCGTAGGTCGCAAGGTGGAGCGGCGTCGCCTCGGGATGCTCCTTCTGCCATGCGGCGAGCGCCGGCAGATCCTGACCCCAATCGATGTTGGCGTCGAGCAAATGCTTCCAACCGTTCGCCGGCCCGCCCGCCGCCTCGTTGAAGTACGACAGGCTGTGCGGCCAAACCCACAGGCTGCTCGCCGCGGTCGCCACGACGCAGCCGATCACGAGCATTCGGCCCGGAAGGTTTGTCGCGAACGACGCGCAGCGTCCCGCCCACACGAAGGCGAACGGCAGCGCCGGCAACACGTAGCGGAAGAAGATCGTGAAGCCGATCTCGCTGCTCACCAGCACGAACACCGCGAGTCCCGGAGCCAACACGGCGACCCACCGCACCGCGCCCGCATCGATGAACGCGCGTCCAACTCCCCTCTCCCGCGGGAGAGGGGCCGGGGGT
>JACCRE010000346.1 GCA_013813775.1 Planctomycetaceae bacterium
CCAGCACGTCCCGCCGCATCTCCGAGGAATACGACTGCATCCCTTCCCCCTCCGTTTTTGATGAACAACGGAAGGTTACCCATCTCGCCTAGATCGCGCTAGAGACCGGGGTGGTACGCACTAAGCACTTAAGCCGTCGGCGCAAGCCGGTGGGTAGTGCCCCTTAGGGCGGCGGAACGACTTGCCGAATCTCCTCGTGAGCGCGTCGAAAGAACATTGAGTTCTGTGACGCGGCATCGCTAAAGTCGCCGCGTCCCTCGGACATCGCTCGCTGCGAGACCGACCAATCGAGCACCGTTTCAGCAGCTTGCGCTTCGACGGGACAGGGCGGGCCACTTGTTCAATCGTAGAGACGAGATCAGCGATGAAGTTCCGGCTGTTACGCGCGGCTTCCGCGAAAGGGCCGACCGCGCCGACGACTTTGAAGAACCTCAGCCTCGTAACGATCGACGGAAAGGTCGTGCAAGTGTCGGTCGAGAAGATCGTCGGCATCTACCCGAACCGTCTTGGGTCGATCGTCGCGATCCAGGCGGAAAATAACGACGACTGGTCCGAAATCATCGTGGGCCATGAGAGTGGCGAACTGGCGTCGCGCTGGAACGAAGCACGCAGCTATCCGTTTACGGCGACGTGACAGATCCCCGTGGAGTCGCTGCCACGAATGATGCTGCCGACCGACAGCGGCCGACGTCGGTCCGGTCGCGATTTCGTTTCCAGCGACAGTTCACGCATGCTTACTCTCCTGAGTCGGGCAAGCGATTGCGGGACGGGCCATCCTGAACCAGCAGATCGGCCCGTCGCCGCGCAGCCCATCGAAGTCTCGCCGCCTGTAAATCGCTCACGGCGTTGAGCGCCACCCGACGCGGCTCAACGGTTCGATATGGTCGTCAGGCCAACCCGGTCTTGTGAGCATCCGACGACGCCGGCTGAGTGGCGAGCGGGTGGCCCGCCTTTTCTTCGACCGAGCGGATGTTGCGCGACAGTTTGTTCGTCTCGCCGTCGTCGTCGATGCGAATCGTCGTGATCACGTGCGGCGAACGTCGCCTCGCGATCTGGTGACACTCGTGCATCAACGACATGGCCACGTCCCAATCACCTTCGAGGCACGTTCCCGTGGGAGTGAACTGATACGGCACGCCCGAGGCGTCGATCTTCTTCAGCACTTCAGCGAGCACGCCGCTGAGATGCACGTCGCCCGTCGGAATCACACTGAGTTCGAAAAGCATAGTTGGTTCTCCCGACAAAATTCCAAGGATGAGGCCGGAGAGCCGCGCGCAAGCCCGCGGGTCGCCAAACCCCCGTGTCACTTCAACGGCGACTCCTCGTACTTCGCCAGCAGGTCGGCGGGGTCGCGGTAGATTGCGACGCAGCCCGCGGAGCGAAGATCGGCTTCCGACCAGCCGCCGCAGAGTACGCCGACCGTCTTCAGACCGATCTTGCCCGCCGCTTCGGCGTCGTAGGGCGTGTCGCCGATCGAAATGGCATCGCGGGCCTGCGGATCGCCGACTTCCTCGAGCGCGGCGGCGAAGATGTCGGGATGCGGCTTCGACTTTTCCGCGTCGTCGCTCGACGTCGCTTCATGGAACAGGCCTTCGATGCCGGCGATCTTCTTGAGCTGCTTCAACTCCTTCTCTTTGGCCGATGTCGCCAGCGCGATCTTCTTGCCGTCTGCGAGAAGGCGCTGAAACAGCTCGGGCACCTGCGGAAAGGGCTTCACGCGCGGCATGTATTCGTCGAGGAACAGCTTCGAGCGTTCGTCTTCCATTTCCTTGCCGAAAGACTTGAGTTCCTCCTGCGACCAGAAGACCGGCAGCAACTGGTCGCCGCCTTTGCCGATCTGGTCGCGAACCTTCTGGAACGGAATCTCCTTTCCGTACTTGCGGAAGATGACCTGCCACGCTTCCGCATGCAGATCGACGCTGTCGACGAGCGTGCCGTCGATGTCGAACAGGATGTAACGCGGCATGTGGGCATCGTCTTTCGCGAAGAGACTCGTTATGCCTTCGCCGAAGGCGTAGGCATGTCGCGCGATCGCATGCTTACGGCCCTTCGATCGAAGCATGCCACCCGCCCCTCGTGCTTTGTCGAAGCCAAGAATACGGGTCGGGTGCCACTGGCTTTGCCAGTGTTTCTCGGGAACGTCGTGCGAAGTCGGCACTGGCGGAGCCAGTGGCACCCGAAAACAAGCTGTGACAAAGCACGAGCCGCTACGATAGACGTGGATTGAAATCCGCAGCGGGCGTCGCACCCGCTTCCATCGCCGCCTTGAAGCGTTCGAGGTCTTCGTCGATTTGGGATTCGAGATCGCCGCCGATCCAGTGGCCGATCGTGTCGGCGACGACGCCGCCCGGCGGATCGTAGCGCATCTCGACGCGGAGGTTGGTTCCTCCGTTCGCGCCCGGCTCGAAGAGCACCGCGCCCTCGGTGTCGATGTCGCCGCCCGGAAGGGAACGGAAGCGTATTTCGCGACCTTCAACGAAGGCGGTCGTTTCGGCGTCCCACTCAAAGGTCATGCCCAGCACCTTGGCGACCCAGTGCGAGCGGTTGCCTTCGAGTTGCTCGACCCGATCGAGGTGACGCATGATCTTCGGCAGACCCGTCAGCTCGCCCCAGAAGTCGGCGACCTCTTCGGGTGAGCGAGCGATGTGCAACGCCTTGACGACGCGCACTCCATGCTTCGGCCGCACGCCCTTCTGATGCGATGCGTGATCGATCCCGAGCGCCTCATACGTGTGGCAATGGCCCGTGACGGCTCGATAAATCAGGCTGCCGCCGATCGCGGCGAAGCCCAGTCCGACCCAGCCCCGTTTCGCAATGCCGATGCCCGCGCACACGCCGCCCGCGAGCAACGAGAGCAGCCGCTCGTCCTCGCTGATGTTCCGGAAGTCCTCCGCAGGCCGTTGACGCACCGGCGCGGGGGGGGCCGATCCCGGCAAGCGCGGCTCGTGCAACATCGGTTGAAGTGACCCGCTGCTCATCGCGATGTGCTCCTGAATTCGAACTTTTGGATCATTTGGACTGTTGGCTCATTGGGAATCGTCAGTGTCGGTCAGAAGCGGTGCCGCGGCAGCGTGAGAAACTCGCGCGGTCGGGTCGGGAACGTTCGGTGTCGCGCGGTTCGCAGACCCCGCCTAGGAATCCCCCCCAGTCGGTCACTGGGCGATGTCGGTTTCGACTCTACTAGGTGCGCTGACTAGCGTGGAGGGTCAATCGACGGTGATGGGATTTACCGTCGTCGATCTCTTACTTTTCGTCCTGTTTTCGAGTGAGCATCTGCGCAATGCCAAAGTTCCGGAGTGGCCGGCCTCTCTCATCCTTCTTTCAGAACGTCTTTCGCGGACGCGCTCGCCGAAGAGTTTCGTCGCGCCCCTTTCTGGCCGCGGAGACTCTTGAGCAGCGGACGATGCTGACCGCGTACCTCGTGACGACCGCGAACGACACGGTCGCCGCCGACGGGCTTGTGAGCCTCCGCGAAGCGATCCAGGCGGCGAATGCGAATGCGATCGTCGGCGACGCACCGGCGGGCACGGCTAACGGCGACACGATCACTTTCCACACGTCGCTGACGGGCGCGACGATCAATTTAGCGTTGGGCGAGATCGCCGTCTCGGAAGATCTCGTCATCAACGGCCTTTCGGTCGGCGTGACGATCGACGCGGGGAATCTCAGCCGGATCTTCAACATCGCGACCTCCGAAAACGTCACCCTCGTGGGCCTGACGCTCACGGACGGCACCGCGGCAGACAGCGGCGGTGCCATCTCGGTGTCGGGCGGCGGCAGAACGCGGCTCGAACGCATGACGATCAGCGACAGCGTCGCCGCGGGCGCCGGCGGCGGGGCGGTCTTCAGTCACTCGAGCGTGGTCGTGGTCGTGAACTCGGTGCTGTCGGGCAACAGCGCGACGGGAGCCTCCGGCGCCGGCGGAGCCATTTTGAACGGACCGAGTTCACAGCTCACCGTCTTCAACTCCACGATCTCGGGCAACACCGCCAATCGCGCGGGCGGCGGCATCGAAGACATCTCCGGGGCGGGGCTGGGCGTCCTCCTGACCGGCACGAATCTCGTCAACAACAATGCCGGTGTCGCACCCGCCGCGGGCAATCCGGGCGACGGCGGCGGTCTGCATGTGACGGGTGCAGGCGACGTCTCGATCACCGGCGGACAGATCACCGGCAATACCGCGGCGAGGCAGGGCGGCGGACTGTGGACCGGCACCGGCAAGATGACGATCGTCGGCACCCTCATCGATGCGAATATCGCCCGCGGCAACGCGGCGACCGACGGCGGCGGCGGCATCTATAAGGCCGGCGGCGTGCTGAACATCGGCGGGCAGACCGTCATCTCGAACAACCGAGCGAACGGCACGTCCGGCAGCGGCGGCGGCCTCTTCTCAGCGGGCGGCGGCGTCACGATCAACAGCTCGACCTTCCGTCGCAACATCGCCAACCGCGCGGGCGGAGCCATCGAGATCATCGTCGGCACGCTGAACTTCACGCTCTCGGGCCTCTTCCAGAACACGGCCGGTCCCAGCGGCACGGCGGCTCCCGGCAACGGCGGCGGCCTGCATGTGACGGGAGCGAACGCACTGTCGATCATTCGGCTCAGCGAAGTTCGTGAGAACGTCGCGGCTCGTGAAGGCGGCGGCCTCTGGAACGCCGACGGCGGCACGATGCGCGTGCTGGGCAGCCTCGTCACCGTCAACGTCGCCAGCGGAGCCGCGGCCGATGACGGCGGCGGAGGTATCTTCAACGACGGCGGCAACTTGACGATCGTCAACAGCGCCGTGACCGAGAACCGCGCGACCGGCACGGCGGGCAGCGGCGGCGGCGTCTTCTCGGTCGACGGCACCGTCCTCGTGAACCGTTCGACGATCGCACGCAACGTCGCCAATCGCGCGGGCGGCGGCATCGAGATCGTCACCGGCTATGTCGACGTCGATCACAGCTTCCTCAACGGGAACATCGCCGGCCTCGGCGCCGCCGGGAATCCCGGGAACGGCGGCGCGGTGCACGTCACCGGCGCCGACGCGACCGTCTTCATCCGTCGCAGCGACGTGCTCAACAACAGGGCTCGGCTCGAAGGCGGCGGACTCTGGAACGCGGCGGGCAGCGACATGTTCGTGTTCGTCGCCGTCGTCGCCGGCAATGTGGCCAACGGCGCCGCCGCTCACGACGGAGGCGGTGGCATCTTCAACAACGGCGGCGACCTGACCGTCACGCGATCGACGGTCATCGACAACCGCGCCTTACCCGCTCTCGGCACCGCCACCAGCGGCGGAGGCATCTTCACGACGGGCGGCCTCGTGTCGATCAATTCTTCGGAGATCAGCCGCAACGTCGCCGGCACGGCCGGCGGCGGCGTGAAGATCACCGGCGGCACCGTGAACATCAACAGCTCGGTGATCTCGGACAACATCGCCGGCCAACCGGCGGCGGGAACGACGCTCGCGGGTCAGGGAGGCGGAGTCAGCATCTCAGGCGCGAACTCAACGGTGACGCTGCGCAGCAGCGTCGTCAG
>JACCRE010000002.1 GCA_013813775.1 Planctomycetaceae bacterium
CTGCTCGTCGTGATGGCGGTCATCACGCTGCTGATCGCGTTGCTGCTGCCGGCGGTGCAGGCCGCCCGCGAGGCGGCCCGGCGGACGCAATGCCGCAACAACCTCAAGCAACTCGCGCTCGCGGTTCGCAATCACGAGGCGACCTATGGCCGCCTGCCCTCGAATGGTTGGGGCTACCGCTGGGTCGGCGAGCCGGACCGCGGCACAGGCAGGAACCAGCCGGGCGGCTGGTGCTACAACCTGCTCGCGTTTCTCGAACAGCAGCCGTTGCGGGAACTCGGCCGGGGCGAACCCGCGCTCGAAAGATGGAGCAGCCTGGGGCGGCTGACCGAGACGCCGCTGGCCATCTTTCACTGCCCGTCCCGGCCGGGGCCGCGACTGGGGCCGGCGGCGGCTCCGAACGCGCCTTTCAACGCCGACTGGAGGGCCTACGTCGCGAAGACCGACTACGCCTGCTGCGAGGGAGACTTCGTCACGGACACCCTGGAGGGGCCGGCGTCGCTCGCGGGCGCGGCGACGTACCCCGATTGGCGGGACGGATCAAAGGCGACGGGGGTCTGCTTCCAGCGGAGCGAAGTGCGGCTCTCGGAAATCTCCGACGGGACGAGCAACACCTACTTGCTCGGGGAGAAGCATGTCTCCCGGGCCGGTTACGATGCGGTCGGGGATCCGGGCCACGACCAGAGCCTCTACAGCGGAGTCGACCTCGATATGGCCCGTTGGACGCTCGACCCGCCGCGGGCGGACGGCGACGATCTTCACTGGCGGAGCTTCGGGAGCGCCCATCCCGGAGCTTGCCATCTGGCCTTCTGCGACGGGTCCGTCCGCGCGATCAGATATTCGATCGATCTCGAAACACACCGCCGGCTCGGGAACCGTCGAGACGGGGAGCCGGTCGTGGTTCCCGAGTGAACGCGAGCGGCATTTCAGCACCCACACGAAAATCGCCGCCGCACTTGCGGAGCGCGGCTCGATCGCATGAAATCATGCCGATCACTCTAGCGCGAACCGTCGGCTGACCGCAACCAATTGCGGAGAGCTCGGCGATGAAGCCCCGGGTTCGTCAGATTGCGTGAGCGAGGCAAAACCGGGCGGCTGCGAGAATTGATGTTGAGTCACCGTGATGCGACGACTACATTCGAGATGATTTGAACCTCGACGTGCGACGGAGACGATCTCCGCCTTTCGGTCGGTTTGATGATTGACTCCTCTCGACCGCAACCTTTGATCCCGCGTCCCTTCGCGATGGCCGCGAGCTGGTTCGGACGAGACATTCCCCTCGCTTCGAGGGCTGGCGTGTGACGTTTCCTTCCGCGTCGCGGCCCGATGACCGTGCGGCCGATCAGGCCAGAGTGTCCGGCGCTGACGTCGGGCGTGATGCTCCGCCTGCGGAAGCCGTCTCGCTCGCCGATTTGATCGCGGATTCCGGTCCGTTGCCGCCCGACGCCGCACTTGAATGCGTGCAAAGGCTCGCCGAACGCCTCACGAGGCGAGCATCCCCCGCTTGCGATTCGCTGAGGCCGTCGAATGTGCTGATCGACGACGACGGCGAAGTCTGGCTGCGCGATCCATCAGCCAATGAACCTCTTCAGCGAGCGACGACTGAGCTGACGGACGACATGGACAGCCTTGGCCGGCTGTTGGCGTTTCTCTCGACGGGAAACGGCGGCCATCTCGACGCGGGTTCGGTCGTGGATGTCGCGACGTTGCCTCCGCCGCTGCCGACCGTCGCGGGGCGGCTCTTCTCTCGCAACGGCTCCTGCTACCGGTCCTATGCGGAATTGGCCCGCGAAGCGGCAGCGCTCCGCGGGTTGCAGGTTGAACTTGCGACGCCTCTGAAAGAGACCGCAGCGGTCGACGTTTCCTTTGAGCCCGAACATCCGCCGTTGGCGGCCGCTGCACGGGATGTGACGGAGCCGCTCCCGATGCACTCTGAGTCGATCGCGGCGGATCGTCGCGAAGAGTCAGAGGAGTCGCCGCAAGCCGACGTCGGCGATCGGAACTGGCTGGGCGTGGCCGTGCTCGTGCTGCTTGTGCTCGGCGCGTTGGCGGCATACGCCGCCTGGGGATGATTTCGTGTCCGCCCGCCGACTGAAGGCGAAGTCCATCTTTATCTTGATTTCGCGACATGTCGATCGGCACCGTCCGGCAAAGTCCGCCTGACCGACCGATTCCGCTCAAGCGAGAAGATGGCGCGCGACGATCCTGCTTTCTGAAGCGTTCGCGTTTCGCGACCGGGAAAGCGGCTGTCGCCTATGTGCTTTTGTTCTGCCCGCCAGCGAACTTTCATCGGTTTGGTCGTTGCGCTTTGCGTCGTGACCGGCTGCGCGTCGACGAAAACGTCGAACACCGGTCGAACGGCGATGGAGCAAATGCTGATCTCGAACGCGGTCGATCAGTCCTTGAACCGCATCGACTTCCAGCCGCTCGAATCTCGCGCCGTCTTTCTCGATACGACGTATCTCGACTGCGTCGACAAGAACTACATCGTCGCGTCGTCGCGGAATCGGATCCTGCAGGCCGGCGGCAAGCTGGTGGCGAAACCGGAAGACGCCGAAGTCGTCGTCGAGCTTCGCACCGGCGCGGTCGGCACCGATCAAAGCGAAACCTATATCGGCATCCCGGAACTCTCGTTGCCGGGACCACTGCCGATCGCGATTCCGCAGGTCAAGCTCTGGAGCAAAAGCACGCAAACGGGCACCGCGAAGATCGGCGTCGTCGCGTTCGACTCCAAGTCGCGCGAAATCATCGGCCGCGGCGGCACGACGCTCGCCCGTTCCGACGACAGCAACACCTACGTCTTCGGCGTCGGCCCCTATCAAAGCGGCTCCGTCCGACAGGAAGTGTCTCGACAACTTGGTCGGCCGGAATGGCATCCCGTTCCCGAAGCGATCGCCTTTGGTCCGCTCAAGTCCGGCGAGCCCGCTCGTTTGCGACTCGCGGGGACCGACGATGAGGAACCGGCGGATTCTTCGCAGATCGATCAGATTTCCAATCGCAGTCTCGACCAAGCCCCTTCGCAACCGAATCCGCCGACTGCGCCGGCCGCTCCTCCCTCGGCGCAAATCATCGATGATGATCCCTTCGCCGACTAAGGCGATCGGTTCAGGTCGAGAAGCCCGGAAATTGGGCTTCCGCGTCCGGCAAAACCACGGTAGTGAGATAATTGGAGGACGTGTGAATCGACGCCGGAGAGCAACTCTTCTGGCTCCGCTCTTCTCACTTCTTCCGATCTCGCCGAACGTATTAGTTCTCATTCACCACCAGCTTCCGCTTCGTCCGACATTGACGAAAACCGGCGTGGTTCGCGTTGGATTGACACATCATTCCCGCGGTTGAAGACGATGAGCACGACCCCGTCCAACTGGTCATCGGCCGCGACGGCTCTCGCCACGACCGGCGCGCGCGCGACGTCGGTCTGGGATCGGCTCGACGCACAGGAATTGCGGCGACGGGCGTCGCATATGGCTCCGGGGCTGCTGCCGTTCATCCTTTGGGGCATTCCGCACCGGGACCCACTTTCGACGACGGCGCAAGTGATCTTCGTCGCGATTTTCGTCGCGCTGACGGCGGTTCTCTTCCTCCAGTGGTCGCGCATCTCGCGGTCGGGCGTCGGCAGCGGCGATCGAATCGCCGCGATTTACGGCTACGCCTGCTCGGTACTGCTGACTCTTCTGCTGTTTCCGGCGCATGCGGAGTGCGGCCTCGCCGTGCTGGGAGTGCTGGCGTTCGGCGACGGTTCCGCGACCTTCTTCGGCAAGCTCTTCGGCGGACCGCGGCTGCTATGGAATCCGAACAAGTCGATCGCCGGGTTTCTGGGATTCCTGTGCGTCGGCTTGCCGGTCACCGCCCTCATTTACTGGGGTGAATCGAACAATCTCGAAGCGATCGGCCCGCCCGCGACGATGTCGCAGGCCGCGTTGGTGGCGGCGGCGGGCGTGGTCGCGGGAGCCTTCGCCGAGACGATCGAGAGCCGCGTCAACGACAACGTGCGCGTCGGCCTCGCATCGGCGTTCGCCATCGTGTCGGCGCATGCGTTGCTGTTCGGCCTCTGAGCGTGCTGTAGGGTCCGCTCTGCGGACCAGCCTGGGCCGACCTCCGTGGCTCCGACCGCAGACTTCTTCTCATGCCCTCCGACCACGCACCGGCCTCGTCCGTTCCCTTTCGAGCCGCTGCGGGTCGCGGATAGACTCTGCGTCTTTCCTGCACGGCACGATCGGCGCGATGGGCATTCTTGAAGTCAGAAACCTGCGGAAAGCCTACGGCGACATCGTCGCCGTCGAGGACGTGAGTTTTTCCGTCGGCGACGGGGAAGTGTTCGGCCTGCTCGGCCCGAACGGCGCCGGCAAATCGACCACGATGATGATGGCCTGCGGGCTGCTCACTCCCGACGCGGGCACGATCCTGATCGACGGGCAGGAGATGCGTCCCGACCGTCGCGAGCTGAAACGGCTGCTCGGGGTCGTGCCGCAGGATCTCGCGATCTACCCCGAACTCACGGCCCGCGAGAACCTTCGCTTCTTCGGCAAGCTCTACGGGCTTAATGGTTCTCGCCTCACAGCCAGGATCGACGACGCCCTCGAACGCACGGGCCTTGCGCCGCGAGCCGACGGTGCCGCGCACACGTTTTCCGGCGGCATGAAGCGTCGCCTCAACTTCGGCTGCGCGTTGTTACATGAGCCGAAGCTGCTGATCCTCGATGAACCGACCGTCGGAGTCGATCCGCAAAGCCGCAGTCATCTGCTCGATTCCGTACAGCAGCTCTCTCGCGAAGGCGTGGCGGTCATCTACGCCAGCCATTACATGGAAGAGGTCGAAGAGGTCTGCCGCAGGGTCGCCATCGTGGACCATGGTCGCGTCGTGGCCGAAGACACGCTCGACGCGTTACTCGGTCGGCTGAAGAGCGTGATTCGCCTGCGAGTCAGAGGGCAGAACGTCGCTGTGCCGCAGCGTTTCGCCTCAATCGCCACTGTCGAGCAAGACGGGGACGACGAGCACCAACTGATCGACATCGACCGCGGCAAAATCGACAGCGGCACCTCGCTCGACGAGACCCTCGCAACGTTGCTGACCGAAGCCCGTAACCAGGGAGCCACCCTCGAAACGGTCGAGAGCCACGAACCGAACCTCGAACGACTGTTCCTCGAACTGACCGGCAACCGGCTTAGGGATTGAAGGAGGCGAATAGGGAATGGCGAATGGGGAATGGCTCATTCGACACTCCCCGTTCGCTGTTCCCTGTTCGCCATTCCCTATTCCCCCATTCGCCATTCCCCGCCTCCCCATGTCCGCCTGGAACATCACCGCGAAAGACCTGTACCTGCTGCTGCGGGACCGCCGGACCTTCGCGGTGCTGCTGCTGCTGCCGCTTGTGTTCATCATGATCATCGGGCTGACCACGGGAAAACTCCTCGGCTGGCAGAGCACGAATCAGAAGCTGAAGATCGTCGCCGTCGATGCGACCGATTACGAGGCGATCGGTTCCCGCGCCTTCATGGCACCACTCGACGGCGAAGAAGGCGCTGCCGCGACTGAGCCGCTTCCGCCCGCCGACCGCGAGGCCGAACGCCGCATCGCCGGACATATCGTCGCCAACGTTCTCAACGGAATTCAGAAGGCTCCAGGCATCGACGTGCGAACGCCGTCGGACCTGAAGAGCCAACTCGACCTCTCCGCAAGCGGTTCCGATGAGGAGCAGGCCGCCGAGGCGCTCGTCGCCGACGGGACCGTCAACGCGGCGCTGATTTTCCGTCCCGACTTTTATCGGCGCGTCTATCACTCGGATCTGACGGGCCTCGCCGCACGCGACAACGACAAGCCGCTCCCGGCCGAAAAGCTGAAGGCGATGGGCATCGATCTCGTCGCCGAGCATCCCGATTCGAGTACGGCCTCGGCGATCGGAGCGGTCATCGGCTACCAGATGCTCGACGTCATCTTGCCGATTCAGGGATGTCGTTCCGAGAGACTTCAAAGCCTGACGCTGGCGGAAAGGAACAGCCCGCGCTACCGACGTCTTTGCGGCCCGGTTAACGCGATGCAAAGCTCTCCGCCCGACAAGTTGCTTCCGCCTCAAAAAGAGGGAGCTGCCGTCAGCAATTCCGTGTACGAAGAACTCGTGCCGTCGTACACCGTGATGTTCGTCTTCTTCCTCGTGAACATCATGGCTCGGAGCTTTTTGAGCGAGCGCGAACTCGGCACGATGCGGCGGCTGAGGATCGCGCCGGTGCCCGTATGGGCGATCCTCGTCGGTAAGACGGTGCCGTTTCTGATCGTGTCTTTGATTCAGACGGCTGTGCTGTTCATCGCCGGTCGGCTGTTGTTCGGCATGTCCTGGGGCGCCGACCCGTGGATGCTGCTCCCGGTCATCTTCGCGACGAGCTGCGCGGCGACGGGGTTAGGACTGATGATCGCGACGCTCGTGAAGTCCGACGCGCAAGTCTCGGCCTACGCGACCACGGCGGTCATCATTCTCGCGGGCATCAGCGGTTGCTTCATGCCGCGAAAATGGCTGCCGGATCTCATGCAGCAGATCAGCCTCGCGACGCCCCACGCCTGGGCGCTCATCGCCTACGACCAGCTTCTGGGGACGACCGCCCCGAACCTGGCGACCGTCTGGCAATGCGTCGGAATGCTGCTCGCCTTCGCCGCCGGCTTCTTCGTGGTGGGGAGCGTGCGGTTCGGCAGCGTCGACTGAGGCTGTCTTTCGAAAACTGAGCCGCGGCCGTCAGGGAGCGCAGAGGGCGTCCTCAAACGCTTCCGGACCGTCGCGGCTCTATTCGAGAGTAGGGCCGACCCATCGACGAACTGACGTTGACCCGACTTAGGGGACGCCTCTACATTCGCCTCGGCCTCGCTTTTCCCCATCCGCCGGTCTTCTCCGGCCAAGCCGCGGCCAGCGTCTCGTCAATTTGCCCGGGAGATGCCATGCACGGCCTCTTTGGGACCGACTTCGATGGTTCAGCGCCGGCGAACGGAGGAATTCCGTTGCCCCGTCGGGTGCTGCGACATCTCGTCAGCGCGGCCGGCTTGGGCTTGAGATCTCGCGTGCTCGTCGGCGGCGACGCAGCCGAGCCGATGTGCGATTTCCTGACTGGGTTGGGGATCGACGCTTCGCGAGAAGACTCGGCGATTGAAGGATCGCCCTTCGACGCCGCGATTTGGCTGGAACTCGGGACGAGCGACGCTTACGCGAGGTCGCTGCTCGCATCAGAGTCGATTCGACGCTCGTTCGAGATGACTCGCGCGATTCGCGCGGACGGAACGTTCCTGTTCGTGTGCCGCATCGACGAGCAGGGTTCGAGCCACAACGTCGGTTGCGTCGAGCGGCACCTCGCGTCGCTGGGTGCGACGCCTCATCTCGCCGTCTTTCCCGAGAGAGCCTTTTCCGGCTTTCTTGGCGGCAATACACGCACGACCTACGCCGTTTCCACCTGCCGCGCGGCGTCCTGTTCGAACGAACGCATCGCCGCCTCGACGGCGGACCTGTTCGGGCAGGAGGCCTGCTGCCAGTGGGCCGACCGACGAATGAACCGCAACCGGGCCGCGTGACCCGCGGCACCGGTGGCGGCGGATTCATCACTTCTGCACGCTCACGAACGTGCCGAGCTTGTTTCCGACGATCACGTCGGGCTTGCCGTCGCCGTTGACGTCGCGGGCCATCACTTGCGTGCCCACGCCGCTCATGTCGCTGATCAGAACCGGCTCGAAGCTCACCTTCGAACCGTCGCGAACGAGCTTGAAGTAGTAGGCGACGGGCGGCGAGTCGGGATCGGCATCGCCACTCGGCCCATGCGCCCAGAACCGTTTTCCCGTCACGATGTCGGGAAGCTTGTCGCCGTCCATATCGACGAGATCGATCGCGTGAAGCTGACTGAAGCACACGCCCTTCGGATTGTCGAAGCCCCGCTCGCCCATGATCATGTGCTGCTTGAACTTGATCTCGTCGTTCTCGCGCGTCTGCTCATACCACGCGAGTCCCCAGCCGTGGGCTTGAAGGGCCGTGATGACGTCGTTGAGCCCATCGCCGTTGACGTCGTAGGCATACATCTGCGCGGCGTTGCCGGCGAAATTCACGGGGTGATACTTCCATTCGGGGTCGCCTTCGAGGCTCGCGGGCTGTTCCCACCAGCCGGTTTTCTCCAGCAGATCGGGCTTGCCGTCGCCGTTCACGTCGCCGAAGCCAATGCCGTGCGTGAAGCGTTGCCGATCGCCCTTCGGGGAAATCGCATGAAACGTCCAGGGCTTGGTCGGGTCCGACGCATCGGGGGTCGAGTAGCCGAACTTGCCGTCAGTCTGGGCGATGAGTTCGTTTTTTCCGTCGCCGGTGATGTCGCCCCACGTGGGCGATTCGTTGTCGGTCACTTCGAGGATCAAATGACGATCCCAATGTCCCCGAGTCGCTCCGACCAGGGGTGATCGCTGACCGGCGGGATTGGCATACCACCAGGTTTGCTCGCCTGGAAAGCCGATCTCGACGATGTCCGGCCAGCCGTCGCCGTTCACGTCGTCGATGTATTCGATAAAGCTCTTGCTGTACCCGTGCGGATCGTGCGAGACCGGAGGATAAATCTCCGACCGCATCGTGAAATCGGGGCCGTAGTAGGCGAACGGGCCGGCCACCAGATCGACGTGACCGTCCTTGTTGAGGTCGCCCGCGGCGGCTCCCTCGGAATAGAAGGCATCGGTGAGACGGGTCGTCGTGAACTGCGGCTCCGTCGCGGCCAGCGCGGCCGGCGTGAGCAGAAGAAATCCGAGAGCAGCCGATTTCGAGTGCATGGTGTGAATCCGCCGGGTTTCCGATCAGCCAATGTCGATGGATCGGATTCTAACGACCGGACTCCTTAAATGCGAAACGCCACGCAGTGGGGGGAACTGCATGGCGCTTGGCTGACTCCGAGCGTGATCCATTTTCAGGATCAGTCCTCGACCTCCTCAAGCTCTCGCAGAGTCGCATTTCGCTCCGCGAGACGGCTCTCGTGTTCGACCGCGCGGGCCCAGCCGTGATCGGGGCGATACTCTTCCGGATCGTAGCCCTCAACCTCGATCAGCCGCTGCGCTTCCACCGAGTAGAGCGTGTAAGGCAGCGCCTCGAGACGTGCGATCGGGATCGGAACCCCTGTCATCTCGCAGATCCCGTAGCGGCCTTCCTTGAACTTCTGCAGTGCGAGATTGATCTGCGTGAGCTCACCGCTGAGGTGCGCGGCGATGCGGGTGTCGAGTTCGTCGGCGCTGTGGCTCGTCGCCGCGTCGCCTTCGTCGCCCTGCGAACTGCCGGCGGCTCCGCCGAGATCGCCGTCGAGCTTTCGTCGTAGACCGTCGCGGCGCTCGATGAGCAGCTTCCGCAGGCGTTCCAATCGTTCTTTTCGGGTCATGATGATTCCCCCCTAAGTTTTGGAACGCCGCCGAAGGCGCCGTTCACAGGTCACTCAACGTGCAGCCACCTTGGCGGCGAGGATCGCCAACCGTCGCCTTCGTCTCGACAAGGATTCATCGCATCCGCCATGTCGTTGTCGGCGATCGCATCGTGACAAAAACCGTCCAACGCCCCGGCAACGAACTGTAGTGTCAAAAATGCGGTAAGGAGGCGACAGAATCACCACGCGGCGAGAACGATGCGTCTGTCCATGTTCCTTGTCGCGCGGAGGTTCATGTCAAGACGTTCTCCTGGCCCCATCAGCGGCACTAATGCGTTCACCGCTCATAGGTTATGAAATGTGCAGCCTTGGGTCGGCCGCGTCTCTACTACGAACCACGTCTCTGAAGTGTTTGCGGATTCTGATCCTTTGGCACCAGTGCGACTGATTGAACGGGAGCCGGCGAAGGTCGTTGACCCGTTTCGACTCGATCCCCTATAACCCCGGCCGCCCTCTCTCCTATTCGCCGGAAACCGAGACTCCTTATGAACATCGCGTCCGAGCCGCCGCGCTCCCTCCTGTCCCACCGAGCGAAAGCCATTTTGTTCACGCTGGCGGTCGTGTCGGCGGTCGGCGGCGGTTATGCCTATCAGCACCATCACCGCTACAAGCACATCGCGACGCACGAGCCGGGCATGATGTACCGCTCGGCGTGGGTCGAGCCCGACGTGATGGCCGAACTGATCGAGAAGCACCAGATTCGCGCCGTCGTCAACTTGTGCGCCCCCGGCGAGATGGGCGAACACCGTTGGGCGCTGCAGCGCGAGACCGTTCAAAACTGCGGGGCGCGACTCCTCGAATTGTCGATGCCGAACACGATCGATCCTCGCGATCCGGGGATCGCCCCGCATCTGGCGGCGTTGTCGGATCCCGACAACTATCCGATGCTCGTTCATTGCCAGCACGGCGTGACGCGCACCAGCAAGTTCCTCGCGATCTACGACATGTGCTTTCGCGGAAAAACGGCTGAGGAGTCGCTCGCGGCCCAGCCCCTGTTCGGCCGCGACCGCCACAACGTGAACGTGACCGCGTTCTGCCGCGAGTTCGAGAAGTCTCGCGAAGCGCTGTATCCGCAGGCGACCGCCTCGCAACTCGACGTGCTGCGTCACTGACCCTCTTTCGCGATCGGTGACCAGCGCGAACGAGCGAGGCAGGGGAATCCAGATGCCGAAGATCACGATCTGCGTGCCGCAGTGGCAGGTGCTCGAATACATCCAGCCGTGTCTGCGGTCCATCCGCAAGCACTCGGCCGGCGAGGATGTCGAAGTTCTCGTTATCGACAACGGCTCGAAGGATGAGAGCCTCGATTATCTGCGGTCGTTGTCGTGGATTCGGCTGATCGAGCGGCCGGAAGAAGTGCACACGAACTGGCCGACCAACGTCTTCACGGCGTGGGACCGCGGCCTCACCGAAGCGACGGGCGAGTATTACGTCACGATGCACTCCGACGTGTTCGTGAAGGCCGACGGCTGGCTGCGGCCGCTCGTGCGCGAACTCGAGCGATCTCCTGAGGTCGCAGCGAGCGGCACCTGGAAGTTGGAGATCGAGAACCCGTTTTACGCGGCCCAAAAGCGTGCCGTCGGCTTGATTTCAGCGGGATTGAAGCGGCTTGTGGGGCAGCAGCGGCCGGTCGGCATCCGGCAGGGGCACTATCCGCGAGACTTCTGCGCGATGTATCGTCGCGACATCCTGCGCGAGCACGAACTGACGTTCCAGTGCCTGTTCGGAAACCGCGGCGGCGGCTACTCGATCTCACGCCAGCTTTGGGAGCGCGGATACAAGATGGGACTCGTGCCCGTCCGCGAAATGGCTCGTCACATCGAGCACGTCGCCCACGGAACGGCGGCCGTCCGAGGTGAAAAGCGACTCGGCCATGCACGCACGCAGCGCAAAGCCGAAACCAAGGTCGCCGACCTGTTCGCCGAGCCGTGGATTCAAGCGCTGATGACCGACGCGTCGCTCGACGGCCCCCGCAAACGCGCGGCGTAACGTCGCGGCGACTCGCAAAGCGAGTGACCGCGTTCAGAGATGCTCGGCAGCGCTCGCCGTCTTACAAACCGATCGCGAGCACGTAGAGCACGGCGAAAATGATCGACATGAAGAGCAGCGTCTTCCAGAAGAAGCTCGCCGCTCGCCACAAGATCACTTCGCGAGATTCGTAGCGGCTGGCCGTGTACGACAGGCTCACGGCGAGCGTGAGCGGCACGAGATACCAGAGTTGGTCGCCAGCGAAGAGCGCGGGAATCGGCATCGTGTGTTCTTTCGACTTGGCTAGAGCGCACGACCCGCAGGTTGCGGACGACGAGCGGTTTCATCCGGCGAACCGGCCGGCGACTCGCCGTCTTTGCGTCGCCGTCGCTTCTTCCGCTCTTCGAATTCGGTGCCGTAACCGTAGGCGGGGCCGTCTAGCGCATCCCAGATCGCCAGTACGTTGAGCAGGCCCGCGATCCAGGTGAACACGTAGGCGATCTCGAGTCGGCCGCCGAGCTTCGCCGTGAGAATGTCTTCACCCTGATCGCCCAGCGGTACCTGATAGCGGTCGAGGAAAGGACGCGGAATCGCGCCCTTGAAGTACGGTCTCGCGCCGGCCGGCACTTCGATCGTCCGCGGAATTTCACCCAGGCGGGCCTCTAACGTTCGGTCTTCATTGGCCGAGACCTTCTGGCCAAGATCGGTGACAGTGCCGAGCGCCAGTTCGATCGGCTGCCCGTCGTGAGTCGTGCCGACGAATCGCCCCCGGACATTCGCGCCGTTGGGTTCGAGACGGACAGTGCCGCTGAGATCGACAAGGGCTTTGGGACCTTCGGGGGTGTCGATCCAGATGCCGCCGAGGAACGGCGCTTCGAGCGGACCATCGAGCTCGGCGCGACCCACGTTGGACGGATCCTGATAGCGACGACTCTGAATCACCGCCGGCCAGGCAAGCGCCCCGACGGGGAACTGTGCGGCGTAGCCCTGTAACAGCCGCTTGACGACGCCTCGCCCGGCGGCGAAGCGTCCACCGGCTTCACTGTCGCCGAGATAGACGACCTTCCACTCGCCAAGAGCCTGTCCGGAAAAGAACAGCCCCAGGATGCAGACGCAGTAGATCGCCGCCTTGAAGGTGCGACCCTGATAGAGATGCCCCAGCCCGGGAAACAGCAAAGCCAACGACGCTGCGAGCCAGCGGTTCTTCAAGTCGACCGACTGCTCGGGGGACGTCGACGTGGCGGAGGACATAGCGCTTCAAGCTTGGCGAACGAATACCGGACCGGCTTCGCGGCCGGATCAGCGAGCATTCTAGGATTCGGCCGGGAAAGGGGCCAGCCCGGACATACCGTCGAGACGCCGTGCCGAACGAACGCCTGCTTGCGCGGGCGCAAGGCATTCCGGGTTCCGCGATAAGGCAATGTGCGGCTAGGATGGGCGGCCTTTCCTAACCCGTCGGTTTCGCTCGCCGCGCGACCCGACGCCTTCAAGTGCCGCCGATGTCCAAATATCGAACCGCGCCCGTCCCCACTGACCGCATGCCGACGGGAATCCCTTTCATCGTCGGCAACGAAGCGGCCGAGCGATTCAGCTTCTACGGGATGCGGGCGATTCTGTTCGTCTTCATGACCGAGTATCTGAAGACGGCAACTGGCCGAGACGCCTTCATGACAGAGGCGGAGGCGACTGAATGGCAAGGCTGGTTCGTCGCGAGCGCGTATTTCTTCCCCATGCTCGGGGCGATCGTCTCCGACGTATTTCTGGGTAAGTACCGCACGATCCTCTATCTATCGATTCTGTACTGCTTCGGTCACGCGACTTTGGCCCTCACGCTGCAACCGGAACTGCTCGGCGGCATTGTCGAGCCGAAAGTCGGTCTCGCCGCAGGTCTGGCGATGATCGCTTTAGGCACTGGCGCCATCAAACCGTGCGTATCCGCCCACGTCGGCGACCAATTTGGCGCGCGGAACACTCATTTGCTCGGCAAGGTCTATGACTGGTTCTATTTCTCGATCAACTTCGGCTCGACCTTCTCGACGCTACTGACCCCCTGGTTGCTGGTGAAATATGGACCGGATGTCGCGTTCGGCGTGCCGGGCATTTTGATGGCGATCGCCACCTTCGTGTTCTGGCTCGGGCGGAACCGCTTTGTCCATGTCCCGCCGCGCGGGGTGGAGGTCCTGAAAGAGACGTTCGGCCCCGTCGGACGTCGCGCCATCGCGAACCTCGCGCTGATCTACGTGTTCATCGCGATGTTCTGGTCGCTCTTCGATCAGACGGCGAGCCGCTGGGTCGAACAGGCGAAGCATATGGATCGTGCGTTCTCGATTCCTGAATGGCTTCCTGACTGGTCCGTCACCTGGACCGGCGGTTCGATCGTCTCCAATGCCGGCGGCCGGGCGATCGAGTATCTACCAAGCCAGTTCCAGGCGGTGAATCCGATTCTGGTGATGATCCTGATTCCGTTCTTCTCGTACGCCATCTATCCGGCGATCAATCGCGTCTTCCCGCTGACGGCTCTCCGCAAGATGGCGATCGGGATGTTCGTCATGGTGCCGGGCTTCGCGATTTCGGCCGTCGTTCAAAGCTGGATCGATGCGGGTCAGACCCCGGACATCGGCTGGCAACTTCTGGCATACGTTCTCGTGACGTCCTCTGAAGTCATGGTCTCGATCACGGGCCTCGAATTCAGCTATACGCAAGCGCCGCGAACGATCAAATCCGTCGTGATGTCGGTCTGGCTGCTCATGGTGACGCTTGGGAACGCTTTCACAGCCATCGTGAACCGCTTTATCAGCAACGGCACGCTGACTCTCGACGGTGCCGATTACTACTGGTTCTTCACATGGTCGATGCTAGGCGCCGCAGTGCTCTTCGTCGGAGCCACGCTGCTGTATCGAGGCCGGACTTACGTCCAGACGGAAAGTGCTGAGCCGACAGCGACAGTGACTGCGAAATATTGCCCCGTCTGCGGCACTCCCCTGCCTGCCGGTGCGGTCGAGTGTCCAAAGTGCGGCGAGACCGTGAAACTCGCGCCGCCGAACGTGTGAATCAGTGAAGTCTCGGCGATCCCCCGGGTTGAAACGCCACCATAAGCGGCTTCCACTCCGGGTCGCTATGGGGTTCGTCAGGCTGAAGGATGCGTGGTGCGAGATTCGAGGCGGCAAGGCGGCGATAGCCGAGGTAGCTCGACGTCAGCCGAGGATTGATTTCGACGACCACCGGTGCGGCGTCATCCGGCAGAATGAGATCGATGCCGACATAACCGTGCAGCCCCGGCACCGTCGCAATCGCGCGGCGAGCGACATCGGCGACCTCATCGCTGCGATCAATATCCGCTGGCACGATGCCGCCCGCGTAGTGCAGGCGTTCGCTGCCGACGATGTCCTGTGAGCAGACGGGCCACACTTCGATTCCAGATCGAGAGACGATGGCTGCCGCCGAGAGTGCCCGACCTTGAACGAAGGGCTGACTGATTGCGTCCGAGAGTGCAGTGATCGAATCGAACTCCGCCGCCTGCAAGTACCCGTCCCGGCTCGACACAACGAACGTGTTGATCGAGCCGGCGCCGAAACGTGGCTTGATGACGACGCGTTGAGTGGACGCTTCGTCGAAGTTCAGCGCGCGGTCGCGCAAGTCGAACCGGCTCGTCGGAACCGTCGGGACGTCGTGTTCTTCAAGATGCCTTGCCAACAGAAGTTTGTCGGCGCACAACGCCACTGCCTCGGCCGACGAGCCAGATGAGCGACCACCGCTCGTGACGATCAGGCGGCAGCGGTCTTCGAGAATCCGATCGAACTCGGGTGCGATCACCAAGGTCGCGTCGGCGTCGCGAGTCAGGGCGGGGAAGCGAGAACGCTCCTCGTCCGGCGAGGCCGACGCATGCACGATCACGCCGGCCACGCCGATCGGTTCCAAAGCCGCGTCCCATGTGACCGACACCTGCCAACCATGCGTTTGCACGGCATCCGCCGCCAACGCACGCAGCATGGCGGCCCCTTCGACGGCGAGTGAACGATCGTACGCGACCGTCTCAGAGAGCGCGCCGCACGTCAGGTACTCGGAGAGGAACACATGCATGGAAATGCCGCCGGCGGTGAAGGTTCCGAGAGGAGACAGCGAAGAGAACCGTCATTCGGGATTGAATGTCGAAAACGCCTCCGCTACAAACTGACCATGCGCCCACGCGACCACGGGCAACGGCAAGATATTGTGCGAGATTCGCCGATGACCGGCAGCATGCGGTAGAGTGGTGATTCGTTCGCAGAAGTGACTTGCCATGCTTCTGCCGGCTTTCTGGCCCGAAGAAAGTAGCGGCACATGCTCAATCCGACCCCCTCGAACGCGAGCAAGGTCTACTGCGCCGGACCGCTGTTCAACGAATGTGAACGGCAGGAGATGGCGGCGATCGCCGACGCTCTCGTCGCCGACGGCTACCGCGTCTACCTGCCTCACCGCGACGGCATGGAGTTTCGACTCATCCTCGAAGTGCTCGTCGATCGAGGCTGGCCGGCGGCGACCGCCGCGGCCTTCCTGCACGCGGCGATCTTCGCGCTCGACGTGTATCAACTCGCCGTCGATTGCGATGCGATGGTCTGGAACCTCAATGGACGTGTTCCCGATGAAGGCGCCGTCAGCGAAGCGGCCATCGCCTGGACGCTCGGCAAGCCGCTCGTCGCCTTCAGCAACGACGTGCGCAGCCTGATCGCGGGTCGGATCAATCCGCTGCTCGTGGGGCTCGTCGATTTCGAGACCGTGGACTGCATCGCCGACCTTTCCGAGGCACTCGCCGGCGCGATCGATCGTTCGACGGACGAACCCGTCCCGTTGGAACGCATGCCGCTCAAGCTGCGGAAGGCGATCCTCGATGGCCGCCGGCTCTGGGACGCGCTCGAAGAACGCGACGCCGCCCTTAACGACGCGGTGATCGCGAACGTCGTCGAGGAACTCTTCGCCCCGCCGGAGGGGACGCGGGTGTGATGTCCAATCCTGATTGGTTGCCTTAGTGGCTCTTCTTGACCGCGATGAAATCATCCGATCGCTTCAACGTCTGGGCCAGCTTGCTGCCGCAGAGGGAGAAGTAATACGACTGGTCGCCGTCGGCGGAGCGGTCATGGTTCTCGGTTTCAACGCCCGACTTTCAACGCGGGACGTTGACGCGTTGATTCTTGCACCTTCAGATATCGGTCGGGTTCGCAATTGGGTAAAGAAAGTTGCGGACGAACAGGGCTGGCCCGATGATTGGTTGAATGATGGCGCGAAGGGGTTTCTGATCGGCGTGAGCGCGGGTCCGATTCTTCTGGAAGTGCCTGGCATCGTCGTGCAACGTCCTCTTCGAGCGAGCCACTGCTTGCAATGAAGCTGTCTGCGTGGCGCGATGACGTAGACATTGCGGGCTCTCGCCGAATTCTCACTTCATTTGTTCGATGGAATCGAGAAATGACGTTTGGGAGCGAATCGAACCCTATTTATTCCCGGGATCGGAACTGAAAGCCCGATATGCGTTCGACGATCTCTGGAACGAATCCGTCGGCGACGGCTGAGACGTTGGCCGGTGCCGCCCTCAGTCTTGACGGACTGATGCTTCGTAGCCTGGCGCAAGATTTGGTGCGGCAGTATCCTCAACTGGCGTCAATTCCACGTCCGCAGAGCGAAGACCGCCAGATCCTCGGGACAGCCGCGGCTCTCATGGAATTGCTCGCCCTCCGCCACGGACAGATGGCTCCGGACTGGACGCGAGCGATCGGAAAGGTGCCACGGCCGATGTTCTTGGTAGCGGCCGCGAATCGAATGGAGAATCTCAGAGCCCTTTGTGAAGCTGAGTCACCTGAGCCGCTCAAGAAGCGTGGTCTCTACGCTCCCCCCGATTTTCTCAAGTTCGTTTAGCATCTTTGCTGCGCGATGCCTCACCCCCTCGACGCCATTCCCGAAATCGCGCGGCTCGGCGTCGGGCAGGGTTTGATCCGGTTGCCGTATGGGCAGGACGTGCCATTCACGCCTCGCGTGCGGGCGCTGGTCGACACGGCGGCGTTTCAGCGGTTGCGGCAGGTCTCGCAACTTGGGTTGGCGACGGCCGTGTACCCCGGAGCGACGCACAGCCGCTTCGAGCATGCGCTGGGCGTGTTTCACAACGCGCTGCAATATCTCCATCAGCTTGGTCGAGATGCGAGATTCGTCGAGACGATCGACACGCACGGTGCGGAGGTGCTGCTCTGCGCGGCGCTGCTGCATGACGTCGGTCACTGGCCGTTCTGCCATCCCATCGAGGACATGGAACTGCCGGCTCTGCCGACGCACGAAGCCTTCGCTCGCGAGATTCTGACGGAAGACGCGGAGCTGTCGTCGGCGTTGCGGACGGAGTGGAGCGTCGAAGCGGCCGAGATCATCGACGTGCTCGACGGCGTGACTGACAGTCCCGCGCTGCGGCTGACACGCTCGATTTTGTCGGGGCCCATCGATATCGACAAGCTCGATTATCTCGACCGCGACAGCCTGCACGCCGGCGTGCCCTACGGTCGCAACTTCGACAAGAACCGACTCATTTCTTCGCTCGTCCTGAATGCGGCAGGCGACGGATTGGCGATCTCGGCGAAGGGCAAGACGGCGGCTGAACTGATGGTTTTCGCCCGCTATGTCATGTTCAGTGAAGTCTATTGGCACCACGCCGTTCGCAGCGCGACGGCGATGTTCGGGCGCGCGTTCTACGAGCTTCGCGATCGCTTGGACCTGTCGAAGTTCCTGCGAGGGACCGAATACGAGGCGACGAACGAACTGCGTTGGCACGCGACAGGCACCGAATGGCAGCCGCTCGTCGAGGGCGTGTTCGGACCGACGCGACGGCTGTACAAGCAGGCGGCGGAGTGGGGGCCGTTGAACGCTCCCAGCCTCTATGCCTCGATCGCGCGACGACCGTACGTCGATCTGGTGCGACTTTCCGGCAAGGTAGCTTCGTCACTTGCCGAGCGGGGCATCGGCGACGTGACATCGGCGGACGTTCTGACCGATGCGCCTCCTCCGGGCCGCGAAGTCGAGTTTCGCGTCGATATCTTTTATCCCAAAGAGCGGTGCTATCGCTCTCTCGACGCCGTCTCGCCTGTCACCGAGGCCCTCGCCAGGCGGCAATTCGACGACGCCGTCAAACGGGTGCGCATCTTTGTGCATCCAAGATTACGCACCGCCATCGATGCGCTGCCCGACCTGGAAGGGCTGGTGATGCGGGCGGTGACGGAATTGTTTGAGGCGTAGCTGCCCGGCCCGCATAGCGGATTGGTCAGATCATTGACGCCGCATTCCATTTGATGGACAACGGTGCGTGCAGACCGTCGCTCACGCCGTATCTCGTCCGATCGAGCGCATTCCGTGCTTTTCACCGAAACCATGCCTTAGCTGTCCGATGGCGGAGCAACTTCAACCTCATGAACGACCTGTGATGACGGTCTTTCCGTCAGTCGCGTCGCTGGCGCTCGGGCGGGGCTTGGGGGCGCTCTACGAGTCGGTACCAATTCGAATTGGCCGCTTAAAGCTCTCGCACCTCTTGTTTCCGCTGCCGACGTCGCCGCTCGCGTTTGTCCTTTACTTCGGGTTGAAGGCGATCGGAGCGAGATATGTGCTCACGACGCAACGTCTGCGGGTGACACAGCGAATCAACGGACGTGTCGTCGCCGAAGTGCCTCTCGATGAGATCGGGCGGATTGACATCGCGACGTCGTTCGGCCAAAGGTTCTATCACGCCGGCACGTTGTTCGTTCGCGATCATGTCGGAACGGAACGCCTGCGTCTGGTCGGCGTGGTCAGACCCGACATGTTTCGGCAAACGATTCTCGAGGCTCGCGATGCGCTGATTCGAACCGATGCCGCCCTGCGCACGATCGAAGGGCGTCATGTTCGCGACGCCGGCGCGGCATAACGCCATGCTCGTCGTCGGACTCGATATCGGAGGCGCGAACCTCAAGGCGGCCACAAGCGACGGCGCAGCCGTCGATCGGCCTTTCGCCCTTTGGAAGCATCCGGAACGACTAAGTTCCGAGCTTCGCTCGCTGATCGAGAGCCTGCCGAAAGCCGATGCGATTGCCGTCACGATGACGGGCGAGCTTGCCGATTGCTTCGTCTCGAAAGCCGAAGGCGTACGGTCGATCGTGGCCGCGGTTCAAGCGGCGGCCGACGTGCCGGTTCGCTTCTGGCAAACCGGCGGTGAGTTTCTTGTAGCATCGGACGCCGTGGAACTGCCTCGACTCGTCGCCGCGGCGAACTGGCATGCGCTGGCGACGTTCTGCGGCCGCGTGGCGCCGCACGGGCCGGGCCTGCTCATCGACATCGGCTCGACGACGACGGATTTGATTCCATTGCTTGACGGTCAGGTTCACTCAGACGGCATGACGGATCTCGAACGGCTGCGGTCGGGGGAACTCGTCTACTCGGGCGCGACTCGTACCCCCCTTTGCGCATTCGGTTCGACGGTCCGTGTCGCGGGAAACGACATGCCTCTCGCTGCGGAGCTCTTTGCCACGTCTCGCGATGTTCATCTCTTGCTCGGCAATCTTCCCGAAGATCCGACGGATTCGGACACGGCTGATGGCCGACCGGCGACGTGCAATTTCGCAATGGCGCGACTCTCTCGCATGGCCTGCTCCGATCCCGACGAAATCGGAAATGAGTTCCTCCATCAGTTCGCCGAAGCATTGGCGGAACGGCAGCGGCGAATCATTAACGACGCTCTTGAGCAAGTGCTGTGTCGACTCGACCATCCTCCGCATGTCCTGCTGTCGGGCAGCGGTTCGTTCATCGCCGAGCGAATTCTTGGTGACATGCCCAACTCGTCTTTCTCGGACGTGACTTTACTGGCGAACCTGTTCGCGAAACACGTCGCCCGGTCGGCCTGCGCCTTTGCCGTCGCGAAACTGGCTGCGGAACGTCTGACGCTTTGAACGCGGATTGCAGCAAGGCAATAGACCGGCCGCACATCGCGTTCAGTCGCTCACGAAGGAACGCCGATGAATTTGATCAGAGCAATTCAGCCGGTGCGGGAAGAATTGACCGGTTTTCTCTTTGTTCAACACGAGGAAACGGCATGTCTCAGGCGGGCCGCGCAAATGAACCACTGCGATTCGTAATTACCCCCGATGGCGAACTGTTCGGGCGCGAGAGCGAAGAGGGCCGGGAACTTGTCCGGCGAATCCACGCCTGCTTCTTCGCATGCGAAGGCATCACCACCGACGAATTGGAACGCGGAATCGTCGCCGATATGCGTCGCGTCATTGAAGAGGTTCAACCGTTTCTTCACGACCGGGTCAAAACGTCGGACGCGGCGTGAGTTGCAATGTCGAATCCGTTCACCGGGGAAACACCTCTCAGCGGAGACGGTGTCTGCGTTACAATTAGGTGAGGGTCATCATCCGTCCGGGTTCGGCGAAGCGAGGTAAGAGGATGCGACGCGCAAAATGGGGGATCGGAGCCGTCGTCGTCGTCGGGCTCGCGTGGGTGCTCTCAAATTTGTTCAACATGAACATTGGCGGCATCGGAACCGAAGACGGGGGAAGAGTGGGATTGCCCACCCAAACCTCGATCTCGCCGTCAGCGAATGAAGAGATCGATACCGCCACGCCTCCGGCTCAGTCTGAACCGATCACTGAGGGCGAAACGGTCGCGCTGGAAGGCCCCGACAAGGCGATCGGTGTCGGCGGCGTGGTCGAGGTGCTCGTCGAGGATCGTAGCTTTTCCATTCGCCGCGGCAGCGGCGAGGATGCGGTCTGGATCGCAGCCGAACCCGATGTCATCGCCTCATATGCTCGCCAGGCGGAGGGAGACGAGACCGGGGTGCGCGTGCGCGTGTTCCGACGTCCCTCGGCACTCGCTTCCGCCGAGGAAGAACTCGCCGAGAAGTTGCGTTCCGCCGGTCTGACGAACGCGGAGATCGATGTTCGCCAGCAATTGCTCAACGAGAATTGATCTGGCAGTGGCCGATGCGGTCTTCGCGCTGACCAAATCGTTTTGTTGCGATCGAGTCTCGCGCAGGCGGTGGACAGCAGCGCTGCCGCGATCTAGACTGCGGCCTTGAGTGAAGCCGGACGGAGCGCTTCACTCATCTGCCGGGGGAGACTGGGCCACTCTCAGCCGGTGCGTGGCGTGACTGTCTCCAGGCGCCGAGGGGATTGATGACATCCATCGTCGGTCACACGGCCGTTTCGACCGACACCGCGGCTCGAACACCGACACCTGCCGGGCAGGTCGTCGGCATCGACTTTGGCGCGAGTTACTCGGCCGTCGCACGGTTAGAGCCGGACGGTGTTCCACGGCTGTTGCCGGACGCCGAGGGTCGCGAACTGATCGACTCCGTGCTCTCGTTCGGAGAGAACGGAGCCGTGCGCGTCGGTCGGTGCATTGAGGCGACTTGCGAGGGCGGTCCCGTCGTCACCGCCGTAAAGCGGCACCTCGGCGAACGCAGGTATTCACTCAAGCACGACGGCCGACGTCTGTCACCGGAGTTTCTTTCGGCACTGATTCTGCGGAAGCTTGCCCAGGATGCGGGCCGCTTCGGCGATCTCGCGGGCGTGATCCTGACGGTCCCCTCTTATTTCTTTGCGCCAGGCCGGCATGCAACGTTAGCCGCCGGACGGATCGCCGACTTGCCCGTCGTGGAATTGCTCGCCGAACCGATCGCTGCCGCGTTATCGCACCTTTGGCGGACAGGTTGTTCCCCCAAGAACGATCGGACGCTGCTCGTTTTCGATCTCGGCGGTGGCACGTTCGACGTCACGATCGTGCGAGTGTCTGGTGGTCGCCTGGAGGTCGCCGCGACGGAAGGCGACAATGCTCTCGGCGGGATCGATTGGACGACTCGTCTCGTCGATTTCGCCGGTGAGAAGTTTCGGCGTCGCCACCGCACCGATCCGCGTTCTGATACAAAATGCCTTCAACGCCTGACGGCGGACTGCGAGCAAGCGAAGTGTGTTCTGGCAACGAAACCACGAACCGTGGTCGAGGTGAATCACGCCGGGGTGACGATGCCGTTGGGCATCAGCAGGGAAGAGTTCGATCAGATCACGGCCGATCTGCTCCGTCGCGCGCGGGATGCGACGGAGTTCCTGTTCGAGTCAAGCGGCATCGATCCCGACGACCTCGACGAGGTCTTGCTCGTCGGAGGCGGCACAAAAGTGCCAGCAGTCGCGGCGATGATGACGGAACTTTGCGGACGACCGGTGGCCATTCCTCCCGATCCGCAGCGTGCGGTCGCGGAAGGCGCCGCGGTTTACGCGGCGGCCGTCGGCCTGCGAGACGGACTGATCGCTCCCAGCGACGATCTGCGTCGGCGTCTCGAAACGATTTCATTACGCGATGTGAATGCGCATTCCCTTGGAATCGCACTCGATGATCCGCGGGGTAAGGCCCACAGCCGCAATCACATCTTGATTCCCCGCAATACCGCGTTGCCCGCAATCGTCAAACGCCGTTTCGTGACCAGCCTCGCCAACCCGGAGGGCATCGCGTTGCGGCTGGTGGAAGGCGAAGCGCCCGAAGTCGCGGGATGCACCGTCATCGGCGACTGGCAGATCACCGGCCTCCCGTCCGATCTGCCCGCCGGTGCCCCCGTTCAAGTGACGTTCCGCTGTGACGGACAACGCCGGGTCACTCTGGAAGCAAAAGAACTGACGGGACCGACGGTGGCGCACGTCGAACGAGTCTCACTCGACGGACCGGCGATGGAGAATGATCGCCACCTGCTCGCCCAGTTTCGGCTTGTGTAGCTGACGGACGAGCATTGAGGGACGACGCCGAACACCAAGTCGTTTGACTTTGTCACGTATGCCCGCAATGCGTTCACATTTGCGGCAGCACGACCGGCGACCTCGCCCGTGCTTCTATCAATCAGGGCAGCTTTGTCACCGCGTCGAGTCGTCGGGGATATACCCGAGAACGGCGTACTCGAACTGGGTCCGCCCCAGTCGATCCTCACGCATGAGACGAACGGCTTCGGGCAGGCCGTCGATTACGGCTTGACGGACGTCGGCGCGGGCATCGCCGTAGGAGACCAGCAATACCACAAGTCCTTTCGGCTGCGGCAGCGTCTTGTAGCGATCGAAAAGCCGCGAGGCGAACTCGGCCGGCGTCGACGCGCGAAAGGACTGTGAACTCTCGCCGGGGGTGAACACGATTCCGCCGCCCCGTTCGATGCGCAGTCTCCAAACGTCGGCTCGCTTTCGCAACTCATCGTACGATAGTAAATGTTCGACGACCTCGGGACCACGAAGCACAGCCAGTTCTTCAAAGCGTTGTCGAAGCCGTTCGACCTCCTTTTGGCTGCGGGGGGGCGTGCCGATCGGCAGAGGCTTGAGCGCCTCGTCGATCAGCTCCTGCGGAATGTGGAACAGCTCGGCGACAAGGTTCGCCGCTTGCCGTTGTTGGGCAGCGACATCTTCGAGCCGCCGGCGTAGTTCTTCAACCTCAGCCGAATTCGCCGCATCACTGTCGGCCACGTTTTGCCGTTCGACGCGAAGCGACTCTCGCTCTTGTTCCAAATCGGCTTCAAGCTGCGCGTAACGGCGCCCGAGTTCGTTTTGACGTTCGACGACCTGACGTTCCGCGGCAATCGTCTGCCGTTCGGCCTGTTGCGTGACTTCCAAATACTGCGCGAAGATCACGATCAAGAGCAGATCGAGCAAGGGCGTCAACTGAAAGTGAAAACGCCTGCTCGCGGCTTTCATCGCGCGTCTCCGGGCGCTGCGACTCCGGAAGGCGCCAGGGCCAGCTCCCGTTTCGCACGGGCGACCGTCTCGCGAACATGTGCGCGATTCTCGGCGAGGCGGGCGAACTTTGGCTCGAGCAGGCTGTTGAGAAACATCAGCAGGATCGCGGCGATCAGGCCCGCGAACGTCGACCAGATCGCGTCGCCGAAGCGAGACACGATCTGCCCCACGCTCGCCGTGCCTTCCGACGAGGCGAGCGCGGCGCCGATCGCGAGAATGGTTCCCAGCACTCCGGCCAACGGGTACGCCTCGACCATCGTGCGGGCGACGTTATAGGCCGTCTCGAAGGGCAAAGCGTTCAGGTAGCCTCGTCGCTCGTCAAGGATGTTGACGCGATCCCGCAACAGCCGCCTTTCGTCGGATGCGTGCGGCGATGCAAGCACTTCGTTCACGTCCGCGAGGAATGCTTCGATCTGATCGCCGAGGCTGCCGGTGGCGTCGAGAACGCTGCGATGCTTGAGACCGCGGGTGAAGCGATCGAGCGATGCCGTGATTACGCGACTGTCGCGACGAAACCAGACCCACAGCAGCAGAAAAGACGCGAGATGGACCGCCGCCGCCGCTGCGATGACGGTCGTGGAGAGGCCGGAAAGTCGATCGAGAAGGTCCGTCATGTAGCCACTCAGGATGCGGGACATCCCAAGGTATGGCGGATCGTGCTTGCGCGTCCAGAGAACCCGTGCCGCGACCGATTTCCAGCGTCAGCGAGTCCCCACCGATTCAACGGTATCGCCTGTCTCCAACGCCGCACCTGCATGGTCGCCTGGAATCGATTTCGCCCATTCCGGCGCTTCAATCCGCCCGGCGGCACTGAGTACGTAGTCGCGACGGGTAAGCCAGTCGCCGCTGCGGGCGTCGGTGATCGTCTCACGAAGTCGCACGACACCAAACGGCACGTCGGGACACAGCCAGGCGTCGATGCGGCGACGGATGACGTCGCCGTTGGCGCGGCGGGCGTCCACAGCGGTCGTCACATGCTGCGTGCGGAAGGCAAGTTCGCGCAGCGCAGTCCTTTCATACCGGACGTGGCCCGGCCGATAACGCGACGCGGCCGGAAGCATCCGAAGCACTCGCACGGCGGCGCTCACCGACGGTTCGCCCGCGACCACGAAGGCCTGCGCGTCGGCACCCGATTCGAACGTTTCGCGATCGATCGTCGCCGTCACCTGGACGATCGGTGCGCCAGCGGTCATCGGGTGGCTACGAGTCAGTCGCACTCGGGGACGAGCGGCCTCGGGTTCGACGAGCTCCAAACGCAGCGTTTCGATACCGTGATCGGTCGTCGCCGACAATTCGATCCATTCGTGCTGCGGATCGGCGCCGGCGGGCGGCAACGAGGTAAACCAGGTCGTAAGCGTCCGAGGCAAGGGCGGATCATGGTCGCGATAGTCGATCCAACCGACGGACTCCATGACCGAATAGAGCCACGATGGTCGCCAGGGATTCGCAATCGCCTCCCATGCCGAGAACGTCGAGACGGCAAGCAGCATCGCCGCGAGACCGCGAAACCAGCGACGATCAGCGAAGTCGTCGAGCGTCGGAAGGAGGGCCAGCAGCCAGAAGGGCACCAGCCAGATCGCCCAGCGCAACGCGACGGAGTTGCCTCCGTAGTTGTAGTTCTCGGTTCGCGACAGATAGAAGCCCAGGATCAACACCGTTATTGCCAGCCCCATCCAAAGCAGGGGCCGATACGGCTCGGCAGGCCGCGTCCACATTCGCAGCCACGACGCGATCGTGATCAGAAAGATCGGTGACAGCGACAGAATGCCGTGGTGACCGATGGTGCAATGCAGAAAATAGACGAGCGGTGAATCAAGGTTGCGGTCGAGGCCTTTGGGGTCGGCCCAATAGCTCGGGACACCATCGCGGATATAGACGTATTTTTCGGTGCCGTACGAGAGATAGAACGGCTTCCAATTGCCCGTTTGCATCCACGTCGTCGCAAGAAACGCCGCGATCGGAATGAGTGCGGCCGAAACGAAGAACAGGAGCGTTCGTCGCCAGTCGTACCGACACAACAGACCGAACATCGCCAGGCCGAAGGCAGCCGCGGGCAGTTCATTGGTGGTGACGAACGCCGACGTCAGTCCGCACAGGGCGAAATCCCACCATCTTCGCGATCCGTCGGCGACGATCCTCAGCGCGAAGTGCATCGCGAAGATCAGAGAGACTGCCGCGACGGTGTGATTGTTGAAGGTGACGGAGTAGGTCGAGAGATACGAGCCGAATGCCGCTGCGGCGACGATGAAGCCGCGTGCGAAGGGCGTCTTGGCGTACTTCCGCGCCATCAAGGCGAACACGAAAAGCGCGACCAGCCACGGCAGCAGATTCACGACGGCCAGCACAACGCGCGTGACGGCGGCCGTGTCACCATAAATCGACCAGCCGAGCATCTGGCGGACGGCACGATAAATTTCCGACGCCATCACTGTGAGCAGGGCCGGCTTCGTGGAGTACAGATGTCCGTTCTGCTGAACCTTGTCGATCGTCTGCCAGTGAGGCATCGCGTCGATTTCATCGATCTCGAATGTGCCGCGTTCGACCAACGCCCAGACTGTCGACCATCGAGACCGATCATTGGCGCTTTGCAGAGGCGTCGAATTGAGCAATGCCGCCGCGTGCAGACCGGCGGCGCCTGCAATTAGAATCGTGATCCAACCGGAGCGAGACCGCACAGGTTCGGGAGAGACGGTCGACGTCTGCGGCGACATGGCGGGCGAGCACGGAGGCAGGGCGCCACAGCATCCGTTGAACCGCCGAGACCGTCAACCGCGAGGTGCGCCTTCAGCCCGAAAGAAGGATTTGAGGACGAGCGCCGCGAGCAGACCGGCATCGCCGCAGACGAATCGCTAGACGTGGTGCAGGCTCATTCGAATCAAATGAGGCACGCTTTTCGCCTGCATTTTGCGCATGACCTTTGCACGATGCGCCTCGACCGTCTTGAAGCTCACGCCGAGTTGACCGGCGATTTGACGACTGGAGAGACCCTCGATGACGTGGGTCATCACTTCTTGCTCGCGATGCGTCAAGCGACTGATCCGCTCTCCCAGTTTGAGCTGCTCGCCACGTCCCGCTCGACATGCTGCGTCACGGGCGATCGCGCGTTGGATCTGATCGACCAGAACCTGGTCACCGACGGGCTTTTCGAGAAAGTCGGTCGCTCCCGCCTTCATCGCCCGGACAGCGGTCGACACGTCGCCGTAGCCCGTCAGGATGATGACCGGAATCTGCGACCCGCTTGCACGCAGACGCTCTTGCAGCTCCAGACCGCCCATTCCCGGCATACGAATATCGCAGATCAAGCAACCCGGTCGCTCGATGTCGAATTCACTGATGAATGCCGACGCCGATTCGTAGGTCTCGGCAGCAAGACCGACGGATTCCACAAGCCAGGCGAGCGATTTTCGAATCGCGGGATCGTCGTCGATGATAAAGACCGTGGGACTAAGTGACTCTTGAGCGCGGTCCTCGATACTGATCGCGTTCGTATCGGCTATCATGTTCATTTCTGGCTGACGGTGAGAACGCCTAGGTTGCCGTTGGTCCGAGCCGCGCCGGATGTCCTGACGTCGAATCCCGGAGGAACCCCTCAGCAGGAACCCTCAGAGCATCTACCTACTTAAAGCGTGGAAAACACCCGGGGAGTGTCACAGGATCTCCTTCGTTTTCAGAAAATTTCAGAAACAGTTGAACATATAAGAGCATCTGCCGACTAAGGGATTCCGTTTCTGAACCTCGATCGTTCCGTACCGGTGGCGTAAACACAATGAGAGTGGGCGTCTTTTCCGATGCGCATGACCATGTCGACAATGTGCGCCGGGCGATCGTGGTATTCAATCAACTATCGTGCGATCTGGTGCTGTTCGCGGGGGACTTCGTCTCTCCGCTGGTGATTCCCCCGCTTCGCAAGCTTACCTGTCCAGTCGTCGCCTGCTTCGGCGACAATGACGGAAACCGCGTCGGAATCGCGGGAGGGATGCGTATCGTCGGCACTCTGGGAGATCCGCCGTTCGGCATTGGCCTGCCGGATGGAACGAAGATCCTGTTGACGCATCAGTTGGAAGCAGTCCGGCGGTATCTCGCCGGAGCGAATGTGATCATTTGGGCGCACACGCACAAACCGAGCATTGCTCACGACGCTGCCGGTCGACTGCTCCTCAATCCGGGTGAAACGAGCGGCTGGGTGTTTCGAAAGCCGACCGTCGCATGGTTTGATTCCGTCACCTTGCACGCTGAAATCGTGAAATTGCCTGAGCTCGGTTCGCCGCCGGTGATCGAACCGTATTGAGCAGTGAAATGCCGTCCTTTTGGAGCCGGACCACATTCTTCGTCAGGCCTCTTCAGGAGCATCAAAATGTCTGAATGTGACGACTCGGCGCCTTCCAGCCGCCGGGACAGTTCCCAGAGCTTTGCATCCGCGGTACACTTCTCGCGCATCGCCACGTCGGGCGGGAATACCGGCTGGCAACGATTCCTTGTATGAGGACGAGTTATGCGGATGTACGGTTGGGTCTTCGGCTTGGCGGTCACGGCCGGATACGTCGTCGGATGTAACAATCAACAGGCGACGACGCCCTATGCCGATGCCGAACAGGCGCCGGCTGACCACGACGAGCACGATCATCACGAAGGCCCGCACGGCGGCCATGTCGTCGAACTGGGCGGCGATCACAGCGTTCACGGCGAGTTTGTGCTGGACGCCGACGGCAAAGTCGCTCGTCTGTACCTCTACGGCGAGGATCTGAAAACGCCGGTCGAGGCGACGGCGGTCACGTTCCACGCCGAAGGCGACAACGGCGAGGAACAGGAAGTCTCGATGGAGCCGGCGGGCGGGTCTGAAAAGGCCAGCGAGTTCACTGCGTCGCTCGACCAGCTTCCAAGCAGCGATATCGAACAACTCTTCGGCCACTTCCATGTCACCGTGGACGGCAAGGAGTTGAGCGGTGACCTATCGCACGATCACGACCACGAAGGTCATAGCCACGACGAGTGAACGTCGCCGCTTAAACCTGTTGAAATGAGTCACGTTTCGGCCCACAGGTTCGCCCGTGGGCTTTTTCATGCGCGTCGCATGACGCGTCAAATCAAAGAAGAGCGCGGCCGCGACCCTCCGCACCCGCAGGGTTTACCCAATCCCGCCTCTCGCCGGGGGCGTGGCGGCTTCGCGCCGCAACGCCACCGGCCCGATACGGCTGCGATACGCCTCCAAAGAGGTTCGCGTCTGAAGCCTTCTCGCCACGGTCGCCGATATCCTGAGCGGACGAACGAATGCCCCAGGACAAGGACCAGCGGCCGCAACCCCGGCCGCGGCGCCAAGGATAATGGATAACTGGCAGGACGCACCCCGACCAGACGACCTCGACGTTCTTCGCAGGCAGGTCGCCGAGTTGGAAGGCCAGAACGCGGAATTGCGTCGCCGGCTCCTGCAGGCACAACGATTGTCGAGCGTCGGTGCACTCGCGGCTTCAATCACCCATGAGTTCAACAACATCCTGACGACGACGATCAACTACGCCCGCATGGGCCTTCGTCACAAGGATGAGCCGACCCGCGACAAGGCGTTCGATAAGATCCTCTCCGCCGGCCAGCGTGCGAGCCGAATCACGACGGGCATGCTCGCCTTCGCCCGCGGGGGCGGTGATCGACGGGAACCGACGGATCTCGAACCCCTGGTCCGCGAGGTCATACTGCTGGCGGAAAAAGACCTGCAAATGCATCGCGTGCGATGGCAGGTCGACGTCGTCGGCACGCCGAAAGCCGACGTTAATGCGACTCAGGTGCAACAGGTTTTGCTGAACCTGATCGTGAATGCGCGGCAGGCGATGAACGGCGGCGGAGATTTGCGAATCACCATTCGGGAAAATCGCGACGGCGGCACGACGGACATTTCCGTACGTGACTCAGGTCCGGGGATGTCGCCCGAACAGCTCCGCCGGATTTTCGAGCCATTCTTCTCGACGAAAGAGCGCGACGAAACAGGTCGCGGCGGCACCGGACTCGGGCTGGCCTTATGCCGTGACATCATGGAGTCGCATCGCGGACGCATTCGCGTTGAAAGCACGGTCGGCGTCGGCACGGCATTCACACTCAAGTTCCCGCTGGTCGAGCAAATGGTGCCTGTGGCGGCTGCGGGGTGACCGGCAACGTCGTCGCTGGATCACTTGCTCCAACGGTCGGCGACGGCGAGCAGCTTCGCAAGCGGCAACTCGAATCCGGGCAGAAACGGCGTCGCATAGGTCTCGGTTTCCGTGACGACTCGCTCGGCATCGTCGGCGAAGACGACGGTCATCCGGCGGCGAAAGCGGTCGATGATCCAGTACTCCTTGACGCCGCGGCGCAAGTACTGCCGACGCTTCTCAACGTAGTCACGTCGACGATTCCGGCCGCCAGCCGAAACAAACTCGACGGCGATCGTCGGAACGTCTTCTCGCGCGTCCGGCCTTCGGCCGAGGCCGCACCAGAGCGCCCGCTCGGCGATCCGCCAGTCGTCCTCGACGCGGATGTAATTCTCGGGAAGAGTGTCGTCGAGAGCGGAACCCTCCGGGTGCGCGTCTCGATAATCGCGCAGCAGGTATCCGAGTTCATCGTTCGGACCTCGTTGCCCTTCATCGGGGGGCGGCGTCACGATGACCACTCCTCGAATGAGTTCGTAGCGTCGGCCCGGTTCGACATCCTCGATGGCGTCGAACTCGTCCGACGTCATCAGCATTCCGTTCGATTCGCGATCGAGTCGCAGCGCGGGCGTCAGTTCGATCGTGCTCATGGTTCCCGATCCTGATCTACGAAATCATTTCCTTTCCATTGTACGTCGGCGGAGCGTCGTTCGCATCGTTTCCTGTAAAAGGCTCGTTTCCCCTAAAACCCGGCTAGCACCAGCAGTGTCGCGATCGTCACAACGATGCCCAGCAGTCCGAGCCCCACGAACCAAAAAGCTCTGCCGGCAAGTGGATGAGTCGAGTTCTCGATCCACTCGCCGCAGTCAGGGCACTGCTCGGCGTCTTCGTAGACATCGGCTCCGCAGGCGGGGCAGGAAACGACTTCGGTCTCATCCGATTCCACATCGGCGGAATCGTCGAAGTCGTCGTCGGACTCGCAGGCGTCAGCCGTCATCGTTCAACCGAGAACTTTCGCAATGGTCTCCTTGAGCACGTTCGCGGAGTTTTGTAACCCCGTTCGCTCCTTTGGCCACAGGTCGATCTCGATGCGATCGAGTGCCCCGGCACGTCCGACGACCGTCGGTACGCTCATGCAAACATCTCGCAAGCCGTAAGCACCCGTCTGCAAGGCTGAAACGGGAAGCACGCGGCGACGGTCGAGCGCGATGCTGTGAATCACCTCGGCGATCGTGACACCGACGGCGAATCCGGCACCGCCCTTCTTCTTGATGACTTCCGCACCGCTGCCGCGAGTCTTCTTCTCGACGGCGGCGATCAGTGTCGGCGATGCGCCAGGCCAACGATCGAGCGGCAGACCCGCGACCTGGGCCGCGGACCAGATCGGCACCATGCTGTCACCATGCTCACCAAGAATCAAAGCCGAGACCTGTGTCGGAGCGACTTTCAATTCCCGCGCGAGCATGCCTTGCAGCCGAGACGTGTCGAGCATGGTGCCCAGACCGATCACTCTCTGTGCCGGCAGACCGAGTTCCTTGACCATCAGATACGTCAGCACGTCGACCGGATTCGACACGACGAAGCCGATAGCTCCATCTTTCAACTTCAGCTTCTTGAGGTCGGCAAGAATGCCGCGGAAGAGCGCGACGTTGCGATTGATCAGGTCGAGACGGCTTTCCTCGGGCTTTCGACGAAGGCCGGCCGTGATGACGATCACGTCGGCGTCGGCACAGGTCTCGGTGCCAGCCGCGTAGATCGATTGGTCAGCGAGAAAACTCCCGCCATGCACGAGATCGAGCGCCTGTCCGTCGGCCGCCTCGGCATTGGCATCGATCAGGGCGATCTCGCGGACGATCCCGCCTGCTTGCAAGGCAAAGCCCGCACACGATCCGACCAAACCGCCTCCACCAATGATCGCGACTTTCATCGTGGTGCCTTGCTCTCGAAGTTTCTGAGCCTGAAATCAGCGACTACCAAACGAAATGACTTCAACGGTGAAGGGGAGAGCTATTTGCCCATCGCCGAGAGCACCTGATCGGTGATCGCCTTCACGAGCACGTCGAGATCGGCGCCTACGGGAGCCGATGATTGTCCGCTGATCGCCTTTCTCACGAGGTCCGATGCCAGTCCGGATGACGTGGTGCAGCCATTCGGCTCACAAGCCGGCTTCTGCATGTAGCCCGGATAATTCGGCGCGGGGTCGAAAGCCCGCTGTTGCGGAAGGTTTTCCTTGTAGCCTTCGCGAAAGGCGCTGTTGCCGCACAGATCGCAGTTCTCGGCGTGGAACCGCGGGTCGTCGAAGCCGAGCCGCTTCTTCAGGTCGATCAGTTCGCGACTTTTGTTCTCATCGAGGTAGCTCACCGGTCCAAGCTGCTTCGTCAGCAACAGAATGCGACAGTACGCGTCGAGAATCTCGGTCTTCCAGTACGCGTCTTCAAGATCCTTGCCGAAGCTCACCGTCCCGTGATTGCGCAGGATGATCGTGTTCGTGCCCTTCAAAAAGGGCACGACCGTCTCGGCGAAGCTTTGCGCGCCGGGGGTTTCGTACGGCGCGATCGGCACCTCGCCCATGAAGACTTCGATCTCGGGAAGGATGCACTGCGGGATCGGCTCGCCGGCGACGGCGAAGGCGGTCGCGTGCGGCGGGTGGCAATGCACGACCGCTTTAACGTCGGGCCGATGCTTCATGATCGACAGATGCAGCAGAATCTCGCTGGTGCGCTTCCGCTTGCCTGCGATCTGGTTGCCGTCGAGATCGACGGCGCAAATGTCGTCGGGCGTCATGAAGCCCTTGCAGATCATCGTCGGCGAGCACAACACCTCGTTGTCGCCGACGCGAATCGAGATGTTCCCGTCGTTGGCCGCGGCGAAGCCTTTGTTGTAGACACGCCTGCCGATCTCGCAGATCTGCTCTTTCAGCTTCCGGTCGTTGATGCCGGCGTTCCAGCGGTTCGTATTCGCCATGTCGGGCCTTTCGAAGTTGATTCGTGTTTCAGTTGATTTCGATGTGGTCGAGAATCGCCGCGGCGTAAGCATCGACGGGCTTGGTGTCCGGCTGGAATGGGGCGGCCGCTTCCGCACCGTCGGCGATCGCAATTCGGCTGCCGATACCGGCGCCGAATTCGTCGAACACGGCAATCGGCTCAAGCCGCCCGGTCGCGTCACCGGCGATGCCCTGCGCATCGAGCGGCACCGTCAGCCGCCACTGAGCCCCCGTCAATGACGGGTGCCAGCGCGACAGCGTGATGGATCCGATGACTTCGCCGATTCGCATGCAATTAGCCTGAGACGAGCTTCTTCAGAATGTTTCGGAGTTCAAAGTACGTGCGTCCCGACGGATCGATGCACCACACGTTCGCGCGGAGTTGACGTCTCGCTGCGTTCACATCGGCGGCATCTCGAATCGCGACGGCTTTGACCGAAGAATGCCGGTTCGCAAGGCACGTCGCCCGGTGCGTCTGCGTTACGAGAAGTACCGCGGCTCCGATGCCTCCGCGGCTCAGCTCGGCGATCGCGAACCTCGCCGCATCATCCGGGCAGCTAAGCAGCTCCCGCCTGGCAGCGGGCAGCACGTCCGTCAGCACGCGGTCCACGGCCGATGTCGAATGCACGATCACCGCCGCCCAACTCCTCGAAGACTGGTTTTGCCCCTTACCCGAGGTCCGTTCGGCGATGGTCCAGTCGATTTTATGGACCCGCAGGTAATCGCGGGCCGTCGGTGTCAGTATGGCTTTCGGTGCAAATCGCACCGATTTGACTCCGTTCAGCTTTGAGTCGAGCACGGCCTCCGTGATCACTCGATCGGCCAACGAGAAGGGCTCAGAGGTCACTTTAGGTACCACAGCCTCGGCGGGCTTCGCCGGCGAGACTTGCGGTGCCGGCGCAGACGCTCCTCGCAGCCGGTCGAGCACGCCGGCGACGATGGAATCGAGAAGTGTTTCGTCGATGGAAGCAGTCACGTCAGCGTTATGCTCTTTTCAATCGGCGATTCCGAGGACCGCCCAGCGGACAGGACTGTCTTTGCGGCCAAGCATGTCGGCGACCGCATTGCCATCGCTTGTCAGCAGCACGGTGTCGCCCTTACGCCCTCCCATATTGTCGATCGCCAGTAGCGGCTCGGCATCGGGACCGCCGGCGGCGTCAATCATCTGCACGACAAGCAACCGCCATCCGTCCATTGACGAATGCTTGACGGTCGAAGTCGCGTGGCCGAGGACTTTGGCGAGGTTCATTTGGAGTCGAGAGAGGAGAGTCCAGAGTCGAGTGAAGGCATCGGCGTCTCACGGCTTCCGAAGACGAGATCGGAGGCCGCTGAGAATTCGCGCGAGCTCCTCCGCCTTGTTTCGCAGATCATCAAATGATGGCCCCTCGATGAAATCCCTGCGACGTGCGATATGCAGTTGTGAAACCGTTTCCATCAGTGAGCCGTAAGCGAACTCAATGAATCGTGCCTGGTCGGCGTCTGTCAGTCGTCCGCATCCTTCGGCAATGTTGGACGAAACCGACACGACTGCTCGACGAATCTGGCTCGTCAGTCCAAAACGCTCGTCTTTTGGAAATCCTTCAGATGCGGTGTAGACAGCGTCCGCATAGTCGACTGCCTTCTGCCATCCTGTAAGCTTCTCAAAACGAAACGACGGCATAGGACTCTCTCGACTCTGGACTCTCGTCTCTCGACACCTCAAAAAATCCGCAGGTCATCGACCATCGCGCAGCGGCGTTGGCGGGTGAACGTCAGCGGCGTCGTCACGCCTTCGCCGGTGGGAGTCGCGATGCTATACGACAGGTAGCCTTCGCCGCCCAGCCCGAGACCCGCCGGCGACGGTCCATTCTTGATGAACAACGTCGTGTTCATCGCGCGGGCCATCGTCGTCATGTTGCGAACGTTGCGGCTGTGAATGACGGCCGTGTGTCCGTAGCCGTGCTCGAACTCGACGCACAGATCGATGCCGTGCTGGGCGTCGCGGCACCGGACGAAAGGCACGAACGGCATCATCTGCTCTTCGAACACGAACGGATTCTTGGTGTCGGTCTCGCCGTAGAGCAGTTGGACGCCGCCGGGCAGCTTCAGACCGATCGTGTCCGCCAGAACCTGCGGGTCTTTGCCGACGAGATCGCGATTCAGAACCCAATGTCCGCCTTGTTCTTTGGGAGGGCTGAACGCGGCTTTCGTCAGTCCTTCGATCTGCGAGGCGTTGAGCCGGAAAGCTCCATTGCGGCTCATCGAGTCCATCAAGTTGTCGAAGACGCTTTCGACGACGAAGACCTCCTTCTCGCCGATGCACAGCAGGTTGTTGTCGAAGGCTGCGCCGGTCACGATGCAGCGCGCGGCGTTGTCGAGATCGGCGGTTTCATCAACGAGCACCGGCGGGTTGCCCGGCCCGGCGACGATAGCCCGCTTTCGACTTGCCAAGGCGGCGCGGGCGACCGCGGGTCCGCCCGTCACCACGAGCAAGCGCACAGTGCGATGGTTGAAAATCTCGTCGGCGGTTTCGATCGTCGGGTTCCGCACGATCGTGATCAGGTTCGTCAGGCCGAGCGCCTTGTGAATCGCCCGGTTGAAGCGGCGGACACCTTCATTCGCGATCTCTTTGCCCGAGGGGTGCGCGTTGAAGACGACCGTGTTGCCCGCCGCGAGCATATTGATCACGTTGCCGGCGAGCGTCGGCAAACTGTGCGTCACCGGAGTGATCGCCCCGATGACGCCGAAGGGAGCGTACTCGGTGATCGTCAGCCCGTGATCGCCGCTCTTGGCGTCGGTCCGCAGGTACTCGACCCCCGGAACCTGCGGGATGATCTTGAGCTTGCCGATCTTGTGATCGAGCCGGCCGATCTTTGTCTCTTCGAACTCCAGCCGGCCCAGCTCTTCGGCCTGTTCGACGCACAGATCCTTGATGATCTGGATGATGCGACCGCGGTCGGCGAGGCTCAATTGCGAAAGCTGCACGAAGCCGTCTTGCGCCGCCTTCACGGCGTCATCGACTGTTTCATGCACGCCCCAATCGCCGCTACGACCTTGGCCGTTGGCGGAGCGGCCGTTGCCATTGACGGGCTTGCCAAGTTGGGCGAGCACCTCGCGAACGACTTCGCGAATCGCATTTTCGTTGGCTTGAATCATCAACTTTCCCCTCACCACGTCGATTCAAAGACAGCCGCGAATCGAATCACAGCCGTGATTCTTTTGAGCTGTCGTGACCCAGGCTTTTGAGCTGTTCGCGATCATCGATCCATCGCCGGAGCCGATCTCGCGTCGGGAATGAGGCCAGCATCCACGTCAGCAGCGCGGCGACGACGAGATACGACCACCAGTGTCCTTCCAGCAGATACGCGATGAGATTGAAGAACGCCGCACCTTCCAGAAGGCCGAGTCCAACAATCAGCCGCGTCTGATAGAGGCCGAAAGCAGCTTGCGGCGTCGGTTCCGCAACACCCGCTTTGGGGACGGCCTGTCCGCTCATCACGCCGAGAACGACTTGTCGAACCACGACGACCACGCCCGCCACCGCCGCCGCGACGATCGAGATGAAAGCGTCGGGTTCGGGAGCCTGTCCGAGCCTCAACAAAAATGAAACGACGCCGAACACGACTACGCCGAATACGAGCGATCCCGCGATGATCTTGCTTGTCGCAAGCATCGGCGTCAGATCGCGATCGCTGTCAGCGGGTGCGTTGGACATCGAAACGGTTCGATTTCAGGTCTTCGCGGCAGATTCTCGACGACTGGCATCGAACACGGTCGCGCCATGGGCATTCACGCGATCGACGATTCCGACGATCGCGGCATCGACGGGCAAGGTCTTGGTCTCGGGAGTGAATCTCGCACTCGAACCCTGCACGCAAAACACGATCTCGCCAGTGCCCGCGCCGACCGTATCCACGACGACGAAGCTGCGGCCGGTCGGCTTGAGTTCCGAGAGATCGGCTTCGGCAACCCGCAGCGGCTCGACGAGCAGCAGCTTCTGCCCGACCATCGACGCGACCTTGTGCGTCGAAACGAGACTGCCTGTCACTCGTGCTAAGAACATCAATATGCAGTTTCATTGAGGAACCGCCAAGACGCCAAGAACGCCAAGGAGATCCCGAACTGTTTACGTCTCGGCGCTCTTGGCGTCTTGGCGGTTTGTCGAAACAACCACCGCCGTTTGTCGCGCGACGACGAGCTCTTCGTTGGTCGGGATCGTCCAGATCGCGACGCGGCTGTCTGTTGAGGAGGCCAAGGCCTCGCCTTTCGCCTCAGCATTCTTCTGAGCGTCGAGAACGAGCCCGGCCCACTCCATTCGTTCGCAGACCCGTTCGCGGATCAGCCGGCTGTTTTCGCCGATGCCGCCCGTGAACACGATCGCGTCACAGCCGCCGAGCAATGCCATGTAGCCGCCCACGTACTGCCGGATCGCGGCGACGTAGACGTCGAGCGCGAGTTGCGACCGTGCCTCGCCTTTTCCGGCGGCGTTTTCAATGTCGCGAAGATCGCCGCTCGTGCCGGAGAGACCAGCCAGTCCACCTTTGTTCGCGAGGTCCGCCAGAAGCTCTTCGAGGCTCTGGCCGGTGCGCCGCATGAGATAAGCCAGACTGAACGGATCAAAGTCGCCGACACGGTTGTTCTGCGGAAGTCCGCTCTGGGGACTCATTCCCATTGACGTCGCGATGCTTGTGCCACAGTCGATGGCGCAGATCGAGCTGCTGCCGCCCAAGTGGCAGGAAACCACCTTCTGATCGCTTTTCCCGGTCAGATCAGCGACTCTGCCGGCGATGAAGCGATGGCTTGCACCATGAAATCCCCAGCGCTTGATTCCATACTTCGTTTCCCATTCCGTGGGCACCGCATAGCTGCGATGTGCGGCCGGGATCGTGTCGTGAAATCCCGTTTCCAAAGCCGCCACGAGCGGAATCTGCGGAAAGGCCGCTTTCAGCGTCCGCATCGCTTTCACGTACGGTGGGTTATGAGCCGGCGCGACGTCGAAAAGATCCTCCATCTCGGCGAGCAACTCGTCGTCAACTCGACGCACGCCCGACAGCCGGCCCGCATGCACCGCCTTGAAACCAATGCCGGCGATTTCATCGACGCTGGCAAGACAGCCGCCCTCGCCGGTGAGTTGATCGAGACACATGCGCAGCGCGGCGGCATGATCGGGAACGTCGGCGGTCGCTTCCGATTTCAGATTTCCGACCTCGACGACGCAGCGACTCTCGGCTTGGCCGATCCGATCGATGCCGCCGCGCGCGAGTTGCGTTGCGGTAGCGCCTTCGAGATCGAACAGCCGGTACTTGAAGCTGGTCGAGCCGAGATTCGCGACGAGGATTTTCATTGCACGGTCAAAGTCCGAGTCGCACTCAGATGAACGCCCGCAACAGGCTTTCGGCCGGACGGGCGATGATGTGGGCACTCACGAGTTCGCCGACCTGGCTTGCTGCGCTCGCCCCGGCATCGACCGCGGCACGCACGCTGCCGACGTCGCCTTTGATGATCGTCGTCACGTAAGCGCCGCCGATCTGGACTTGCTTGACGAGATGCACGTTGGCGGCCTTCAGCATGGCATCGGCGGCCTCGATTTGGGCGATCAGCCCCTTCGTTTCAATGAATCCGACGGCGTCGTTCATAAAGTTCTGCTTTCGATCCGCCAGCCGTTCGGCTGGCGGCGTGGTCGTGGATTGGGGAGGCGAAGTCGCTCGCTGGGTACGTCCGCCTTCCGAAGACCGGCGGCGTCGCGGCGTTTTGGCGCTGTCGGTGCTCATGGGACGGACGTGTCAGTACGCGAGAACTGCGTCAGGCGAACGCGTGTGGTGTCTGCCCTGCGGCCGAAAGATCACTCGGCTCCGCCGCTCTGACCGCCGGACTTCAGTTTCGGCAGAACGGCGTTCAATTCGTCGTGAGGACGTGGAATGACCTGCACGCTCACGACTTCACCGATCTTGCCCGCGGCGTTCGCACCGGCGTCGATCGCCGCCTTGACGGCGGCGACGTCTCCGGTCACGAAAGCCGTCACCAGACCGCTGCCGACCTTCTCCCAGCCGACCATCTGCACGTTGGCGGCCTTGAGCATCGCGTCGGTGGCCTCGATCAGGCACACGAGACCCTTCGTCTCGATCATTCCCAAAGCTTGTCGAACTTCAGCCATCTTCGTCTCCGAGAGCAGTTAGCGGTTAGCCTTCAGCTGTTAGCGGGGTTGGGGCGATGGCGGGCTAACCGCTAATCGCTAACAGCCCTATATCATTCAGTGCTCGCAGGCGCAGGCCTTCGGCACGTACAACTCGACGTTCGAAGCGTGCTCGAGATCGATGGCGTTGCCTTCGTCGGTGTCGAGATGCACTTCGAGCTTGATATTGTCACCGGCCCTCACGACCAGGTCTTCCAGCACCGTCGTGCAGCCGCGGCTTTCGACGCGCAGGTGAACTTTGTCGCCGTTCTTCACACCATAGAAGTCGCAGTCGGCTGGGCCGATGTGGACATGGCGCATCGCGCGAATCACACCCTGTTGCAGATCCACCACGCCCTTCGGACCGACCAGGACGCAGCCAGGGGTGCCTTGAACATCGCCGCTGATCCGGACAGGTAAATCGATCCCCAGGCTGATTCCATCGGTGAAGGCCAGCTCGACCTGGCTGTCGGGACGGCACGGTCCGAGGACGCGCACGTTCGGGATCATCCGGCGGCGCGGTCCGAAGATGGTCAACGTTTCTTCGGCCGCGTAGAAGCCGTCCTGATATAGCCACTTCGAGGGCGTGAGATCCTCTTTGCCGAACAGGATGCGGACGTGCTCATGCGTGAGATGGCAGTGTCGCGCCGAGATGTTGACGACGAGCGGGTTCGGCTTCGCCTGGCCAGAGGCCGCGCCATTTGCGGAATTGCTGCCGGCCAAGCCGTTTGTCGACGAGCGCGACGCGATCGCATCGATGGGTGGGCCGCCCGTGGCAGGCCCGATGTGTTTTCCGATCGCCGTCGGCGCTCCGCCGGTCAGCCTGGCGAGCAACACCTCACGAACGACCTTCTCGACGGCGTCGCGCGAAACGTTTGCAAGTTGAGTCATGACGAAGTGTGGTTCAAGTTCGGCAACATTGGCCGCCGTTCGTATGCCAAGTGCTCTGCGGATGGTGCGGCGACTATGCGACCGTGAGCTGAATGTCTTCGCGGGCGAAGATGTTCTTCCAGGATTCCGTGACGCCGTCGTCGGTGACGACGTGATCCGCGACGTTCAACGGCGCGATTCTCGCCAGGGCAGGGCGACCAAGCTTGCCGCTGTCTGAGGCGACGATGACTTCCTCCGCTGTCTCGATCATCTGTCGCTCCGTTTCGACCAGCAGACTGTTTGTGTTGAAGAGTCCGGCCTCCGTCAGTCCTCCGACGCTCATCACCAGTCGCCGAACTCTCATGCCGGCCAAGGCGGCGACGGCGACTGTGCCCAGCGCGACTCCCGTCTTCGGGTAGAGGTAACCTCCGACGAAGATCAGCTCGACTTCGGGACGGTTGACGAGCAACGACGCGATCGGCAGCGAATTCGTGACGACCTGCAGCGGCTTTCCGGCCAGTGATCGTGCGACTTCGAACGTTGTCGTGCCTCCATCAAGAAGGATCGTCTCGTAGGGCTGAATAAGTTCGGCAACAGCGGCCGCGATTCTGCGTTTTTGCGGAGCCGCCTCGACAGTGCGGTCCTCAAATGCCGTTAGCGAGTCCCCGACGTATGCCGCCCCACCTCTCGTGCGACGAACTTGGCCGATTCGGTCAAGATATTCCAAATCCCGTCGAAGGGTGGACTCACTGGCGGGGAACCGCCCCGCAAGCTCGTGAAGGGAAATAAATCCTTTTTCTTCAATCGCTTTCAGGATTTGCTGGCGTCGTTGATCGAGGAGCATCGACACGCCGCGCCTCCTGCCTCAAAGTCTCGTCTTCGCCATCTTGCCGCACGCATCCGCCGAAATCAAGCAAATTATTTCAAATTACGCCACAGCTGAGCAGCACACGGGTCGAATACCCGGGCGGTGAAAGTTGGCGTCTACCGAATTCTGACACGGCGGCCATCGACGTCGAGCTTTCCTAATGCAAATGCTTTGATTGCTTCAGGATAGGCTTCGCATTCGGCGCCAAAAACGCGGCCAGCGAGTGATTCGACCGTATCATCTTCTAAGACGGGAACGGTCCGTTGCACGATGATCGGTCCGTGGTCGTATTCGTTATCGGCGAAATGGACCGTGCAGCCGCTGACCTTTGCCCCTCGCTCGAGAACGGCCGCGTGGACGTGCCGACCGTGATATCCCTTCCCGCAGAAGGCCGGGATCAGGGAAGGATGCACGTTCATGACGCGCCCGCGATAAGCCTCTGGAATCTCGAGCAGCGAAAGAAATCCCGCAAGCGTCACAAGATCGGCGCGCGATCGATCGATGGTCGAGAACACCGCCGCACTGAAATCGGACACCGCTTCAAACTGCTTTCGCTCGACGACCTCGACCGCGAGCCCCGCGTCTCTCGCGCGGACAATTCCAGCGCAGTCGCCACGGCTGGCCACAACCAGCACAATCTCGGCCTGTAGTTCGCCGGCTTCGATCTTCTTCTGAAGATTCAGCACGGTGGTCCCGCCCCCGGAAATGAGGGCGGCGATGCGAATCGGCCGGTCAAGCGGAGCGGGCAACGGACGAAAGGTTGCCATAGACGTGATCACCTGGCGATGGAGCAGGCATCATACGCGGCGGGAATGCCGCACAGACGGCTCGAAGGCTAACCGCGTCATGTTCGTGAAGCCAGTTTCGATGCTCCTCTCAAACGATATCGCCGCGGCCGGCGGTAAAACGCGCGGCCGCGGCGAAGGACAATTCTCCGTCGATCGACGAGATGCGTCAGGTCGAAGTCAGAGCAAAGGGGATCTCATTGTCTCCGTCCACGGTCACTTCCGCTTGGAGGGTCGTCTTGGAGTTGTACTTTTCCGGGATGTACATCTCACCGACAGGTTCCGGCGTTCCGTTCGAGTGGTCAAACTTTCCCGGAACGGGCCGCGAAGCCAGGACTTCGACCGACATCTTTCCCGGCTCAACGGTCAACTCGTAAACGCCGTCCCTGATTTCACTCGAGAAGGCTTTTTGATCGCCGTCGAGCTTCCGAAAGACGACCCGTCCTTCCGCGATCGGCTGGTTATCGAAAGTGACCTTACCGGTCACAGGATAGAGAGCGGGGCCGTCATCACCCCTGCCGCACCCCAGCAAGCCGGCAGTCGAGATGGCGAGGGCGACCATTGCGCGACTCATCATCAATCTCAGTCTCCGCGATAGGAATGAAGTCTGGTGTGGTGCAGCCGGTGGCGTTCGGGGAGGCGATGTGATCAACGAGACGGCGTCTAAAATTCGCCGATCACCTGGCCGTCACGACGCAATCCGAGCTTGATCCAAGTTTGGCGATCGAGTTGCTGAAGAACCTCACGCTGCCGTCGGCGAGCGCGCCTTGCACGCCGCCGGTGTGGTAGCTGCGGGCGAAGTTGTAGCGACCGGTGAGACCCAGGGTGTTTCCACTCTCGCAAGGAGCTTGATTCGGCGCACCTGTGTACGTGGCGGCTTTGCAGGTATAGACGCGATCGGGCACGCTCGTGTTCGGCACCTCGGCCGTCGAGAAGCCGAAGGCGCCGTGCGGAGCCCCACCCCAATAACCGCCGAGGTCGCCCCAGGTGGACATGCCGTTGCCGCGGATGATGCCTTCGCTCGCGAGAAGCGTGTTCGAGGTTCCGTCCACGCAATCGCGGATTCCCAGTTTGGAGTTTTGATGGAAGAGTCCGCCTCGATCGGCCGTCGAGATCGTGTTTCGGTCCGTCACCGTGATCAGAGGCGGATTCACCGTCGAATCGACGGTATAGACACCGACACCCGCACACACGGCGTAGTTGCCCTGGAAAGCCGTGCTGCCGCCGTTCGCGCCCTTACCGGGTGACGCACCGTCCGAAGGGCAGGTAAACATCGTGACCGCCGTCTGTGGAATGTAAGCGACGGCCGCGTTGGCCGTCATGTTGTGGATGTACTCGGTTCGGGGATTCTCGCCTTCGTACACGCTCGACAATGCCGACTGCTCGACCTGAGGCATGATCCGCTGAAACCAACAGTCGCGTCGATGGCTTGCGCCGGCGATTTCCGTCTGATGACCGTAAGGGAACGTGTTGTGGGTATCGTGATAGTTGTGCATCGCCAACCCGAGTTGCTTCAGATTGTTCTGACAGCTACTTCGACGAGCCGCCTCGCGCGCCTGCTGCACGGCCGGCAGCAACAGCGCGATCAATACCGCGATGATCGCGATGACGACGAGCAACTCGATCAGCGTGAAACCGCGGCGCGCAACGCGCGCCTGATCACTCGAAGCAACCATTCTGCAACTCCGTCGAAAAAGGCGGGGCGAGAAAGAGGTGGCCGGCTTCTGAAAGCCGCGCCTGTGAGGAGAAGTCAGCGACGCGAACGCTCTTCACGCACATGCTTCATTGCATGACGCGTGCCGAGTGCGGTCATCGCAGAATCGCTTTCGTTTTCAAGCGGTTCGTGCGGAAGACAGGGCTTCGCTTTTCAGACCATGTTCGCCGGGCAGGCGACAACGCCCAAACCATTCGCACGCGAACGTTGATCCGTCCCGCTCGCCGGAAGTCTCTTCCCAAAGGATCTCGTCAAAAAGAATCAGCCCGGCTCTGGGGAACCGGGCTGAAAAGGGATGTCGGTCAAACGCCACCAGGCGTGACGGAGCCGCTCGCTTAGAACTCACCAATCGGTTGGCCATCGTTCCGCTGACAAAGACGGCCCATCACGAACAGGTCGATCGTTTGAGAGAGCGGTCGTACCGAGCCGTCGCCCAGCAGGAATTGAGCGACGCCGGTGTGCTTGCTGCTGAAGGCGCCGACTTCGGGAACGGGATTTCCAGCCGCATCACGCTCCGGCGGGTTGATCGTGACGCCCAGGTAGGGGTTGGTCGCGCCGGGGACCGGGCTGCGGCCGCCCATGCCGAAGATCTCCGTGGCGTCGTTATAGAAGCCGGTCCAATTCGTGAATCCCTGTGCGACTTCACCGACGACGACGGTGTTGCTGGTGCCGTCGGTCATGTCCTTCAAGCCCAGCTTGCTGTTGCGGTAGAACATCCCGTTGCCGTTAGGCAGTGCGTTGATCGCGTTGATCGTGTTCGTCGGGCTGAGGTCGTTCTGTTGAACGTTTCCCGACGGAGCGGTCGGTGGCGGCGTGCCGTAGACACCCACATAGCTGCCCCGCGACACGACAAGGTTCGTGAAGCTCGCGCCGGCGTTCGTCGCCGATCCGGTCGAGCTATTGATCGTTTCGGTTTCGTTGCGATTGTCGGATGGGCACTGGTAAACCGCGAGCTTTTGTGAAATGAAACGATCGTTTCCGATCGCATCGGTTTGAGTCGCGTTGAAGTAAACGAGCGCCGTGAAATCGAACGCGATGTTTCCCTGCTCGAGCTGCGGCAGGATCTGAGCCGACCACGCGAAACGATTCGAGTGCGGAGCGACCGCGCCGGCGACGTAGCCCGGCGGGAAGGTATTCATGATGTCGTGGTAGTTGTGCAGGGCCAGACCGAGCTGCTTCAGATTGTTCTGACAGCTACTTCGACGAGCCGCCTCGCGCGCCTGCTGCACGGCCGGCAGCAATAGCGCGATCAACACCGCGATAATTGCGATGACGACGAGCAACTCGATGAGTGTAAAACCGCGACGTCCAAGACCGCTGCGCATACCGTCTCCACTGTGTTTAGAAATTCTCACTCGAAACTCCGTCCGTTGTCGATGCGAAACCAAGGTGGGTGGGAAGCCGCCGGTGGGGGGGGACTGGATGCGTCGTTGGCCTCGACGCAGAGCCGTCAGCGCGAAACGGGGAAGGAAATCATTCGCCTAAAGCGGCAATCGACGGAAAACACGCTATAAAAGGAAAGCCGATTAGTTCGTTTGCCGGACTATCCAGCACCAAAGTGTATCGCTGCGTGCACACGCCGGGCAAGCACTTATTGTCACCTTTGCTCTCTGATTGCTCTTAAAACTTTCACACCCGAATTCTCCGTTCGCGAAAAGTCACGGAAAGCAGGAGCGGTGAGCGTACTGCCGGTTCAGCGGCTTCAAAGACGTTTGACAAGTAGCTTCCTGAACTGGGCCAGCGTTCGCGTGTTCGCGACGTCCTTGGCTTCCAATCCCGCACGACGAGCCTGATGAATGCCGTACTGCGTCATCTCCAGACCTTCGGTACTGTGCGCGTCGGTGTCGATCACGATCTTGAGACCGTGCTTTTTCGCGGCATGCGCCTGCACGTCGTCGAGGTCGAGGCGTTGGGGATTGGCGTTGATCTCAACCAGCACTCCATGCTCGGCCGCCGCCTTGAAGAGCGCCGTGTAATCGATATCGGCGCCCTTGCGGCGACCGATGAGGCGGCCGGAGGGATGCCCGATCGCATCGACATAGGGGTGCCTCACCGCGGCGACCAGACGCTTCATGATCCGCTCTCGCGGCTGCTTGAGGCCGTAGTGCAGCACGGCGATCACCCAATCGGCCTCCGCGAGCACATCGTCCGGGAGGTCCATCGTGGCGTCTTCAAGAATATCGCACTCGATCCCTTTCAGGATCTCGATGCCTTGGATTTCGCCGTTGACGCGATCGATCTCCTTCCAATGCTCGCGAAGCCGCTTCGAGTCGAGTCCGCGCGCCATCGAGACCCGCTTCGAGTGATCGGTGATCGCAATGTATTTCCGGCCGAGCGCCTTCGCGGCGAGAGCCATCTCGGCGATCGTCGCGGTGCCGTCGCTCGCGGTGGTGTGCATATGCAGATCGCCGCGAATGTCGTCGGTTGTGACGAGCGTCGGCAGAGTGCCGGATTCGGCGAGATCGAACTCACCGCGATCTTCACGCAGTTCCGGCGGAATCCACGGAAGCTCCAAAGCCGCGTAGACGTCCTCTTCACTCCGGCCGGCGATGCTCTTCTCGCCGCGGAAGACGCCGTACTCGTTGACCTTCAGGCCACGCTGTTGCCCGCGGCGGCGCAGCACGATGTTATGGGCCTTCGAGCCCGTGAAATAGACGAGACCAGCGCCGTAACTCGCCTCCTCGAGCACTCTCAGATCGAGTTCCAGACCGGTGCGCAGACGGACTCGCATTTTCGTCGGGCCGCGACTCAACACCGCCTCGACGAGGCTCTGCGCGGCGAGTGCGTCCATGACCGCCTCGGCATCCGTCGCGGCCGCGATGACGTCCAGATCGCCGACCGTCTCGAGTCGTCGCCGATAGCTTCCCGCCGCTTCGACATGCGAAACGACATCACGCGCACGCAGATGCCGGATGACGGGCTCGACCGACTCCGCGGCGACGGCGAAGAGCGTTCTTTGGGCGGCTTCCGCGGCCTGATCGATGTTCGCGAGAATCGTTTGCTCAGTCTTCTTGCCGAAGCCTTTGATGCCGGCGATCTCTCCCGCCAGAGCAGCTTTCTTCAAGGACGCCAGCGAGTCGATGCCATGCTCCTTGAAGAGCGTCGCGACCTTCTTCGGACCAAGTCCAGGAATACGAAGCATCTCGGCCACGCCCGGCGGGACGACGGCGCGAAGTTCATCGAGCTGAGGAATCGAGCCCGTCGTCACGAGCGTCCGGATTTTGCCAGCGAGGTCTTTGCCGATACCGGGCAGTTCGTCGAGATCGAATTTGGGATCGGCGACGAGGTCGGCAATCGAGTCCGAGAGATCACGCAATGTGCGTGCGGCGTTCCGGTACGCCCGCACGCGAAACGTGTTCGCGCCCTGCAGCTCGAGCAGGTCGCCGATCTCGTCGAAGGCGTTCGCGATCTCATCATTTTGCATGGGAGGCTCACGCGAAAAGCCCACGGACAAATGCCCGTGGGCTTCGAGATCAAATGCACGGTTCAGCCGACTCTCACTTCCGCACGAGACGCAATTCGCCGCCGGTCGGGAGTGATTGAGGATCGACTTTGCTTCGTGCCAAGCTCGGGCTTTGGAACCGCGCCCGCATCGACAGACGTTCCCGATTCACGGTCGGAACCCTGGTGATTCGCGTGTCGAGGTCGAGCAGCGACGCCGCGGGGTCGCTTCCCGGTGCTTCCAAAGTGTCTTCGGCCTCGGGTTCGGCCTCGCCGGCGGGTTCCGGTCCAGCACCGGCAGCGGGTTCAGCCCCCGACTCATCGTTCACGTCGGTCGGGGCCTTCTTCTCGATCTTCGTCTGCGGTGCGTAACCCGCACCGCGTTCCGTGCCGCCGTAGCCATCGGACGGGCGTCCGCGCCAATCGTCGGTCTCGTTGACGCCGGGATCAGTGCTGCGAGTTCCGCTGGACTCGCTTTCGATCGTGCGACTGCCGGAAGACGCCGGGTCTGGGCGCGGCGTGAGATCCGATGGCGCATAATTCATCGCACAGTTGCCGCACGGGCAGCTTCCGCCGCTGCACGGCGAGCAACAGGGGGTGCAGCACGAATTCGAGGCGAGCGCGATCGGTGCGGAATGATAGGCGAGGGTCGTATCAGCGACAGGAGCGTAGTAGCTCGTCGTGGGCGCGTAGTAGCTCGTCGTGGGCGCATAGTAGCTCGTCGTCGGTGCGTGATAGCTCGCCGGGGCGTAACCTGCGGTATACGTCCCTGCGTAGGACGGCATTCCCGACCACCAGCGCCAGTTCACGAGGCCGAGCGGTCCGTACCCGCTACGATAGCTGTAGTTGGAGTACGAGTACGCCGGCGCGTGATAATACGTCGTATACGCCGGCGAGTCGTAGCTCGTGAACACCTGAGCCGACGCCATCGACGATATTCCGCCAAGAGCCAGCAGGGCGGCAAAGAAGGTCCGAATCATGCGATGGTCCTCGTCCCCGTTGGAGACGTTCGACAACACGCCCCGCCGACCGGGGCTACGACTGAAACTCGTTGTACCGGCCCCGCGCCGGCGGTGTCAAACCTGCGGTTTGCGCAACCGGCAGCGGGTGATGCGTCTGGTGTGATCCCATGCATCACGCTAACCGGCGGAAGATTGAGGCCGCGACAGTGGATTCCCTATTCTCGGTCGCCGGATCATACGGCGATCGTCTGACGTTCCTGACACCACCGAAGCCGGTGAACGGTGGCTTCAGCGGCGCGACGGTCCTGAAAGCGAACTGCCATGGAGGTGATTTCGCCATTCGAGGCTGGCCGGAGGGAACTGATCTCCGCCGGGTGCGCGGCCTGCGTCGGTTATTGGCACATGTCGCCGCAGGCGGCGTGCCCGTCGCCGTGCCGCTGCCGAACAAACGTGGCGAGACCGTCACGTGGCACGCGAACCGATGGTGGCAGGTCGAACCGTGGCTGCCGGGTTGCGCTGATTTTCACGACGTGCCGACGGACGCCAAACTCGACGCGGCGCTGGCGACGCTCGCAGCATTCCACGCGGCGACATCGACGTTTCGCGCATTGCCAGACGACGCGGAATGGTTCGGCGGGCCAATGTTCGGTGCCGCGCCCTCCGTGCGCGATCGAAGCCAACTTCTCGCGCAACTTGCGGACCGAGGAGCGGCCATGATTCGAAAGAACATCTCACCGATCGATCACAGCGGATTCGCGCAACTCGCACGACACGTCATGCTCGCGTTTGATCGCCTTGCGATCACGATCAGCGGCGAACTGCGCCACGGCGAATCACTCACCGTCCCTCTGATCCCTGTACTGCGCGATGTCTGGCATGATCACATTTTGTTTACACAGGAATCCGTAACAGGTCTTATCGATCCGTCGGCGTATCGCCGCGACACGGTCGCTGCCGACCTCTCGCGACTCCTAGGCAGCTTCGTCGGCGACAACCACGAGGGCTGGCGGCGCGGAATGGAGGCCTATGAGCGGCATCGTTCACTGACGGACGCAGAGCGAACGCTCATGCCGATCCTCGACCGCAGCGGCGTCCTGCTCTCGGCGATGACATGGCTCCGGCGGCACTATCTGTTCGACATCGCTTGCGACACCCCGGCGGTCGTCGCGCGGCTTAGAGCGATCGTCGAACGGCTCGATAAAATGTCATAAGCGGGAGTCTCCTTCGTAACGGCATCCCGCTCTCCCGCCTCCTCATCGCCTCTCGTCGACGACGCTGTTCCGTAAAACTCCCAGCCCCGCGATCTCCACGTCGACCTCATCGCCTGCTTTCAGAAACACCGGCGGTTTACGCGCCGCACCGACGCCCGCCGGCGTTCCCGTGAAAACCAGATCGCCCGGTTCAAGCGTCACGAGCTGCGAAATGTGAGCGATGATCGCGCCGATGTCGAAGATGAAGTCGCGAGTGCTGCCGTTCTGCATCACCTTGCCGTTGAGACGCAGCGTGACCGTGAGGTTGTGCGGGTTTGCGATCTCGTCCGCGGTGGTGAGATATGGTCCCGTCGGGGCGAAGGTGTCGGGCGTTTTGCCGAGCAGCCATTGCCCGTTCGGTCGTCCCTTTTGCCAGTCGCGTGCCGAAACATCGTTACCGCACATGTAACCGGCGACGTGAGCGAGCGCGTCGGCAGCAGCGATATGCTTTCCCGCTCGTCCAATCACGACCACCAACTCGGCCTCATAGTCGACCTGCTTCGCGGCGGCAGGAACGATGATCTCGTCACCATCCGCGATGATCGTCGACGAGAACTTGCTGAAGACCACCGGTTCCGAGGGAATCTCGGCACCGGTTTCGATCGCGTGATCGCGGTAGTTGAGCCCGATGCAGAAGATCTTGCCGGGACTCGCGATCGGTGCGAGAGTTTGCCCCGTCGCGAACGACCGGCCCGTCTGGCCCGCCTCGAAGGCCGCCGACGCGCGGACGAGGCCATCGGGCGAAGCGAGAAGTTCCTTCAAGTCTCGCGGCAGCGACGGATCGACCGCGGCGAGATCGACGTACCGGCTGGTGCCGGCGTCATTCAGCACGGCGACAGATCGAGGACCGTCAGCGGTCTTGAGCGTCGTGAGTTTCATGCGATGAAGAAATTTCAGGTCCGGAAGGCGTGCGGCATAAACGACGGTGTCGAACTCAACTGTATCTCGACAATGGCCCATCGCTCGCGCGATGCATTCGCGACGGTGTTCGAGCGGTGAAGGGGATACTATATAAGGTTGTGGTCAAGCGGGTGAATCGCGGGCGAATCCAAGCTTTTCCCGCCGATCCCTATTTGCCGTTCCCAACGTTCGGTCGTGCCGTCGAGGAACTCAACGCATGCCGCGGTACGCCTGGACTGTCCTCACCTTCGGTCTCGCGGCGCTCGTCACGTGTCGGTTGATCGCGAAGGCGGAGCCGGAAGGCGCCCCGACCGCGGCGGCGACCATGATCGAAACGCCGTCGAGCATCGAGACGGATCACGCCGCGGAACTGCGAGTGCCGGAGGGATTCGCAGCGACGGTCTTCGCAGGCGATGACCTTGTACACGATGCGTATTGCCTGACGATCGATGGAACCGGCCACGTCGTCGTCTCCGGCCCCGGCTACATTCGCGTGCTCGTGGATCGCAATGGCGACGGCCGCGCCGACGAGGCGATTCCATTCGCGGACGGACCGAAAAGCGGTGCGCAAGGACTGTGCTTCGACGGTCTTGATCTGCTGGCCGTCGGTGACGGCGGGCTGCTCCGCTACCGCGATGCCGACGGTGATCACCGTGCCGACGGCCCGCCGAAGTTGCTGCTCAAACTCAAGACCGGCGGAGAGCATCACGCTCATGCGATTCGTCGCGGGCCGGACGGGTGTTGGTATCTCCTCTGCGGCAATGACACGGCCATCACGGCGCAGCACATCACCGCTGCGACAAGCCCGGTCACGCAGCCGACGGCCGGCACGCTGCTGCGGTTTCGCTTCCATGACATGACCGGTGACGTGAAAGACGTCGCAGTCATCGCGGATGGCATGCGCAACGCCTACGACTTCGACTTCACCGCCGCTGGCGATCCCGTGACCTACGACAGCGACGACGAGCGCGAAGTTTCGCTGCCTTGGTATCGACCGACGAGGGTTTTCCGTCTCACACCCGGCAGTCACGCCGGCTGGTTGAGTCGCAGTTGGAAACGTCCCGACCTTTACCCTGAGATGCCGGAAGTGCTCGCCAGTCTCGGCCGTGGTTCTCCGACCGGTGTGGTGGTTTATCGGCACCATCAATTCTCCTCCGAATATCTCAACTCCGTTCTCGTGTGCGATTGGACGTTCGGCCGCGTCATCGCGATTCCCATGGATGAGACGGATCGCCCGGGCGAGCCGATCGACTTCTTGAGAGCCAGCGGAACGGCCGGCTTTGCACCGACCGACATCGCTGTCGGTGCTAGCGGTGACGTCTACATCAGCGCCGGCGGACGCGGAACGACCGGCACGGTCTACCGGATTCAATATGTCGGTGAGCGTGGAACGCCGGTGCGAGGGGCGGAAGACGGGCAGGGCGGCCAATCGGTTCTACGGTCGAACCTCGAAACTGATCCCGCGGCATTGCAAGAGTCGGTTCGCGACAAGTCGCCACTCACGCGTCGGTTCGCTTTGGAAGCCCTCGCCGAAGCCGTCTCGCTGGGCGGAGCTGATCGGCGATTCGAAGCATTGGTAGAAGGACTTTCAGCGTCACTCGTCGATGAAGAACCGAACGTGCGGAAGGCGGCGATGCACGTCGTGAGCAAGCTCGTCCCGGCTGAAAGGGACGGGCTGAAAGGGAATCTCGCAGCAACGTCGCAAATCGTTCGCTATCACCTCGGCAGGCTCCGTCGAAACGACCGATTCGACGTGGAGGGGCTGCAGGCGGCGGCAGACGCTCTTGAAGTCGCCGATCTCTCGCCCGATGTCCGCTACGACGCGGTGCGATTGGCGCAATTGTCGCTTGGCGACGTCGGTCCCGACGAGCAGACTCCGGACACCTTCTCCGGATACGCAGCGCGTGCCGATCTCAAAACGCGCCTTGGACAGATCGCGCCCTTGCGATCCCGACTCGCCTCACTCTTTCCGACGGGTGATCCCGTCGTCGATGAAGAGTTCGTCCGGCTCATCGCGATGCTGCGTCCAGACGATCCGCAGGTCGTGACCAGAATGCTGGACCGCGTCACAAAGGAATCTCATCCGACCGACGATCTGCATCATCTCTTCGCTCTCGCGCGAGTGCCCGCCTCTCGGACAGCTCGTCGAACCGATGCGACGATCGACGCCCTGCTCGCGATAGATGCCAAGCTGGCGACACGCGGATTGCGACAGGACAGCAACTGGAACGAACGCCTCGGCGATCTCGCCGCGGCGCTGACGACCGTCGACCCGTCGATGCCGGAAGCGATGACCCGGCACTCGGAGTTCGGCCGACCGGGTCATGTGGTTCTGCTCAAAGGTATGTCTGCGGACGCACGGAAAAGGGCCGTTCCAGCGTTTCTGAAGGCCGCCGACGCCGACCCGGATTATCGCTGGACGGCGGAGGTCGTTGCTATGCTTGGTGAATCCGACGCAAACGACGCCCGCAGCCGGCTGCGAACTCTGTTCGATGATGCGACGGTCCGTGGTGCCGTGCTGACTGCGCTGTCGCGACGGCCCGAGCAGGCCGACCGTTCGAAGTTCTTCACCGGTCTCGACGATGCGAACGTCGAAGTCGTCGAACGCTGCGTCGCGGCGATCGAACGGTTTTCGTCAACGTCCGAGCCGCAGGAACTCGCGGCGCTCGTGGCCGCATTGCGTCGGCTCGATCGTGATGCCCGTGAGTATGCCGTGAGAAGTCGTATCGCCGGCTTGCTGCAAGCGGCGACTGGAGAACAATTCGGTTTCGTTCCCGGCAAAGCAGGATTCCTGCCTCAACGAGACGTTATCGGTCGCTGGGTCGAATATGCTCAGGCCATCGCACCCGATGCCGTTCCAGCACCGGGCGGCGATTGGGAAGCGATCCGAGGGAACCTGTCATCCGCCGAAGGCCTCATTGGCGATCCACAGCGCGGAAGACAGCTCTACGAAGCGAAATCCTGCGGACGCTGTCACGACGGCGGCTCCGTCGGTCCCGATCTTGCCGGGGTGACTGGCCGTTTCTCGCGGGAAGACTTCTTTCTTGCGATCGCCGACCCCGATCGCGATGTCTCGTTGCGTTATCGCGGCACGCTCATTCAGACCCGTCGTGGAACCATCGTGACGGGCCTCGTCGTGTACGAATCCGTGGATGGCGTGACTCTCAAGGACGGTGAAAAGACTTGGCGTGTCGAATCCGATGAGATCGAGTTTCGGAAGCCGCTCGAAACGTCTCTCATGCCACGCGGCCTGCTCAAAGACGCGACTCCGCAAGGCCTGGCCGATCTCGAAGCTTACATCGCATCGATTGGCCGGTAAGTACTTCGATTCCAGCCTGCCCGGTGAGGCGGCGTGATTGCGACGGATCTGTGCAGCGTGGGAGCGTTGTCTTGAGCGGTTGTTGATGCTTCCTGTTGATCTCGCCTCCCTTTTCGGCTATTCCGGGGGCTGTCGGCGTCCCCGCTTCGGCCGTCGGCACGGTGGTTGCCCGTCTCACAGGCGACCTTGCCCGCTTCCGCCATTGCCCGGGTTTCACGGCTCGCCGATACGATGAAATTCGCCCCCTACCGCTCAGACGGGGTCTTCGACGAGACGTTCGATGAGGAGGGCGCCCCTCGGGTGGGCACCGAATTGCTCGTCGAGTGTCTCGCGGGGCTGCCGGAAGATGAGTTGATGCGGTTTCAGCGTGCCGCAGAGGCGGCCATGCTGAATCTCGGCATCACGTTTAACGTCTACGGCGCCGACGGAGGCAGCGAGCGAATCTTTCCGTTCGACATCATTCCCCGCGTCCTCAATTTCAGCGAGTGGGAGCGCATCGAGCGCGGCCTCAAGCAACGCTCGCTCGCATTGAATCGCTTCATCAACGATCTCTACAACGATCAGAACGTGCTGCGCGACAATATCGTGCCCCGCAGCCTGATCGAGTCGGCGGCGACGTTGCGCGAGCAGTGTCGCGGATTCACGCCGCCCAAAGGCGTCTGGTGTCATGTGATCGGCACCGATCTGATTCGCGACAAGGACGGCACGGTTTACGTGCTCGAAGACAACCTGCGTGTGCCAAGCGGCGTGTCATACGTCCTTGAAAACCGCGAAGTCATGAAGCGGACCTTCCCCGAGGTCTTCGGCGGACAGCAGATCGCTCCCGTCGAGGACTATCCCGAACGGCTGCTGGAGGCATTGCAGGCGTGTGCCCCGGCGGGAGTGGTCGATCCGACCGTCGTCGTGCTCACGCCGGGGATCTACAATTCGGCGTATTTCGAGCACAGCTTCCTCGCCCAGCAGATGGGCGCCGAACTCGTACAAGGCAGCGACCTCGTCGTGACCGACGACAAGGTCTACATGCGCACGACCCGAGGCCTCGAGAAAGTCGACGTCATCTACCGGCGGATCGACGACGACTTTCTCGATCCCGAAGTCTTTCGCGCCGACTCGGCCTTGGGTGTGCCCGGTCTGATGCGTGCCTATCGGGCCGGCAACGTCACGCTCGCCAACGCCCCCGGTTGCGGCGTCGCCGACGACAAGGCGGTCTATGCATATGTGCCGGACATCATTCGCTATTACCTGAACGAAGAGCCGATCCTGCCGAATGTGCCGACGTACGTCTGTTCCGATCCTTCGCAGTTCGAGCATGTCATGGCGAATGTTGGCGACATGGTCGTGAAGCCCACGAACGAATCGGGCGGATACGGCCTGCTCGTCGGCCCCCACAGCACCAAAGAAGAGTGCGACGCCTATCGCGAGAAACTGCGGGCGAACCCGCGCAACTACGTCGCGCAACCGATGATCACGCTTTCGACCGTGCCGACACTCGTCGACAGCGGCGTCGAAGGTCGCCACGTTGATCTGCGGCCCTTCATCCTGTGTGGCGAGACGATCGAAGAGACCTACGTCGTGCCCGGCGGGCTGACGCGGGTCGCGCTCAAGAAAGGCTCCATCGTCGTCAACAGCAGCCAGGGCGGCGGCAGCAAAGATACCTGGGTCTGCTACCCTGCGCTCAAACGGGGCATGTCGCAATCGCAGAACGGGCAATCGCAAAAGATGGGGTAACGTTGGTCCCACCGGCCGCAGCCGGTGGGCTTCGATTCACGACATCCAATAATCCCGCTTTCTCCTCCGTGCTCTCCCGCGTCGCCGAATGTACCTTCTGGATGAGCCGCTATCTGGAGCGGGCCGAGAACACCGCGCGCTTCATCGAGGTCAATCAGAATCTCACGCTCGAGGCCGAAGCGGGCGGCGGGCCGCAATGGCTGCCCCTCATCGACACGGCGGGTGACCGCGAACTCTTCGAGGAACTGTACCCGGATCCAAGCCGCGACGACGTGATCCGCTTTCTGGCGTTCGAGCCGCTTAACCCGAACTCGATCCATTCATGTCTCGCGAGGGGGCGCGAGAACGCCCGCACGATTCGCGAGAATATCACGACCGAGATGTGGGAAGAGACGAACACCCTCTATCACCTTGTAAAGCATGCCGCGTCGGATCGTCGCGTGCTGCGCAGTCCGTACCAGTTTTTGAGCCGCATCAAGCTCGCGAGCCTCACGCTGATCGGCATCACCGACGCGACGATGTCGCACGGCGAGCCCTGGCATTTCGTGCGTCTCGGGCGACTGCTCGAACGGGCCGACAAAACGACCCGCATTCTCGACGTAAAATATTACATGCTGCTGCCGCGTGCCGACGCCGTCGGCACCCCGCTCGACGTCGTGCAATGGTCGGCATTGCTGAAAAGCGCGAGCGCGCTGGAGATGTACCGGAAGAGTCATGGTCGCATCGCTCCCGCCAAGGTCGCGCAGTTCCTGCTACTCGACCGTCTGTTTCCCCGCAGCGTGCGTTTTTCGTTGATCGGTGCCGAAGACTCGCTGCACGCGATCACCGGCACGCCGGTCGGAACATTCATGAACCGCGCAGAGCAGCTCCTCGGTCGGCTGCGATCGGAACTCGATTACACGCACGTCAGCGATGTGATCGATTCCGGCATGCACGAGTTCATCGACGGCCTGCAGGCCAAACTCAACGATGCCGGTGACGCGGTGCATGCGACGTTCTTCGCCGTCCAGCCCGAAGCCGACCGCATGCTCGCGGGTGTCTGACGCCGCCCTCTCTGTCGACGCAACGGCGGACTGACGCCTTCCGGCCACCTTTTGAACATCGCTGATGCGCGTTATCGTGGTTGGACGTCGCCAGCACCCGTTGCCGTTTTCCAATCGTCAGATGAGCAAGACCGACGACCGCATTCCGATCGTGAAGGGGATCACGATGACGCCGATGGGCGAAGTGTCGATTGATCCCGCTCTTGATGAACGGCTCTGCGACCTCGCGATCGAGATGCAGGGGCCGGACGACCTGCCCGTGGATGTCGAACACGTCGTGGCGGCGCTCATACTCGCGTCGCGAGAAGCCAAGGTGCCGGAGGACTACGAGTTGAAACCTCGAGACCGCTCGCTGAAGGCGATCCTGCGACCACACATCCGCACGATCTTCCAGAGGTATGGCGGGCGGGTGTGCGAAGAAGAGGATCTCCAAGAGGAAGAGTAGCTTAATGGACGTCCGGCTCGTCCGCATCGACCTCTACCCGGTCAAATCCCTGCCCGGCGTTCACGTGACCGAGGCCCGAATCCTTCCGTCAGGATGTCTCGAACACGATCGCCGGTACGCGCTGTTCGACGCCGACGGAAAGCTCATCAACGGCAAACGCACTCCGCTCGTGCACCGGATACGACTTTCTTCTTTTGATCGAACACGCGAACAGATCACGATTGGCGATCGCGAAAGCGACCGCTGCGAGACTTTCTCGCTCGTCGATGGTCGCGCGGCGATCGAGTCGTTCCTGTCAGATCGCCTGGGCGTCGCGGTGATGATGCGAGAGGACGCCGCATTGGGTTTCCCCGACGATACCCTTGCCTCCGGCCCCACGGTCATCGCTTCCGAGACGTTGGCCGAGGTGGGGAACTGGTTTTCACTCGACGTCGAGGACGCCCGGCAACGGTTCCGCGCCAATCTAATGATCGAAGGCGGCGGGCCGTTCTGGGAAGACCGGCTGTTCGGCCCACCAGGCGAAACAGTCACCTTCCGCATCGGCGAGGCAATGCTTTTCGGCACGAATCCCTGTGCCCGTTGCGTCGTGCCCAGCCGCGATCCCGAATCAGGCGAGCAGGACCGCGGATTCGCGAAGGCCTTTGCGGAACGCCGGCGGAACTCGCTGCCCGCATGGGCCGATATGGATGCATTCGATCACTGTTACCGGCTTGCCGTCAACACCCGGCACTTCGCTCCGGCGGAAGGCGCCGTGATTCGCGTGGGCGATCGAGTGGAACTCGTCAACTCGTGATGGAACGGGTCTCGGAGACGGTTTCCCACTTCCATTTCACAAAGCACGGATTGCGCCGTTTTTGCGGCGGCGGCGTGACGTAAGTCTTGTCGTTACGTCCGGATGAACCGGTAGGACCGACCGGTGTCCGACGGGGGCCGGCGATTTTGCCCGACCGGTCTGCCGCGCGCCGTCGGCGCGGGTGTAGAGTTATCGGCGTGGCGAAAATTCAACACCCCCATACGCATGGCAGGGACTGGCAATGCTCGTGCTAAGCCGCAAGAAGGATGAGAAGATCATCATCGGCGACAACATCACGCTGATGGTGATCGAGATCCGAGGCGACAAGGTCAGGCTCGGGATCGACGCCCCGAAAGAGGTCTCGGTCCACCGCGAAGAGGTCTACAACGCCATCAAGCGCGAGCTGAACGGCGCGAGCGGACCCGCTTCCATCGAGTCGTGACGCGAAATTACATCGTACGAGAGCCGTCGTGACCTAATCGGCGAGTTCCGGGTCGTCCATCGGCCCGACTTCGGCGTCTTCCGACGGAATGAGCGGTTCGACGATCGCGTAGCGTCCTTCGCTCCAGCGATACAAGTCGACGTTCCGGCACCGCTCGCTGCAAAACGGCAGCCACCGCGCCTCGGCCTCTGAAGCCGGGGGCGCCTCTTTCTGACAGATCGGACAGGTCAGCGTGCGGATCACGTTTGCCGTTGCGGTTCGGTCGCCGTTCGGAAAATCGTCGCGGAATTGCCGGCGGTCGTCCGACGGGAATTATAGACGCCATTGACGCGAAGAGAAACGCCTTGCGCGCCTTCGCCACTGCCGGGGCGAACCGATCCCATGAGCGGTTACTGCAAGCGTTGCTTTACGGTCACGACGCTAGAGAACGATCGTCGAGAAAACTTGCGTAGAAACGGCTGCTATGGCTCAGGCAACAGACGCCAAACGTGTTGTGATCGCCGGCGGCAGCGGATTCCTGGGCCTCTCGCTTGCGACCCATCTCGCACAGCAAAGCTTCGAAGTCGTCGTCCTGTCTCGTCATCGGCCGAAGCCCGAAGGCCTCTGGACGCACGTCGCTTGGGATGCTCGCACGCTTGGTGAATGGCGACATGAACTCGACGGCGCGACCGGACTCGTCAATCTCAATGGCCGAAGCGTCGATTGCGTGAAGACGTCGGATCATCAGGATGAGATTCTTCGTTCCCGCGTCGAAGCCACGCGCGTGCTGGGCTTGGCCGTCAGAACGAATGATTCGCCGCCGCCGGTCTGGGTTCAGATGAGCACGGCACACATCTATGGCGATCCCCCGCAGGTGACGTGCGACGAAAGTTCGGCTCTCGGTTATGGTCTTGCGCCCTTCGTCGCGCGGGCCTGGGAAGAGGAGTTCCGCACGAGTGCGTTACCTTCACAGCGGCAAGTAATCTTGCGAACCAGCTTCGTCGTCGGTCGTGATCGAGGTGCGGGCGGCGGGGCGCTCGGGAAACTTCGATGGCTGGCGCGACTCGGATTGGGCGGAAGAGTCGGTTCCGGCACTCAAGGCATCAGTTGGATTCATGAGACCGACATGAACCGTCTCTTTGAACGAGCCCTCTTCGACCAGACGATGTGCGGTGCGTACATCGCCTCGTCGCCGAATCCCGTCTCGCAACTCGTCTTCATGCGGGAGCTCCGCCGGGCCATGGGCATGCCGTTCGGATTGCCTGCCGATTCGTGGATGGTTCGGTTCGGAGCGAAGCGGCTGCTGAAAACCGATCCGGATCTTGCGCTCTATGGGCGGTACGTGATCCCGAAGCGATTGCAGGACGAGGACTTCGAGTTTCGGTTTCCGCAACTCAGCGACGCGTTCAAGAATCTGCTGACGCCTGCAGATGTCGGCGGTTGACCCGACGCCGTCGTGTAGTTCGGCGTCCGAAGCTGCACATGCCATGTCCGACTCCTTATAAATAGGCGGGCACGCAGTCACGAGATCCGGCGGTCCGTAATTCAACTGTTGCGTTCAAACGGAACAGACGTTGATGGCGACGGCAGACGCGGTTGAGCGCACTCGGCGGAAGGTGGACGAAATCTACCGCTCCGAATCCCGCCGCGTCTTCGCCACGCTTGTCCGCGTGCTCGGTGACTTCGATCTGGCGGAAGAGGCTCTGCACGACGCCTTCACGGCCGCGGTGGAACAATGGTCGCGAGAGGGCGTTCCTGCGAATCCGAGGGCGTGGCTCGTTTCGACGGGACGCTTCAAGGCGATCGATGCGATTCGTCGCCGAAAGCGGCTCGACGACTCGCTCGCCGATCTTGCGGACCGTCTCGCGGCGAGTGCCGAGGCCGAACAAACCCCAGATGACGGATTTGTGGAGGACGACCGCCTGCGGCTGATCTTCACCTGCCGCCACCCGGCGATCGCCCCGGAAGCACAGGTCGCACTCACATTGCGCGAGGTGTGCGGACTCAGGACGGAAGAGATCGCCAGTGCCTTTCTAACCTCGCCGGCCACGATCGCGCAACGCATCGTGCGCGGCAAGGCGAAGATTCGGGACGCCGGAATTCCTTTTCAGGCTCCGTCGATCACAGATCTGCCCGACCGACTCGATGCCGTGCTGGCGGTGATCTATCTCGTGTTCAACGAGGGCTATTCAGCGTCGTCAGGAGCTTCGGTCACGCGACCGGCGCTCTCGGAAGAGGCGATCCGCCTCGGAAGGTTGCTCGTCGAGCTGTTGCCCGATCCCGAAGCGCAGGGCCTGCTGGCGTTGATGCTCCTTCAGGAATCGCGACGCCTGGCACGTCATGCCGAGAACGGCGATCTGATCCTGTTGGAGGATCAGGATCGCGCGCGCTGGAACCGCCAGCAGATCGAGGAGGGCAAGACGCTCGTCGAACGGGCTTTGGCGTCGCAACAGATCGGCGTTTACTCGATTCAGGCGGCCATCGCAGCGGTTCACGCAGATGCGGCAACGCCCGCTGCGACCGACTGGTCTCAAATCGTCGCGTTGTACGGACTGCTGGCTCGAATCGAGGGGTCGGACATCGTCGAGCTGAACCGAGCCGTCGCCGTGGCAATGCGCGATGGTCCGCAAGCGGGCCTCGAGTTGATCGATGAGATCCTGGCCCGCGGAGCATTGGCCGATTACCACCTTGCCCATGCTGCGAAGGCGGACCTCTGCCGACGAATGGAGCGAGTCGCCGACGCCCGCGATTCGTATCTGCGGGCGCTCGCTCTCGCCAAGCAGGAACCGGAACGGCGATTTCTGGAGCGACGGTTGCGGGAACTGGGGTAGGGAAATGGGGATCGAGCGAGGCGGGGGACCGAGAGACAAGCCGTCTCCCAGGAAGCGCTCTTCCGCTCACCGCTGCCTCACGTCTCGTCCGATCAATCGCCCGTCAAAAAATTTCCGGCTGATGTCGATTTCTCGCCAGCCCCCTCGACTAGTCCTTAAACAAGCGTATGCCGAACGGCAGAACGGTCCAAGTCGGCGCGCAGAGCGGTGGCGCGTCGGTGGGCGAGCTGCGTTGATCGGGGGATGGGGTTGGCGCTCTTTCGTCGGTTGAGGG
>JACCRE010000009.1 GCA_013813775.1 Planctomycetaceae bacterium
GGTCTTGTTGAGTTCGTTCGTTTCGGCAGTCACCCGGCCGAGCGCATCGAAGGTCCAAGTCGTCGTATTGCCGACCGGATCGGTCAGACTCGTCTTCCGACCGGCGGCGTCATAGACGTAGGTGGTCACGCCGCTATTCGCGTCGGTGTCGCTCGTCAATCGGCCGAGGTTGTCGTAGACGTAGGCCGTCGCGTGATTGAGCGAGTCGGTGACGCTCGTGAGTCGCCTCGCGGCGTCATAACCGTAGGTCGTCGTCTTGCCGAGCGGATTTGTGACGGAGAGCAGGTTGCCGACGATGCTGTAGGAATAGGTCGTGACGGGGCTGGTCAGTGAACCTGTCCCGTCCGGGTCGGGCAGCGTCGTTTTGATCAGCCGGCCCAACGCGTCGTACTCGTAGGCCGTCACGTTTCCGAGGGGGTCGGTTTCGGTGAGTACCCGACCGACGGCATCGTACGTCGTGCTGTAAACGGGACTCGTGAGCGGATAGCCGTAGCCGTCGGGATCGGGGAGGGTCGTGCTCGTCCGCTGACCGGCGGCGTCATAACCATAGGCGGTCACCGCGCCTGTCGGATCGGTAACGCTCGTCAGCCAGCCGCGGAGATTGTACGCGTACGTAGTGACGGAACTTGTGAGAGAACCCGTTCCGTCGGGGTCGGGGTCTGTGACCGATTCCAGCCGGCCGACGGCATCGTACGAAAACGTGGTGAACGGCCGCCCGAGCGGCCCTGCGCCATCCGGATCGGGCAGGATCGTCTTCGTTCGCTGGTTCGCCGCGTTGTACTCATGGTTCGTCGTTCGGCCGAGCGGATCGGTCTCGCCGGTCAGGTTTCCTGCCGCGTCAAAGGCGTAGGTATAGACCGGGCTCGTGAGCGGTCCGGTGCCATCCGGATCGGGCAGCGTCTTTCGCCACATCCGGTTCCGATTGTCGTACTCGAAGGTCGTCACCTTGCCGAGGGGATCGGTGACCGAAACGACGTTGCCGATCGCGTCATAAGCATAAGTGACGACCGGACTCGTGAGCGGTCCGGTGCCGTCCGGGTCCGGTTGTGTGATGCCGGTGCGGCGGCCGAGCGTATCATAGGCATAGGTCGTCGTATGCCCGAGTTCGTCGGTCTCGGTCAGCAGGTTGTCTGCCGTGTTGTAAGTAAAGGTGCGGTAGGTCGCATCGGCGTTCGTGACCTGCGTGAGCCGGCCATAACTGTCGTACTGATACCCCGTCACCGGCGCGGCCAAAGGCCCGGTCCCGTCGGGATCGGGCCGCGTCATCGTCAGTACCTGACCGCGGGAGTTGTACGTCCAGGTCGTTACCTTGCCGAGGGGATCGGTTTCGGTGAGCCGATTCCCGCTCACGTCGTAGGTGTAAGTCCAACTCTTATTGAGTTCGTTTGTGAAGCTCGTCGGGACGTTCTTCGTCGTGTCGTAGACCCAGGTCTGCTGCGCGTTGCCCGGGAACAGGATGCGGGTCAGGTTTCCGTTAGCGTCGTACTCGTAATCGGTGACGGCGTACCCGCCGCCGCTTTGGGTCGATGGCTCGGTGACCCGCGTCACTCGGCCATTGGTATTGCGACCGTAGTCCGTCGTCTGATTCAGGGCATCCGTCGAGGAAGTCGTCAGCCCGAACCGATCAGTGCCGAACGTCGTCGCGTAGTTTCGCTCGTCGGTGTAGGTGCCATAGGCCGTCGCGGACCGGTAGAGTGCGGCGGGGTTCGTCTGAGTGCCGTTTCCCGCACCGGTATCGATCAGCCCCTGCTTCTGGACCGCGCTGAACTCGTGGTCGTTATTGTCCGGCCGGACCGCTCGTTGAAGCCTGCCGGCGAAGTCGTACACGAACGTCGTCGCCCGACTGAGCGGATCCGTCAGGCTCGTGAGCCGCCCCGACGTGTAGCCGTACGACCAGACGGGACTCGTCAGCGCGCCGGCCCCGTCGGGGTCCGGAAGCGTCACGCTCGTCAGTCGTCCCGAGCCGTCGCGGCCGAGGGTCGCGCTCCGGCCGGCGAAGTCCGTGACTGAAGAAACGCGACCGCTTGTGTAGGTGAATGCGATTGTCCGGCCGAAAGGGTCGGTGATCTGTGAGAGTTCATCGACGACGCTGTCGCCATCGGCGTCCGTGTAAGTATAGCTCGTTGTATTGCCGTTGCGATCGACGCGAGCGGTGACGAGACCGGCTGCCGAGAACTCGATCTTATTGCCGTACTTGTCTCGAAGCGTACGGCTTCCGTTGACGTTGAGGGCCAGCGTCGCGGTCGTCAGCGGACCCGCCGGGCTGACGTATCCGCCGCTCCCGTTATCCGCGAACCAGAACGGCCGACCGCGGCCGGTGACGTAGAGCACGCCGCCCGTGCCGACGACGAGTCGGTCGAGGTCGGCGAGATTCCAGCCCGGCCCGAAGCCGCTGTCGTCGAGATTGACCACGTCGTGATATCCGCTGAAGACGCGCGTAGCGCTCTTCCCGCCGGAGTAGCGTGCGACGGTCGTCATCTGCCACGCGTGCCGTCCGGTCGCCAACGACGAATCGTCGATCTGAAGCGAGAATCGGAGCGAGTCGCCGGCGACGAGGCCGCTCGTCGAGTAATAGGCCGTCGGCTTCGTCACTCCGCCAAGCGAGAGTGAGACCTCGATCGACGTCGGCAGCGGCGCGCCGGAGACGAAGGACGTATCGACGGCGATGATCGGGTTGGACTGCGTCAGCCCAGAGTAGACGAGCGAGACGCCGGGGGCGACCTGCCGTTCGACTTGCAGTTCTCCGGTGAGGCGGGAAGCGGCGAAGCCGCCGTAGGCGGTCGGTTCCGCGACGGGCGAGTCGTCGTTGTTGCGTCGCGAGCCGAACGGGTTGCTGCGGGCGATCGTGACCGTCGCCGGGCTGCTCTCTGCGACGCCGTCGCTGGCGGCGTAGGTGAAGGAATCGGTTCCGGTCCAACCCGGCTGGGTCGGCGTGTAGACGAACGAGCCGTTGGCGTTGAGCGTGACGGTGCCATAAGCGGGGCCGGTTTTGAGGACGGCGGTGAGCGGGTCGTTGTCGTAGTAGTCGCTGTCGTTTCCGAGAACTCCCGTGAAGCCTTGGGCGGCGGTATCGAGGCTGTCGTACCAGAAGCTATACGAATCCGAGGACGCCGTCGGCGGGTTATTCGTGACGCTGATCGACGCCGTCGCGGTGTTGCTGTTTGAGACGCCGTCGGTCGCGTAGTAGGTGAAGCTGTCGGTGCCGACCCAATAAGTCGTCGGCGTGTAGGAGAAGCTGCCGTTGGAGTTCAGCGTGAAGGAAGACGCGTGGGCCGGGCCGCCGACCAGCACGGCAGTGAGACTCGATCCTCCACCGGAACCTCCGCCGCCGGCATCATTCCCCAGCACACCCGGCGCGGCCGTTCCCAGGGCAGTATCGTGTTTGACCTGGAAGGCGTCGTTGTACGCTGTGACCGACAGCAGGATGCGGGGCTCAAGAACCTCCGCCGCCGAACGGTCGAGGCGAAGCCGTCGTTGCCCCGACGGAATCCGCTTTCGTGCGTACCAGGACTGCGTCTTAAGTCCGCCAAGCCAGTCCGTGCGCGGCATCGTCCACTCCTTCGATCAAAGATGGGTTCGCAGAGAAGGGAGATGTGATGTTCGGCGGCGGCAGCCAGGTGTGATGGGTGGCTGTCGTCGTATGGAACGGGAGATCACATCAACGCGCGTTTGTGCAGTAGTCAATCTTTTTTTGAAGCCGAACGCAAAGTTGGGGGTTACCCTTACACGACTCGCATGCCACGAATAAGCCCTCCTCCGGCATACGGTTCAGTCATAACTTCGTGGTGAAACGTATTTTGCTGTTTCACAGTCACGAAAATGACTGATCGCCGTTCGAGGACGAACCAGTCCAGATCCCCCGCAGCCTTCAACCGCGCGGAGTAGGGGAGGGCTTCAGAAACAGCGCGTGCAGGGGGAGCGAATCGAGTCGTTCGGCCACGAACGCCCGCTGGTTGTGATATCGTTTCCGGCCTCGGCCGCGAGGCACCGTAGCGACATGGCCGCGGTACTCCGACAGCCATTCTCTCGCGTCCCGGGCGCGGAACCAAAGGGCGGCGGAGAGCGGCGGATCGTCCGTCTGGCGAGCTTTCAGCCGCTCCACGGTCGTGAGCCAAATGCGATCCCGCATCGCGGCGGGAAGCTCCAAGGCCAGCGCGAACAGGTCGAGAAGCCGCCGTTCGTCGCCGCCTTTATGCACGCCCGATTTGTCGTGGCAGACGATCAGCAAGCGGAAATTCGGACGCGGCTTCGCCGCGCCGTAGCGGCGGTAAAGGTTCGCGAGGTATTCGCGACCGTCGTCAGTCCGGCTCCACAGGTCGTAGTCCTCCAGCTTGCTCGCGAACCGCGGCAGCGACATCGTCGCGTTGTCCATCTCGACGGCATGCCACAAGAGCGCCGGCGCGACATTTTGCGACGTTCGCTCGCTCCCCTCTCGGACGGACAGCAGGAAGCCGGCGTCCGGCATCAAGTGCCTTCTCGTTCCCGCATGCGGAAACGACAGCCGCCGGTCGCGGCGGTAGTACCGCCGCTCGGTCAGCGGCAAGCCCAGGTCTTCCCTCCCCTGCACGGAGAGATGCAGCGAGAGTTCCAACTCGGTCAGCAGCAGTTCGTGCAGCACACTATCGAGCGCCCGGCCCCGCTCCTTTCGCTCCTCGGCGGGCGAGACGCCCAACACGAGTCCGCGTTCCTCCGCCAGTCGTTGCACCCAGCGGACGCCCTTGGCGGTCGCGAGGTAGACGTTCGGGAAGTGCGGGGCCGTCGAACGCACTGAGGCGGTCCCGAGCAGCCCGAGTTCCACCATGTGGGCCAGCCGGCGGTGCGCCGTCCGGCCGCTCGGCAGGTGTTCCGGAAAGCGTCTCGCGATCTGAAAGCCGGTCGCGAAGCGGCTCCGGAAGACGTAGAGCACGATCCGCGAGTAGTACGGCAGCGGCCGGTGCCGCTTGCGCGGCGTCGTTCGCTGCTTCGGCCCGGCCAGCGGCTTGATCAGTCCCGAAAGCTCCCACGCCGTCCGCGGGCGCGGTCGTCCCTCCCCCGCCTTCGCGGGGCCGTCGTTGCTCTTTCTGGTCGTTGGGTCGTTCATCTCCTAATGTCGTTCGTCGTTAGAGGCCGTTTCTGGCGGGTAGCCGTTACGGCGTCGCCTCAGGCCGACCTGCGTCTTGTTTGGTGAGCTTTGCGAACCCGCAGGCCTCGGGGCCGAAGTCGAGTGAAGACGAGAAAATAAGACGCAGTGTGGCCTTGGAATAGAAGGCGTCGTGGCTGTAGATCGACAGCCCGGCGGTCGCCTCGATCGCATCCTTGAGGTGCGCGACCGTGCGGCCGCTGACGGATACGCCGAGCCGGCGGCAGAGTTCGCGCCACGTCCAGGTCACCGGATTCATGGTGGGTAGACCCCGTTCGGTCAGGATCGCGAGGAACGCGAGATGCGCCGAACGCGAGAGCGGCCCGGGATAGGCGGTCGCCGTGTTGCGGGCGGTGCGCAACAGAAAGGCTCGCGTGATGCCGCCGCTGCCTATCGTGCCTCGAAACTCGAAGCCGTCGAGTTCCTTGAGACCTTTTGTTCCCAACGCGAACAGCGGCAGCCGGAGCAAGTTCGCCTCGGCCGCCACGGTCTCAGGCCCGTCGAACCCTTCGACGGTAATCCCGGTTTCGTCATTCGCGATCGCCTCAATGGGCATGTAGCGGAATTAGCAGCATGTCTTCAGCGTACACCCGGAGCGCGCGGCGTCTTTTCCACACCCTCGGGGAGTAGGAAGGAAAAGAAGTAAGAGAATGGGATGCAGCTTGGGGCGCATGATTCGGCTCAACGTGGCGGCAATTCCGACAAGTCACGTATTTCCAAGCACACGTCGGTTTGAAATTCGACGCGATCGCCGACCGTGTGCTTCGAAGTAAGCTCGGCTAAACGACGGCGTCGAGAGGAGAGCGGCGGATAGAAGCTTCGCGGTACGACGCACGAGACTGACCTGAGAGCAATCGAAGAGAGTCGAAAGGTCTTGTGATAGCAGGGCGACCCGTTTCGCGCCGCCTGGGGCATGCTGTGGCCTCACACGCGATGTCGTGTCGCGGCAGGCTGGCGACGGTTAGGCGTCACGCTCGATCCGATACGTCGGCAGGTGCCGGCGCAGCAGGTCGCTCGCGACTTCCGATCGCTCTCTTCCCTCGATGCGGGCTGCAATGTCGAGCCGTTCATTCACGTCCTGGTCGAGATACAGCGTGCAGCGATCTCGCGGCACGGCTTGGGCCGCCTTTTCTCGGCGTGGTGGACGCGGACGCTCGGAACGCTTAGGAGTCTGAGCAGCCTTCGCGGTTTCGGACTCCTGAGGCTTCTCGGACGCTCGGACGTTTGCAACGTTCGGAACGTCTCGGACGTCGGGAGCATTCTTCGGCTCCGCTTGTTCGGTGCGTTTCAGCAGCAGCGAGCCGCCGAGACCGGTATTGTCGCTACCCGTTGTCATGGGTCTTGCTGAATAGGACTTCCTTCGCCAGGGCGAGATAGGCCTTCGCCCCGGCGCTCTCGGGAGCATAATCGAGCACGGACAGCCCGCGGCTGTGGGCCTCTTCGACTTTGACGTTGAGCGGCCCGAAATACTCCCGCACTTGACGCTCGACCTGACGGGCCACGTTCGTCGGCTGAACTTTGGTCAGCAGCACGCCGCCGATCCGTAGCGTCTGGTGGCCGAGATGTTCGCGAATTTGGCCGACGAGCTCTTCCAGCCGCTTCACGCCGAGCAGGCTCCAATAGCCGGGGTCGATCGGCACGAATACGTCGTCCACGTAGTTCAAGACATTGACGTTGAGCAGCGTGCGTTGAGGCCCCGTATCGACGACGACGAACTCATAGTCCCGTTCGATGCCTTGCAGCGCGCGTTTCAGACGCAGTTCGCGGCCGATGCCGAGCCGTCCGGCACTGTCGGCCATGGCGACGTTGACTTCAGAGAGCGCCGCATCTGCGGGCAGCAAATGCAAATTGGGATATCGCGTCGGCAGGATCGCTTCGCCCGCAGGAACATCATGCATCAGCACGTCGGTCAGCGTGTGCTTCGCGACCTGATCGCCGCCCAACACAGCGGAGATATTCGCCTGATGGCCCACATCGATCAGCAGCACCCGCTGTCCGAATTGCGAGGCGAGATTTGCCGACAGGTTCAAGGCGCTGGTGCTCTTGCCGCTGCCCCCCTTCTCGTTGAGCCACGCGATCCGTCGCGTCATAGAGACGTTTGGACGTTCGAAGCTCCCGGACGTTCAGAGCGTCCGAGACGTTTGGAACGTCGAGGTGACGAAGACGCCTGCGGCTGGCGGACGACGATCGGAGCGTCAACAGAACAGGAGAGTGCCTCAGCGTCGCGATCGCTTTCGACGACGTAGGCGATATCGGGGCGGGGGAGTGTGTGGTGCGAAGGTTTCGTCATAGGTGTGGATAAGTATTTCGAGCGTAACATGGAACGCCGCAAACGTCCAAACGGCTGAAACGTTTAGAGCGTCCTTACGCTGGGTTATGATCGGTCCGTTGGGCAAAAGGATCATCTTCGGCCCCGTTCACGACACTGGAGGGCGATATGTCGGATTTACTCGACGCCATCGGCAGCAGCATTCAGGCCGCCCGCAAGTACTCTCGTTCGTTGATCTCTGCGTCCGAGCAGTCGCGGGAGGAAAGGCGCTGATAACATCCCAGGTCCGGCGCATCAAAAAATCGACGAAACCCCTTGAAACCCAAGCTGTTTACAGCAAGTCGCGTCTTGCCTTCGCGTGCGACCGACTTTGGGGACTCACGTCGAACGTCACCTTCATCGGGAAATCGCCA
>JACCRE010000030.1 GCA_013813775.1 Planctomycetaceae bacterium
GCGTCTTGGATCAGGAACGGACTCTTGCCCGCTCTCTCTGGAGGCGGCGCCATCAAGCCCTCGCCCAAGCTTGTCACTACAGGACCCGCGGTAGCCCCAAGAGGGAAATACAACTGTAATACTAGTGCATGCGGGCGTACGGTCTGCGACCAAGTTGTTGCTTCTACGTTGGGGCACGTCGCGGCCAAGCTCGCTCCGCTTTTCCCCCTGCGGAGTGCAGCGCGATGCGAGACGGCGAGATCGACTTCCGCACAAAACGCGAAGAAGTCCAAACGGACGAGTTCAAGGCTCTGAGTGAGCGACGAAAAGCCGCCAAGCTCCTTGACGAGAACCTTTCGGACGAAACGATCGAGGCCGGTCTTCGCAACCGAGCCGGTCTGGCTCTTTCCGGCGGCGGCGTCCGCTCGGCGAGCTTCAACCTGGGCGTCGTGCAGTCCTTCTATCGCAGCGGGCTGCTCCGGCAGTTCGATTACCTTTCGACGGTATCGGGCGGCGGATACCTCGCCGCCCTGATTGCTTCAATGGCGTGCCTGAAGGCCGCTCCAGCCGACGGCGAGAGGCCCGACGGCGAGAGGCCCGACGGCGAAGCTGCCGCGAAAACACAGGCCGGCATTGGTTCGAACGGTGTAGCCCCGAGTAACGCGGCCGAACCGACGAACGCCAGAACCAGCTCGGACACGCCGCTCGACCTGACTCATGCGAATCCGCACGAGCAAGGCGACTGCCTGCGACCAAGGCCGTCGGGAAAGCAGCCGCGGGAGATCCGGCGGCTGATCAGATGCGGTCGCTACCTCTTCCGGCCTCTCGAAGCGGTGAATCGGTTCGCTTTCGGGATCATGGGGATCAATCTGATGATCCTATGCGGGCTCGCGTCGGTCGCCGCCTTCGCGGCGTTCCTGTTCCGCATCTGGGACGACCAGGAAATGCTCGTCCTCGACGATTTTCCGCAGGCGTTCGGTTTCTCGGGCGACGTGCGGCGGGCGTTCTTCTGGTCGGCGATCCTCGGCGTGTCGTGGCTGGTCATTTGGGCCGGAAAGCAGAAGACGTGGTCGCTGAATCCGAACGGCGGTCACGAGCTATGGACGGACGCGGCCAAGTGGGTGTTCGCCGCGACCTCTTTAGTGCTCGCGGCGATGTTGATCGTCTTCACCGGAGCCGCTTTCGACGTTTTTTCGCGATGGACGCCCCTCATCGCGCTCTGCTGCCTCAGCGTCATCGTCTTCGCGATTTACCTCTGGTTCGAATACTCGAGCCTCAAACGGCTGTGGCCCAGGCGGCGGAAGCCGGAGAAGGGCGAAGCCGATCGAAAGACGTTGCCCGCGCCGGCGGTCGTCTCGTGGCTCGCGGGCGCATTCGCCGTGATCGCGGGGTTCACCGGCATGGGGTGGCTCGTGGGACCAGCGACCTCCCGCTGCTCATCGAACGACGCTTCTGGCGGGGGACCGCCGCCGGCTTCGAATCCGAGCCGCATCGAATTCACTTTTGGCTCCTGCTGGGGCTGATGCTGCTCTGGCTCGCGTCGGGGTACTTCGCGGCTCCCCCGTCGAGGAGGCATCACCGGGCGCAGCCTGACGACGCCCGAGACCGGATTCATCGCACCATTTTTCACGGCATCAGCTACGCCTTCGTCGCCAGCGTGCCCATGGCCGTGGTCTGCTTGCTGGTCACGGGCGACGTGTCGTTCAATCGACCTGCACAGGCCGCTTCGCAGCCGGACGTGGAGTCGACGCAGCACGGCCTGCTGGCGGCGTTGATCGCGCTGCAGGTGATCGCCCTGTTTCCGCTGTTCAAGTTCGGCCGTCTTGTCGAGAGCGGCGTTCAAAAGAAATCGCAGGCCTCGACCGCGATCTTTCGCGTCGCGGCGGTGGGCCTGATCTTCGGCATTCCGTTGTTCCTGTTCGGCGTCTTCGTGCGGGAAGACATCGCGAGGACGGTGAAGAACGTCGACGAAATCCGTCCGGGAGTCGATTTGTTCGACTACCACGCCACCCAACTGCTGTCGGCGTCGGATTTCGACAACTGGTCCACGTTCTGGCGCTCGGCTCTGTCGCGCAGCGGGAACGACGACGATGGGACGATTGATCCCGTCGCCGCGCGACTGGTCGAAGCGTCGAGCATCAGAGATCGTGACGGCAACGTCACGACGCCGGGCGAGGAGTTGATTCGTGAAAGCATCCGTCGCCACCTGGACTTTCAGGAGACGAATCGAGAGCTGCATTGGTGGCATCACCTGTGGCCGACCTACGCCGTCGACGTGTTCGTCAAGGACCACAAGTCTCTCGTCGCGAACCGGAGGGTCATGCACCGGATCAATAGACGGGTTCTGAGCGATCCTCAGTTCCATGAACCTGTCGAAGAAGCACTTGCCAAGGCATTGGCCGCGACAGAGGACGTTCGCTCGACTCTGAATAAGGACGTCGTGACGAACGGATCCGGTGAGACGGGCGAAATCTCACGTTCGTCGGAACGCACGGAAACCCTTTCGACGAAGGCGACCTCCCCCCAAAACAAGATTCCGCCCGGTGCGGACCTCGAACGGCTGGCGCTGCTCGTGCAGACCGCCAAGGGTCTCGAACAACGGGCCGACGCTCACCCCGGGCCGTCGCTCAGGCTGATCGAGGCGAACTACCCCTCGCTCGTCGGAATCGAAAAAGCTCCAGAGGCGATCGGTTCCGTCCGGCTGCTCCGCGAGATCCAAAAGTCCAACAGCGATCTTTTGCGAGCCTACTACGGCAACGCGATCCGGCCGGAGCGAACGGTCTACGCTTACATCGTCCATCGATCCGACCAGCGGACCCGGCTTTGGTATGCGCTCAGCTTCGGCGCAGCGTTTCTCGTGCTTACGATCGTGTTGAACCTGAATTCCCTGTCGCTCCATCACTTCTACCGCGACCGCCTGGGCCATATGTGGATCACAGGCGAGCGGAACGACCTGAAGCTGTCCGAGCTGGTGTCCAGGACGCCGCAGGAACCGCCGCTCAAACCCGCGCCGGGACTGCCGTATCTCCTGATCAACGCCACCGCGCACCTGAAGGTCGATCAGGAGTCGCACGCCGGACGGGCGAGCTTGGGCAAACGCGGGCCGCTCGTCCGCTTCCTGCTCAGCCCGCTGTACTGCGGCTGTACCGACACCGGCTATATCGACACCCCGAGCTTTGAACGGGCGCAGCCCGAAGGTTTCACCTTGATCGATGCCGTCGCGATCTCGGGCGGGGCCGTCTCGCCGGCGATGACGGATAGCTTCCTGCTGAGAACGCTGCTCTACCTGGCGAACCTGCGGCTGGGGCTTCGCGTGGTCAATCCGGCGTATCTGCGATGCCACTTCGCCAACCCCCGAGGTCTTGGCAAGTTCAAGTGGTGGCTGAGGCGACGGGCCACCCCGATCTCCAGGTTCTTCGACTTTCGCAAGGCCGCCGATGCGGGCGGCACCGACGCACAAGGATCGGCGGCCGGACCGCCTCGGCATGTCCTGCTGAGCGACGGCGGTTTCTACGAGAACCTCGGCATCGAGGCTTTGCTGGTCCGGCGAACCCGGGTCATCGTCGCCATAGACGCCAGCCAAGACAGCCAAGGCAACTTCGCCGACCTGTTCCGCCTCGTCCGCCGCTGCCGAACTATGCACGGCATCCGTATTCATACGGGCGACAAAGGGAAATCGATTTCGGATGAGGCGATCAAGACGCTTTGTCGGCGATCGAAGAAATGGCCGACGGAGGCGAACTACGTCGTGGCCTGCATCTCTTATCCGCCAGACAAGGGAGAGGGTATCCAGAACCCGATGGCGCCGGAGGTTCAATACACAGAAAATCTTACATTCGGCCGGCAGGACGGCGTCTTGATCTACGTGAAGCCAGTTCTCACGAAGGACACCGACGCCGCCCTCTGGGGGTACAGTCGCGAGAACGCCGACTTCCCCAACGATCCGACCGTGGATCAGTTCTATAACGAACGGCGCTTCGAGTCGTACCGACAGCTCGGGGCGTCTATCGGAGAAAAAGTGGTTCAACTCATCGAGGAACATTCTCGGGAACTTCGAGACGACAAGGCTCCTTGGCTTGCGAAGTGGCCGGGGGCACCTGCCCCACTCCAGGAAGTCGCCCTGGTTCCGGTGCCGGCGGGCGGCGGGAATGATGAAGACGACGACGGGGAATGGAATCTCCCTGGGTTTAAACCATCAAAATAGACGTGGGAAATTGCGGCCGCGTCATGAAACGAGTGATGGAATTGGATCTGCCAGAGTGTCTCATCGTGTCATCTGCTTGACCCGGCGATGCACTCCGTGAGAATGCATAATCGCTCAAGAGCGGCCTGTCTCAGGTCGCATCCCGCCGAATCGTGCCGTTTCGGCGTTCTCACCGGTCTTCACGGACGATTTCGTTCGCCCTATGTCTCGATCCGAGATCGTGATTCGCGGCGCCCGCGAGCACAATTTGCGGGACGTCAACCTGACGCTTCCGAAGAACAAACTCATCGTCATGACGGGGGTGAGCGGCTCCGGAAAGAGCTCGCTCGCCTTTGACACACTCTACGCGGAAGGACAGCGATGCTACGTCGAATCCCTGTCGAGCTACGCGCGGCAGTTCCTCGGGCAGATGCCCAAGCCCGACGTCGACAGCATCAGTGGGCTGTCTCCGTCGATCTCGATCGAACAGAGGACAGCCGGCCGGAATCCCCGCAGCACCGTCGGCACGATCACCGAGATCTACGACTATCTGCGCGTGCTCTTCGCCCGCGTCGGCCAAGGCTACTGCTACGTCAGCGGCAAGCCGATCCGCGCCCAGTCGGCCGATCAGATCGTCGAGAGTATCGCGGCTCTAGGACGAGGGGGAGACGGGGAGGCGGTATCGGGAGAGACGGGAGATCGGGGGAGAGGGGGGAAAGGAACGTCTCCCGATCCCCCGATCCCCCGATCCCCTGATCCTCAGCGCATCACCATCCTCGCCCCGCTCTTCCAGAACCAAAAGGGCGAGTATCGCGACCTGTTCGAGGACCTGCTGAAGCAGGGCTTCCTGCGGGCGCGCATCGACGGCGAGATCGTCGACCTCAACAACCCGCCGAAGCTCAAGCGACACTTCAAGCACACGATCGAAGTCGTGGTCGATCGGCTCGTCGTCGGCAAGACAGGGCGGACGCGCCTCGCGGAAGCCGTCGAAACGGCATTGCGCTACGGCAAGGGGACGCTGATCGTTCTTGGCGAGAGCTCTGCCTCACGCGCGGCTTCTAAAGAAGAAGCCGAGGGGTCGCAGCCCCTCGGCGGCGAAGAGTTCGAAAAGCTCTACAGCGCGAACTATAGCTGCCCCGAAAGCGGGATGAGCTATGAGCCGCCGACGCCGCAGCTCTTCAGCTTCAACAGCCCGCTCGGTATGTGCCCGGAGTGCAACGGGCTGGGCATGCGACACGACTTCGTGATCGATCGACTCGTCGACGATCCGAAGAAGTCGATCGCGAAAGGCGCGCTGCGGCTCATGAAGCCCTTCCGGGAAATGGGGCGCTGGCAGCGGCACTTGTACGAAGGCGCGGCGGCGGCGATCGAAAGCGATCTCAAGCTCAAGACGGGCACGCTGCTCAAGACGCCGTGGGAAAAGCTCGACGACGAGGTGAAGCGACGCTTCCTTCACGGAACCGGCGACCGCCACATCACGTTTTCCTGGAAGCATCGCGGCGGCGTATGGAAGCACGGCGGCACATGGAGCGGCTTCCTTACGAAACTGCTCGACGACTACCGCGACACGAAGAACCCGATGCGGCGGCGTCAGCTCGAGAAGTACATGGACTTCGCCGTCTGCACCGCATGCGGCGGCGGCCGATTGAACAAGCAGGCGAGCCACGTCCGGCTGACGACAGCGAGTCCGACGTTCCGCAAACGGCATAGAAAGGTCGAGCTGAGCCTGCCTGAAGTGTGTGCGCTGAGCATCGCCGACGCCGCTGACTTCTTCAGCGAACTCAAGCTCGACGCCACGCAAACGCTGATCGCGACGGAAGCGATCAAAGAGATCAGCGGTCGGCTCGGATTCCTGCTGCGCTGCGGGTTGGACTATCTGACGCTCGACCGCACGGCGCCCACGCTATCCGGAGGCGAGAGCCAGCGCATCCGGCTCGCGGGGCAGATCGGCTGCGGCCTTGTGGGCGTCGTCTATATCCTCGACGAACCGAGCATCGGGCTGCATCCGCGCGACAACACGATGCTGCTCGAGAGCCTGCAAGACCTGCGCGACCAGGGCAACACGGTGATCGTCGTCGAGCATGACGAAGAGACGATGCGCGCCGCCGACCTCGTCGTGGACTTCGGCCCGGGACCGGGCGTCCGCGGCGGCGAGATCATCGCCCAGGGCAGCGTCGAAGATATTAAAGCGAATCCGAAGAGCGTCACCGGTCAGTATTTGACGGGTGAACGCCGCATCGAGATCCCCACGGAACGGCGACAGCCGAACGAGGCGAAACTCACGATCCGCGGCGCCCGGCATCACAACCTGAAGGATGTGGATGTCGATCTGCCGCTCGGAATGTTCGTGTGCGTGACCGGCGTGAGCGGCAGCGGCAAGAGTTCGCTCGTCAACGACATCCTGTGGCCGGTCCTGAATCGCGACGTCAACGGCGGACTCGGCACGCCCGGCCCTCACACGTCAATCGAGGGTCTCGATCGGCTCGACAAGGCGATCGACATCGATCAGTCGCCGATTGGTCGCACACCTCGCTCGAACCCGGCGACGTACGTTAAAGTCTTCGACCTGATTCGCGATCTCTACACGAACTTGCCGCAGGCGAAGCTCCGCGGCTATCCGCCGGGGCGGTTCAGCTTCAACGTTGAAGGCGGTCGTTGCGAAGCGTGTGAGGGGCACGGCGCGACAAGGCTCGAAATGGACTTCCTCGCGGACATCTGGGTTCCCTGCCCCGTCTGCGAAGGCCGCCGCTTCAACCGCGAAACATTGGAGGTGAAGTTCAAGGAGAAGAACATCGCCGAGGTGCTCGACATGGACGTCCAGCAGGCGTTGGAGCACTTCGAGAACGTGCCGAAGGTCCGCCGGCTGCTTCAGGCGCTGCACGATGTCGGTCTCGATTATCTGAAGCTGGGTCAGCCTTCGCCGACGCTTTCCGGCGGCGAAGCGCAGCGGGTGAAGCTCGCCCGCGAACTCGGAAAGCGCTCGACGGGCCGTACGATTTATCTGCTGGATGAACCGACGACCGGCTTGCACTTCGCCGACGTGCATCGCCTGCTCGACGTCCTCCACGGCTTCGTCGAGGCGGGTAACACGGTGCTGGTCGTCGAACACAATCTCGATGTGATCAAGACGGCCGACTGGGTCATCGATCTCGGCCCCGAAGGCGGCGAAGGTGGCGGCCGCATCGTCGCGCAGGGCACGCCGGAAGAAATCGCCGCGTGCGGGGAGAGTTATACGGGATTGGCGTTGCGCGCCGTTCTGCCGCGAGTGGGTGAGGGGGTGAATGGGAGAGGGGGAGACGCGCAGAAACAGCGTCGGAAGAAAACATCATCCCCTCGCTCCGTCTCCTCCGCTCCCGCTCCCTCCCGTTGGCAGATCGCGTCGGTCGCGCGCAAAACGAGCGGCGACGGTACGAAAGACATCACGATTCGCGGGGCTGCGCAGCACAATCTGCAGAACATCGACGTCGATGTTCCCCGCGATCGCATGAGCGTGTTCTGCGGACCGAGCGGCAGCGGCAAAAGCTCGCTGGCGATGGACACGCTGTACGCGGAAGGTCAGCGGAGGTACGTCGAATCGCTGTCGGCGTATGCCCGCCAGTTTCTCGGACAGATGCCGAAGCCGCGCGTCGAACACGTGCATGGCCTCAGCCCTGCGATCGCGATCGAGCAGAAGACGGTCGGTCACACGCCGCGCAGCACCGTCGGCACCGTCACCGAAATCTACGACTATCTGCGACTCCTCTTCGTCCGCCTCGGCACGCCCTACTGCCCGGCATGCGACGTTCCCGTCGGCAAGAGCACGACGGACCAGATCATCGAGAAGGTGCTTGGTCTCGGGAGCGGGGGAGTGGGTGAGGGGGAGAGTGGGGGACGGAAACGCATCGCCCTCTCTCCCCCTCTCCTCATCGCCCCCTCACCATCGAAGGCATTGCTCCTCGCCCCTCAAACCATCCACAAGGGCGAATCCTACAAAAAGCTCTTCGATCGCTTGAATGCGCAAGGCTTCAGTCGCGTGCGGATTGACGGGACGACGTACGAGATCGCGAACGTTCCGGCTCTCGACCATCGAGAGGATCACGCGATCGAAGTCGTCGTCGATCGGATCGCGCTCGCTCGCAAGCAGCGGGGCCGGATCGCCGATTCGATCGAGGCGGCACTCGACCTCGGCCGCGGCGTGCTGCGCGTCGCGATTGCCGAGGCCGATCGCCCCGAAGAGCGCTGGGAGGTGAAACGCTTCAGTCTGCACGCCTCCTGTGAAAGTTGCGGCCGCAGCTTCGAAACGCTGAGTCCGCAGAACTTCAGCTTCAACAGCCCGCTCGGCTGGTGCGCGGCCTGCGAAGGCTTGGGAGTTGAACGGGGCACCGATCAGTCGGCGCTCGTCGCCAATCCACACGTGAGTCTTCGCGAGGGCGCGATCGCCGCCTGGCCCGATCCGAAGGCCGACGCGATGTTCGCGGCGATACTCGACGCGATCGGTTCCGAATTGAACCTGCCGCTCGACACGCCGTTCGATCGGCTCGAGGCCGCGAAACAACGATTGGTCTTTTACGGCTCGGAGCGTTGGATCACGGCGACGGCTCCCGCCGGGCAAGTGTTCCGCTTCCAGTACAAAGGGCTGTACCCCGCGCTTAACGAAGCCGCCCGCGTTTCGTACAGCTATCGCCTCAAGCTGCGCGACCACGTCGGCGATCAGGCCTGCTCGGCGTGCGAAGGCAACCGCATCCGTGACGACGCGGCAGCGGTGAAACTGCGGTCGTACGCGATCCCGCGTTTGTGCCGACTTCCGCTCGGCGAGTCCTTCAAGTTTCTCGACTGTCTGAAGCTCACGAAAGAAGAAAAACGCATCGCAGGCGACCTGCTTCATGAAGCCAAAAGCCGGCTGAAGTTCCTCGTCGATGTCGGCCTCGAATACCTGACGCTCGATCGCACGATGCCGACGCTGTCAGGCGGCGAAAGCCAGCGCATCCGCCTCGCCGGCCAGATCGGTCGCGCTCTCACGGGCGTGCTGTACGTGCTCGATGAACCGACGATCGGTCTTCATGCTCGCGACAACAACCGGCTGCTGGCGGCACTCAAGCGGCTGCGCGACCTCGGCAACACCGTCGTGCTTGTCGAGCACGACCGCGAGGTCATCGAAGCGGCTGACCGCGTGTTCGATTTCGGCCCCGGCTCCGGCCGCCTTGGCGGACTGATCACAGCGGAAGGCACGCCGAAACAGATCGCGAAAAGCAAGACGAGCCTCACCGGCAAGTATCTCAGTGACGCACAGGCGATCCCGGTACCGCTGAATCGACGCGTGGCGTCGATTCAGGAGACAGGGGTCAGGAGTCAGGAGTCCGAAGAAAAGAAACTTGGGCGGGGCAAGAAGAGCAGTAAGGGTGCCGCTCAGCCCTCAACCTTCAACCCTCAACCCTTCGTCGAGCTCACTGGCTGTCGGCATCACAACCTGCGGAATGTCGATCTGCGGATTCCGCTGGGCACGTTCGTGTGCGTCACGGGGGTCTCGGGGTCCGGTAAGAGTTCGCTCATCGAGGGGACGCTTGCGAAGGCGGTCGCGCGCAAGCTGAATCATTCGGGCGAGATGCCCGGCCCGTTCGCCGATCTGAAGGGCGTCGAGCATCTCGGCAAGATCATCGCGGTCGATCAGCAGCCGCTGGGCAGCACGCCGGCGTCGAACCCGGCGACCTACACCGGCGTGTTCGATCTCATCCGCGAGCTGTTCTGTCGCATGCCGGAGGCGAAGGTACGCGGCTATAAGCCCGCGCGGTTCAGCTTCAACCGACCCGGAGGACGCTGCGAGGACTGCGAGGGTCTCGGTCAGAAGAAGATCGAGATGCACTTTCTGCCCGACGTGTGGGTGATGTGCGACACCTGCAAAGGCCGGCGGTACAACAACGAAACGCTGTCGGTCACTTACAAAGGCAAGACGATCGCCGACGTGCTCGAAATGTCGATCGCGCAGGCCTACGAGCTCTTTCAGGACATTCCGAAAGTCCGCGGCCCGCTCGCCGTGTTGTGCGCGATCGGTCTCGAATATCTGACGCTCGGCCAATCGGCTCCGACGCTCTCGGGCGGCGAAGCGCAACGTGTGAAGCTCGCTGCAGAGCTGTCTCGACCTCAGTCGGGACGCACGTTGTACCTGCTCGACGAACCGACGACGGGACTGCACTTCGACGAC
>JACCRE010000031.1 GCA_013813775.1 Planctomycetaceae bacterium
ACCACGGCCTGCGCGCCGTCCTGTGGCGGGCCTTCGACCTCCGCAACTTCCGGCACTTCCGACTACGAGTCCTCGACGCCTGCGGTCAGCCCCGAACACAAGACTCCACAGAGATGGCGTAGAGCCAAACTTCTTGTGTTCCCGTTCATATGCGTTTTACCGACTTGGTCGGTTCGAAGAGGCCCTTGCTGACTCCGAGACCGGTCTAAGGCATCATCCATACTACGCCCCGTGCGAAGCGCAACGCGCCCTTTGCCTCTAGAGGCGCTTGGAAGAATCGAGGAAGCCCAGATTGCAAGGCAGCGGTCCGAATAGCTGACGAACTGGCTTGCTTTCCGCAAGATTGCTCGCGATAGGCCTCAAGACGCGAAGCTCTGGTATGCGGGAGGATTGGTCGCACTCAATGGAAGCGAATGGGAAGCGGCCAAAACGTGCTTTGCACATGTCGATAAGCTTACTCCATCTGATACACGACCGTTCGTCGCCGTAGGGATGGCGAGAGCCTGTCTTGGGCTGGGTGAAGCTCAGCGCGCTTTGGAGTTGGCAACACGTGCCGTCAACGAGTACGACGCGATCCAACAACGGATCCAAGAGGGCGAACCTATTCCCACGGAACTCGCTAAAGGCGATGCCACGAAAGATTTTGGCGAAGCTATTGCCACGCGCGCCGAGATCCGTCTCGCCTTAAACGACTTCGACGGTGCGATTGCGACTACGAAGCAATGCACGACGGGGATCTCGCGCGCCGCACGGCTCGCCGAAATCTACCTCCGCCGGGCAGAGCATCGTGACGCCCACGGCGACGACGCCGGTGCGGCGGAAGACCGCCAGCACGCCGAAACGCTGCGACAGAACCCGTTCGACGCGCCGTCGGCGAGTCCTTGAACGTGGTTCCGCACTCCGCCGAAAGGACGGGGGGATCAGGTCGTACTCTTCGACGGAGCGGCGATCAACAACCCGCCCACCCGGCTGCACAAGAGCGCCGGCAAAAAGATCAAATCGGCCAGCAGGGCGGCGAAGATCAGCGCCGCCATCAGCCAGCCGAAGCGGCTGATGAGCAGCAAATCGGCGAAGGCCAGCATCAGCAACGCGAAGCCGATGATGCCGCTCGTCTGCCACATCGCGGGCCCGCAATGCGAGAGGGCGCCGGCGACGGCGTCGGCGGGTGAACGGCCCTCGGCGAGGCCGTCGCGATACCACGTGAGAAGGTGCAGCGTGCCGTCGACCGCGATGCCCAGCGCCACGCTCGCGGTGATCATCATGCCGATGTCCACCGACTGTCCGAGCCAACTGATCGTGCCGAAGACCACGACCACCGGCAGCAGATTCGGCAGCATCGTCAACAGACCGGCCCAGAAGCTTCGCAGCACGATCATCAGCACGATCGCGATCACGATGAATGCGATGCCGAAGCTCACGATCAGGCTGTCGAGCACTGCCGCCTGAGTTCGCAGGAAAAGCGGCACCGTTCCCGTCACCAGCAAACCTGTGCCCGGCACGTCGCCAATCACGGTTGCGGCGGACGTGCGAATGTCGTCGGTCAGCGAGGCGTAATCGACGTTGGCAAGCACCTGCACCTGGGCATTGATTTGCCAGAGTTCGTCGCCCGTACCGACCGGCGTGCTGAGCGACTCGTCTACGAACGGCGTTTCAGCGAGTCGTGCGAAACGGGTCACTTCGGGATCGGTCTGGTCAACGATCGCTCTTTCGAGTCGAGGCAGCCTCGTACGACCGTACTCCCGCCGCGCGACCATTCCCAAGTCCGACACGTCCGGGAGGAAATCCGGCAGCGCGAGCGAGCCGCTCACATCCGGTTGACCGCGAATCGTCTCTTCGACGCGCCGCACCAGTTCGAGCCGCTCGGAGATCGGCAGACGGCGACGTGCGTCGGTGTCGAACGTGACGACCACGTCGATCGGAGTGATGCCGGCGAGATGGTGTTCCAGAAAGTGATAGTCGGCAACGATGCGGGCATCGGACGGGAAATACGAGATGACCTGCGTCTCGGTGCGGAACCAACGCAGTCCGAAGCAGGCGAAGACGCCAATCGCCACGCACAGCACCGAGATGAACGTGCCGCGACGCGCCATGATCCGTCCGAAAGTCCCCCAACCCGCCGCATCGCGCCCCGGCGGCAACGTCGGCCCCATCGGCAATAACGACAGCAACGCCGGAAGTGCTAGCAGCGCAGCGGCAAGACCGATGAGCACCCCGATTGCGGAATAGAGTCCAAACTCGCGCACTGGTCTGAGAGGACTCGTCAATAGCGACGCCAGGCCGATCGCGGTCGTCACCGCGGCGAGGAAACAGGGCCAGAAGGCCATATTGCGGGCCGTCGCCGCGGCAGCGGCCCGATCGTGCGTCTTTGTCGAGGCGTACCGCCAATAGTTCGCGACGTGAATCGCGGCCGACAACGTCAGCACAAGCAAGAGCGGCGAGAGGACGGTCAGAACCATGTTCATCGCGGTGCCCGTCGCCGGCAGCACGGCGACCCCGACGACCGTCGCGATCAGGGTGACGCCAAGCACAACCACCGTGAGTCGCACACGTCGCAGCAATGCGACGGCGAGCACGAGCGCGACGATCGCCGACAAGACCAGAGGACTCTTCTGGTCGGGACGATACCAAGGCGCCGCGGGATCCCAGCGGGACTTGCCGAGTCGTCGATCGAGTTCGGCGCTCGCCACCGGCCCGCCGCCCATGCGCAGCGAGTCCGCGGGAACACCCACGGCCTCAGCCTTCTCGCGGACTTCGGCGAAGTAGACGCGCAGGACGTCTTCCTGCACGTCGTCGAAGGTCACGATCAGTCCCGCAGGAGTTTCATCGGGATCGGCTTGAGGCTCTCCCAGCAGAAGACCGCGCAAGCGTTGTCTGGCGACCTCGACCGGCACGCGGCCTTTCGTCATCCGTGAGACGAGATCGCTGGGGGTGATGACGCGGTTCGCCCACGTCGTGTCTCGTAGCGAATTCGCGAGTGATTCGAGGCGTGAGTCGCCCAGCGTCGAACCATCCCAGGCGATCAGGATCGTTTCGTCGGCGGGGAAGTGCTGCCGATGCCACGCCAACAGACGGGCCTGCGGATCGTCGGCGGGCAGCCAGTTGGTGACGTCTTCCTCAAACTTTAACTGAGTGAGAATCGGGGCCGCGATCGCCAACGAGAGAAACAGGCACGTTACGATGGCGATGCGTGTCGCGAACGGCCAAGGTCGCTTGACGGGTATCGCAGGTGGTTCGACCGTGGGGGGATCAGGTGTTGCCGTGGCCACGCAAGCTTCCGTCGAAAAGGACCCATCAGAGGCACCGCAACTCCGCTGCGGTTTCGCTCCGAGCGCTCATTGTGGTCGCCGGCGAAGCGATCAACGAACTGTAACGTCGCGTTCAAAAGTCTTGAAACGCGGCAGCCGCCCTCCGGAGGATCAGGTCGAAACTGAGGGCACCGCCCCCGGTATCGCCGGCACGTTCCATTCTTTCCCCGCGTCACCGGATCGTTACTATCGTGAATATCTTCGCTGAAGGCGACCGTGTGGCACAGGTATGAGAGCCAGCGACCACGCCGCAACCTTCGCACTTTGCCTCGTCGGTGGAATCGATCTGCGGTTGGACGGCGCTACGGCCCCCAGTGCTGTGATGTCTTGCATGGGTCAAGCGACTTCGACGCTGCGCGATTCTCGGTGAATGGAGAGGCCATCGATGCCGTTGGTGAACGTCTCCGTCAAACACAACACCACTTTCGAGGACGCCAAGGTGCGTCTCGAAGGTGCGGTGGCCGACGTTCAGGGCCGCTTCGCGAGCGTGGTGAGAAACATCGAATGGTCGCCTGATCGCACAGCGGTCAAGCTCACGGGGCCGGGCGTGATCGTGGACCTCAAGGTCGATGCCGAGCATGTCCACGCGACGGGCGACGTCCCTCTGCTGAACCTGCTCGGCAAAGGCATCGGCAAACGCATCTCGGAAGGCCTGAAGGGCGCGCTGCAGCGCCACTTCCCGAAGGGCATTCCGGAGAAGAAGTAGATGAGTCCGAGCCGCGACCGTCAGGGAGCGTTTCTGTTACATGCCGGACGGATACCACGAAAGACACGAAGCACACGAAAGAAACGAAGAAGAACCGCGGAAAGCACGGAAGACACCGAAAACGAGTGACAGATTCACTTCGCGAGAAGTCCCGTATTCGATAGCGCGGCGCCTCCCCCGGGAAATCCGTTCGTGCTTCGTGCCTTTCGTGGTCTCCTGTTCCGTGTGTTCCGTGGTTCTGCTGGACAAGGACCGATCATGTCTCAACGCCACTCTCTTAAAGATCGTGTCGCTCTCGTGACGGGAGGCGGTTCCGGAATCGGCCGGGCCGCTGCGATTCGGCTCGCCGAGGCCGGTGCTCGCGTCGCGATCCTCAGTCGCACCGAAGAGGAGCTCCGCGAGGTCTGCGACGAGATCGGCAAGAGCGGCGGCGAATGTCTGGCGGTCGTCGGCGACGTCAGCGACTACGCATCGCTCACCAAGGCGGTGAAAAAGATTGAGAGATCGTTCGGCCGGCTCGACACCGTGTTCGCGAACGCGGGCGTCAACGGCGTCTGGGCGCCGCTCGACGAACTCGAACCCGACGAGTGGGACAAGACGCTCCGCATCAACCTCACCGGCACGTTTCTGACGGTGAAGGCGGCGCTGCCGTTGCTCAAGAAGCAGGGCGGAAGCGTCGTCGTGTGCGCGTCGGTGAACGGCACCCGCATGTTCAGCAACACCGGCGCGACGGCGTACGCCTGCAGCAAAGCCGGCCAAGTCGCTTTCGCCCGCATGACGGCGCTCGAACTCGCGAAGTACAAGATCCGCGTCAACACGGTGCTGCCCGGTGCGATCACGACCGAGATCGAAGACAATACCGAGCGCCGCGAAGTTGAAGACGAAAAGGAACCCGTCGAGTTTCCCGCCGGCGCGATCCCGCTGACCGACGGCAAGCCCGGCTCGCCGGAACAGGTCGCCGACGTGGTCCTGTTCCTCGCCTCCGACGCGGCCAGCCACGTCACCGGAGTCGATATCTTCGTCGACGGCGGCCAGTCGTTGTTACAAGGATGACGCCGGGGAGGTGATACGGGGGAATCCTCACATCCGAGGACAACTGTCATAAAAATGGATCGTGTTCCAACAGCCTTGGCACAGGCTTCGTAGATCGTTCTAGAGCGGTTTTTTGGTCTCGATCCGGAGACGAGCCAGGGTCCGTCGCCTCGGTGCGATGTCTTTCGACCCTCACGTCGACCGAAATCTTTTTCACAAGGAAGGTTGCGATGCCTCTACGTAACATGTCTGGCTGGATCGGTGGTGCGACACTTGGTGTCGCCGCTGCTGGGGCGGCGGCGGTGCTGGCGCAACCACAATTGACGCCGGATCGGGCGGGGGAGAAGCCGGTCGATAAGCCGGCGATCGTGAGCGGCTTCTCGGACGTCTTCCGGGCGGTTTCCAAAGAGGTGACGCCCGCTGTCGTCACGATCGAAGCCCGCACTTCAGGTCGCCGGGTGGAAGGGCAAACGCAGTTCGGCGGCGACGAAGACCAGTTCGAAGAGTTGCTTCCGCCGGGCTTCCGCAATGATCCGCGGTTTGAGGAACTCTTCCGCCGGTTCGGGCAAATGCCTGGCCGAACGATGCCGCGCGGCCGGACCTTCGTTCCGCCGCAACAGGCGAAGGGCTCGGGCGTCATCATCGATTCGTCGGGCGTGATCCTGACGAACAGCCACGTCGTCAACGGCGCCGATGAGGTTCTGGTCAAATTGACCGACGGCCGTGAATTCGTCGCGACCGAGGTGAAGACCGATCCCAAGAGCGACGTCGCCGTCGTGAAGATCGAGGCCGACAATCTGACGCCGGCCGCCGTCGGCGACAGCGATGAGATGCAAGTCGGGGACTGGGTGCTGGCGATCGGCAGCCCGTTCGGTCTCGACACGACCGTGACCGCGGGCATCATCAGCGCGAAACACCGCGGACCAGGAATCATGGAGGGAGGCCGAGAGGACTTCATTCAGACCGATGCGGCGATCAATCCCGGCAACTCGGGTGGGCCGCTCGTGAACCTCAACGGTCAGGTCATCGGCATCAGCACGGCGATCTCTTCGCGAGGCGGCGGCAACGACGGCGTCGGCTTCGCGGTTCCGGTCAATATGGCCAAATGGGTCGCGTCGCAATTGCTTGAAAAGGGGAAGGTCGAGCGCAGCTTCCTGGGCGTCGGCATTCAGCCGGTGACTAGTTCGCTCGCCGATCAATTTGGCGTGCCGGTCGGCACCGGCGTCGTCGTGAACAACGTCTTCCCGAAGACTCCGGCGGCGGACGCCGACCTCAAGACCGGGGACGTCATCGTCGAAGTCAACGGCAAAGCCGTCAGCAGCCCGCAACAGTTGCAGGGGCTCGTCGAGCAACTCAAAGCCGATAAGGAATACACCTTCAAGGTGATGCGCGACGGCAAGGAGGTGCCGGTGGGCGTGAAGGTCGCCGCAATGCCGACGGAATACGGCCAGACGATCGTCGCCAAGCCGCCGGCAGACGAACCGAAGAAGGACGCCGCGTCGTTTGAGGATCTGGGGCTCGAAGTCTCGCCTTTGACTGCCGACGTCGGCGAACAACTCGGCTTTGACGAGAACGTCAGCGGCGTCGTGATCACCCAGGTCGATGAGGGCAGCCCGGCTCAAACGGCCGGCCTTGAAGCCGGCATCGTGATCGAACGCGTCGGCAAGCAGGCAGTGACGAACGTCGATGAGTTTCGCAGTGCGATCGAAGCCGCCAAGAACGACGGCAAGAACGTCCTGCTGCTCGTCCGGACGCCGCAGGGCGGTCGATTCCTGACGCTCAAGACGAAGTGATCCAAGCGTCGCTGCGCCGTGAAACAAACCTCGGCCAGGCTCGACAGGCCCGGCTGAGGTTTTTGTATGCGCATAGCGGCGTGAGACGGAAGAATAACCGCCGAAGCTTCAACGCCGCGGGGATTCGCAATCAGGACGGAAAGCTCTTCTTCCGACGAACAAAAAAGTCGCCCGCGTCGATTGGAGACGCCGGCGACTTTGACGCAGCAGCCTTCACTCAGCAGGTCTCAGTGTCCGTAATGGCCGTGGCCGGTGTGGTGGTAATCGTAGTGGCCGGGGATGACGTCGTAATGGTTACCGTGGGGCACGATCGTCGTCGGGTGGTAGTCGTAGTGGCCCTGGCTGTAATGGCGACCGTGGCCGTGACTCGAGCCGTAGCCATAGCCGCCGAAATCACTTCGGTAGCGGCTGCTTTGGAAGCCGTAGTTGTTTCCGTAGCCACCGTAACCACGACCAAAGCTGTTTCCGTATCCGCCGCCGTAGCCGCGGCCGAAACTGTTGCCGTAGCCGCCTTGACCGTAGCTGCTGCCGGTGCCGAACGAAAAGCGGATCTGGGCATCGGCGGTGTCCGGTGCCGAAACCGCAACGCCGCCCGCCAGCATCGCCGCCGACGTGATCGCTGATTTGAGAAGATTCATGGGAATCGCTTTCCTTGCTTGGATCTCGGGTCTCGCACGTCGCGGCCTCGCCGCAACGACAGACCCTTAGCCGCAAAGGCCGTGCCCGAAGCTTCGCGCGCAAAGGCTTCGCGATTCCGCTGTGTTCTACCGCCAATATGACTCCGCCGTTGTCATTCGGATGTCACGTTCGGGCTGACGCGAAGGAAACCAACGCGATCGTTGCTAAGGCGGATGTCCGATGACTTCGACTTGCTCAGGCCGCTCGCAAGCGAACTTATTCCTTGACGATCACGACTTGGAACCCGCCGTCAGCCGAATCGCCCGGGTGATGCAGCCGCGATTCGACGACGGCGAAGCCATCTCGCTGTGACAGAGCCGCCTGAACGACCTGCTCGTTCTCTTCTGGCTCAATGCTGCACGTCGAATAGACGACGCGTCCGCCGCTGCGCACGCGATCGAGTGCCAGCGACAGCAATCGCGTTTGCTTCACCGGTAGTTCGACAAGATCGTTTGGGGTGATCCGCCAGCGGGCCTCGGGGCGTTTGCCCAGCACGCCCGTGTTGGAGCAGGGCACATCGACGAGAACGCCATCGAACTCGCCTTCGGGAAGGCCGCTGCCATCTTCACCGATCGTGACCGGCGTGATGCTCTTCAATCCGATGCGGGCGATGTTCTCGCGAACCCGCTTGAGACGTTCGTTGCTGACGTCGGCGGCAATGATCTCGCCGACGTCGTTCATGATCTCCGCGAGGTGCGTGGATTTCGTGCCGGGGGCCGCGCAGAGGTCGAGGACGCGCTGTCCCGCCTTCGGTTCGAGCAGCGTGGCGGCGTACATGGCGGTCTCGTCCTGCACCGTCACCTGGCCGCTGGCGAAGCCGGGCAGTTCGTCGACCCGTGTCGAGTCGGCGAAGCGGATCGCGTCGGGATGCGTTCCCGGCTTGGCTTTCAGGCCCGCCGCACGGATCTCTTGGAGCATCTGGGCAGCCGTGGACTTGGTGCGGTTCACGCGAATCGTCGTTCGCGGCGGTGCATCGAAGTGCTTGCCGAGACGGAACAGATCTTCGACGTCAAAACGCTCCGCCCAGCGCTTCGCCAGCCAGTTCGGAAACGAGAACGCCTCGGCGAAATAGCCTGCGGGATCTTCGTCGGGTTCGGGAAAAACCTTCGACGTCGCCAGGCGGAAGCGACCGTCGGCGAGCGGAATGCCGTCGGCCGTCGGCGTCGAGAGCACGTCGTCGGTCAGCGAACCGGCGACCTTTCTGAGCACGGCGTTGACGAACCCGCCCCAGCGGACGTTCGCCCGCTTCGCCAGCTCGACCGTCTCGTTGACCGCGGCGTGATCGGCCATGCCCGACAGAAACGTCAACTGGTACGTTCCAAGCCGCAAGAGCATCCACAGCGGCACTTCGACGTCGCGCCGGGGCCGCGACACGTGCGGGGCGATCAGTGTGTCGAGCGTCGCCTGCCGGCGAATCACGCCGAACACGAGTTCCATCGCCAGCCGCCGATCCTGCGGCGAGACCTCGCGTCGGCGGAGCAACGCTTCGAGCCGATCTCCCGCGAACGTTCCCTTCGGCTTCCAGTCCTTCAAGACGACATACGCAAGTTCGCGGGCAGACATGCAGACTCGGGAAAACGACGTGAGAGAACAGACGCAGGAACCGCGGCATGGCCAGCGAGAGGCGTCATTCTAGCAGCGACGCCCGTTCAATGCGGTTTCGTGCGTGATCGATCCGCAGCGATTCGGCCGGTCAAGCGGCGAGAGAGGGAAGGCCGTCCGCGCGCTGCCGCTCGTGCAAAAAGAAGAATTCTCAAGGTCACTCGAAACGACCGAGCAGTTCGGCGCGGGTCACGCGATAGTAGGGCTTGCCCAACACATCGCGGCCTGCCTGCGGATCGAGGTGGCCTTCGACAAGGATCACGTCGTCGTCCTGGAACTCTTTGAGCTGCGCGTCGTTAGTGAGCGTCAGGCTGCCGCCGAACTTGTCGGCAGCGTCCGGCGTCAATCCGTAGATGATGTGCCAGTTCTTGCGGATCGGGTCGTAGTCCACGACCCCTCGCAGCCAGCGATAGTGCGTGCGCTCGTAGTCGAAGCCCTCGTCTTCGGCTGGCGATTGCTGCGAGGCGACCGGCTGCGACGGACTCGTGATCGGATCGAATCCGAAGTCTTCATTCGCCTTCGGAGCCTGTTCGAAGCCGACCGGGCTGACCTTCTGCGACGAGACATCGTAGTTTTCGACGCCGGCAAGGTAATCGGGCCGGGCTTCGCCGCGTGGACGCGAGGCCTGCTCGAACTCGATCCGGCGCGGCACTGCGCTGCTGCTCGGATAGAAGGGACTGGAGTTCGCCCCATTGCCCTGCGGCGTGCGGAACCCGTCGTCCGGAACACCGCCGGGGCTTGTTCCGAAGTCACCCGCACTCGGATCTTCGTAGTTCGGAACGGCACCAGGCGACGTGGAGTTCGGATCGAAAGTGTAAGGCGGGGCGTCGCCGCCGGCGCCACCATTGATCGGCGGGGCCAGCGTCGGGCCGGGACCGCTCGGATAGGTCGAAGACGGTGCGCCCAGCGTGCCCGGCATCGTTCCGCCCGGCACGACATACGAGCCGCCCGGCGCGGCCGGATAGGCGCCGGGCTGGGCAGGATACGTCGGATAGCCGTAGTTCGGAGCGTACGGAGCGGGATGCGAGCAACCGCCGCCGGTGACCAGCAAACAACTGGCCGCTGCGGCCCAGGCCCACGCGGCGCGGGTCATAAGGAATGGCCTCGTCTGGGAGTCTGGGGCGGCGGTGTTCAAGATCTGTGATCGGAACGCCGTCGGTAGACGGTCGGCAGGAGTGGAGACCGTCGGCATCAAAAAGACGGCCCCGGTACGACAGGCGTCAGTTGGTCCGACGGAATGGCTTCGTAAGCCGCCAATCTCGATTCGAGACCGGCGATGCGCAGCTCGAGGGTCTGGAGGCGCTGCTCCATTTCCGGCGAACCGTGCGTATGGGTGTGGGTGTGCGTTTGCGAGAACAAACTCAGCGCCGCACAGCCCGACACGGCACACACACCAAATGCGGCGAGCGCAGAGGCAAGCGGCTTCTGTCGGAAATGGCGCGACACCATCGGCGTTCCTCTTTTGGCCCTCGCGCGAGGCCGACGGACTCACCGCCGGCTCGGCGCGGGCCGCATTCTAGGAATCGCCCGGATCGTGTCCAGACCGGTTCGCGCGCGAAGAGTCTCGCTGACCGTCAGCCCACCGTCGCCGCGGCTGGCTCTTCGAGCTGCTTCGCCTGAGCGGCGCTGGTGTCGAGAGTCAGATTGATCGTGACCGACCACTGTCCGTCGTCGGGAGCCGTGAACTCCCAATGGGGAACGACAACCGTGCTCTGATGCACGGCTTCAAAACCCGCTTCGCTCTGGCTGATGGTTTCCACCGGCCACGTCCAGAATCCCGCCGGCTCGTTGAGCTCGACGGCGGCATCAAGGCCCAGCCATTCGTCGACCAGGCCCAACCGGTCGGTCTCCGGCAGATCGAGCGTTTCCTGCAACTCTCCGAGCCGGCGACCACCGGCATCGTAGAAGTAGCGGTCGGGCTGTCCCGCCGCCATGCCGGCGAAATTGAACTCGACGGCGAAGTGAATCGGCCGACCCGGCGGCAGATCCGACAGGCCGTACTTGATCTCGAGCGAGCCGTTGCGCGAAATCGCCGCGACGACCTTCTCGACGCGGATCGGAAACCGCGTGAGATAGCCCGTGCGGCTCATCACGGCTTCAGCCCGGCCTTCCGAACGGCGGAGCGTCGTTTCATACACTCCCAGTGGGAAATCGCCCATCTCGCCTTCGCCGCGGCGAAACTCCTCGACGCTCAGTCCCGGCATCAGGAAGTGATCGACGAGGCTCTTTCGCGGCCACGGATCGTAACCGAGCCGCTTGTCGAGGTCGGGCTGCTTGAACACGACGAGATCGTGAATGCTGACGGCGCCGCCCTCGTCGTCGCTCGGCGGAATGATCGTGCCGCCGTGCGAGGAGTCGCCTTTGTGATGGGCGTGCGTGTCTTCGTCATGCAATGCGGCCGCAGCGGCCTTGTTCGCCTCGTGATTGCGAATCGCCTCGTGATACGGCTCCGGCCGGCGGTCGAGCGTCGCGAGCAGGTTGTGTCTCGCGCCGCGAATGTCGAGCTCGTAGAGGTGCCCCCCGCGACTTGGCTTGAGAAACGCGACCAGCCGGTCGGTGGTGAGACGCACCTCGGTGCGACCGTCGAGGTCGAAGTCGCCGGCATCGGCTTCGGCGTACCGCCCCGTCTTACCGGCGACGCGTTCGAGCAACGAATCGGCCTGGATGAGGTGCGTGTAGACCGCGTTTCGCAAGTGCGGCAGATAAAGCCCGCCGAACGCGCCGTGCCAGTACGAGCAATTGCACTGCGCCTTGTAGAGATGCGTGCGGGCCTCCGAGAGGAAGTCTTCGTCGATCACCGGAAGGTCGCCGCGCGACATCGCGTCGAGACGGTCGCTTACGGTGAGCATGCGGCAGTACATCTCGTTCGCTTCGGGATACTTCACGCGAAAGTTCCGCCAGAAGCCGCCGCGCAGGTACTGTTTGAACTGCGGCCAGTCGGCGTCGTGCTCGTGTGATTTGACGAGATCGTGCAGCTCCTGTTGACGGTCCGTCGGCAGGGCCCACTCCGTCATCTCGCGGTAACTGCAATCGGGTGCGTAAAACTTGCCCATGGGGGCGACGTTCTCATAGGCGTCGCCGAGCGTGCAGGTCGTGATCCAATCCTTGTTCTCGACCAGCAGATCGAAGAACTTGCGCAGCCAGCCTTTGGTATAGACGCTTTCATGCGTGCCGGGCCACGAACCGAACTTCTCGCCATCGTCGCCGAAGGTGATCACGCAACCCGGACGCTCGTCGGCGACCTGTCGCAGATACTCGATGGTCTTCTCGGGTTTCTGGAAGGGAACGAGATAGCGCAGGTGCTCGTCGCCCGGGAAAAGGGCGACCATCTTGCCTTCGTCTTCGGTGAGGTAGTAGTTGCGCAACTCGGCACCGCGCAGTCCCCCCGCCCGGAAGTGATAGTCGTCGAGGATCAGGAACTCGATGCCGCCCGCGGCGATGTCGCTCGTGAATTGCTGTTCCCAGACGCGTTCGGGCACCCACATGCCGCGAATCTTCTGGCCGAACAGGCTTTCAAGATATCGGCTGTACGCGACGATCTGCCCGATGCGATCCCGGCTCGGAATGCTCGCCAGAATTGGCTCGTAGAACGGTCCGCCCAGGATTTCGATCTGCCCACGTTCGACGAACGAGCGCACGAGATCGATGTATTCCGGCTTCTTCGCGACGAGCCACTCCATCAGGCTGCCCGAGGTGTGCAGCGTGATCGCGATGTCGGGATAGTCGCGCAGAACTTCCAGAAACGGCAGGTAGCTTGTGCGATAGGACTCTTCGAACACCCCGTCGAAGTTGCCGATCGGCTGGTGATCATGCAGAGCCAGCACGAGGCGGACGCGGGACATAGCGGAATCCTTTCGCCGAAAAACGTTCGGGGTGTCGCTCAATGATGACGAGACGCGATCGCTTGATCGACGCAAACCGCTGTCCCACCGCTATCTCAGCCGGAATCGGCGAATTTTGGAAGGCGCATTCGTCGGGGCAAGCCGCATGACGCCGGTACGACGGCGTCTTGCCGCGTCAGCCTCGCCGGTACCGGCAAGGTCAAGTGGATCGGTATGGCCTGGAGAGAGATCTGTCGTCAAAGCGACGGCACAAGTCGCGGCTCTGATTGTTGCGATTTCAGCCTCGATAGCGCGGATCTCCCATTTTTACGGGAATCGTGCGAGGAACAGGACGATGATCTCGGCGCGGGAGTTGCAAATCTTACAAGCCAGCAGCGGCCGGTATTCGACGAGGCGGGTGGACCGCTCGGCTGCCGTCACGGCAAGCGTTGCCAGGAGTTTCACCAATGAACGTGTTCAAAAGCGTGTTAGGAGCGGGGATTGTCGGTGCCGGAATGCTCGCCGCGGCACCCGTCGAAGCCGAGGCAGGCGGCTTTTCGATCACTGTCGGTCGCGGCTACTCCGGGTATGGCTACGGCGGCGGGTACGCACCACTCGCCGGGTACGGACGACTGGGCGGCTACGGCTTCACCAACGGGATCGGAAACAGCAGGTTTTATGACGGGGGCTACGGATACGGACGTGGCGGCGCCGTCTGGCACGACACGAGTCACTACGACTACCACCCCGGCGGATTCGTCCCGCATGGAAACCACTACCACTACATTCCCGGCCATTACCACTGGCACAACGACGGACACTGGGATCACTACGGTCGCGGCCACTTCGGCCACCACCACTGATCGGATCAGCGGTTTCAAACGGCCGACCAGGCCGCCTGGGGAGGAACGTCCCAGGCGGCTTTTGCTATTTCTGCCGCTCAGCTTTTCCAGTGGTGCGTGGAGTAGCGGTCTGGCCTCCGAGGCACCATCTCATAAACGCCGCTTTGGAAAACTGCCTTCGACGCCGCGATTCCTTCGGGCGGCAGATTCCAGTCGTCTTACGCTAGGCGTTACCGTTGAACGAATTAGCGGATTTGAACGAAGCGCAGTCACGCTGATCTCGATCCACGACCCGTCCTTGAGCATCGGCCGAGGCGGCGTCTATGCAGGTCCCTCATGGGTATGGCTACGGCGGCTACGGCTCCGGCGGCATCGGTCGCAGCTACTACGCCCCGAGCTACGGGTCTTCGAGCTTCGGCTATGCCCCGAGTTACGGTAATGCCGGTTATGGCTACGCACCGGGCTATGGCTACTCGAACTACGGCTATTCCCCGGGGTACTTCAGCGGAGGGTACGTCGGCCGAAGCTACGGCTATCCCGCGTTCGGATTCTCGAACCGTGATTACGACCGACGCGGTTACGGGTTCCGTGATCGCGGCTTCCGGGGTCGCGGCTTCGACTTCGACGACGACTAGTATTACAGTTGTATTTCCCTCTTGGGGCTACCGCGGGTCCTGTAGTGACAAGCTTGGGCGAGGGCTTGATGGCGCCGCCTCCAGAGAGAGCGGGCAAGAGTCCGTTCCTGATCCAAGACG
>JACCRE010000037.1 GCA_013813775.1 Planctomycetaceae bacterium
AACAGCGGCCTGGTGCTCCGACGTGAACTCCACCCAGCGCGGCGTCGACTGGCAGATGAAGATCGACGACGCCCGAACAAAGCTCAAATCGGTCTACCCGACAAATAAGCTGTGACAAAGCACTAGCGGAATGGCGACTCGCGGATAAGCAACGAAGACACGCTTGCGGTTGCGCGGGCAGGAGGAGGTCGGGCGGGTGTCGGTGATTCCGGATGAAGACGTCGCGCGGCGCGACTGGTTCGATCGGGCGAGCGATTGGTGCAATCCGATTCTCGTGAAAGAGGTTCGGCAGGCGCTCAAGAGCCGCGCGTTCGTCGTCACGTTTCTGTTGCTGTTGCTCGGCTCGTGGATGATCTCGGCGTTCGGACTGCTCGCCGCCGGCCCCAGCGTTGAATACGGTAGCGTGGGTCAGGCCTTCTTCACGTTCTACTTCGGCGTGCTGTGCATGGCGCTCGGCGTCGTCGTGCCGTTCGGCGCGTTCCGCAGCCTGCTTAACGAGCGAGACGACAACACCTACGAACTGCTGTCGATCACGAGCCTGACCCCCGGGCAGATCGTGCGCGGCAAATGGGCCTGCGCGATCGTGCAGACGCTGTTGTTCTATTCGGCGATCGCACCTTTTATCGCGTTCACGTCGCTGTTGCAGGGTTTCGACTTCGCGCAAGCGGGCGTGTTGCTCATCGCCGCGCTCTACGGATCACTGGCGCTGTCGATCACGACGTTGATGCTCAGCACGACCGCCAAGCAGCGCGTGTGGCAGGGCTTCCTGTCGATGTCGGTCGTTTCGGGCCTGTGCGGGTTGATCGCCTTGGTCCTCAGCGGACTGTCGACGCTGATGATGTTTCCCTTGCCGCTCGACCAGCCTGAGTTCTGGTGGGCGATCACCTTTATCGTCGTGATGTCGGCGTCGTATCAGTGGCTGTTCTACCAGATCGCCGCGGCACGATTGACGTTCGAGTCCGAGAACCGCAGCACCGGCATCAGGCTGACGGCGAGCGCCCAGTTCTGGCTGTTCTGGGGCTGTGCCGCGCTTTATGCGATTTACACGCGAGTTCGGTTCGGTGAGGAACTGGTCATATTCCTGATCGGTGCGTCGGGCGTGCATCTCGCGATCGTGGGGCTCGCCTTTTCCGCCGAACCCGATTTTCTGTCGAGACGCGTGCGGCGAACCTTGCCGCGACTGGCCGCCGTCCGCCCGATCTGGATGCCGTTGTTGCCGGGCGGCTCGCGCGGCTTTCTGTTCCTGTTGCTGCACGTCGTCGCGCTGTGGGTGCTGGCCGTCGCCGCGTGGGCGATGGTTCAGGACGGAACGGGAACGTTCGCCGTCGAGAAGCTCCGCACGCTGTTCGTCGCGCCGCGATACGGATGGCGCAGTCAGCCGATCCTGTTCGCGACGGCGGTCTGCTGCTACATCGTGATCTATGCGGGCTTGGCCGCGAGCTTTTTGCGGTGGGGCCAGCTGCTGAGCCCCGCGTTTCAAGGCGCTCATGCCCGCACCATCATCGTGATCCTGATCGCCGCCGGCGGCATCGTGCCCGTGAGCATTCGGCTGGGCCGCTTCGTGAGCTACGGCGACGTGTCGATCGGCGACGTGATGTTTCCACTGTGGATGTTCCTGAACATCTTCCGCAACGTCGCGACGGCCGCGCAGATGTGGACGATCGCGGCCGGGGCGCTCGTCGTGATCGCCCTGAACATCCCGGCGATGATCCGCGCGTCGCGGACCGTGCTGGCAGGCCCGGTGGCGTCGGCGAGCCGGCCCCACATCGTCGCCGGTGAGACGATCCTGGAACCGGCGGGAGTGTAGGATTTTCAGAGAACGGAAGAATGGAGAATCGAGGAGTGAGAATAGCGGCGGCGTAATCGACCTTCTCCGTTCTTCCGTCCACCCGTTCTCTCCATCGCCTGATTTCCTTTCCGTCGAGGCTCTCCACATTGCGATCCGACCCCGACGTGCAGCGCATCGTCAGCCGGTATCGGCTCGGGCTGCCGAAGCTGCCGTCGCTCGGCCGCAGCGGCGAACTGCTTGGCCGCGGCGTCGGCAGCTCGCTCGAATTTCAGGAGCATCGCGAGTACCGGCCGGGCGACGATCTGCGTCATCTCGACTGGGCGGCCTATGGTCGCAGCGATGCCTTGATGCTGCGGCTGTTCCGCGAAGAGATCAGCCCGAAGACGCAGATCCTGCTCGACGCCAGCCGCTCGATGACTGCGGGCGGAGGCGCCAAATCGAACGTCGCGCGGCAGCTCGCGACGGTGTTCGCGCTGCTCTCTGCAGGACTCGGAGGCAGTCCGCAGGTGATTCCGCTCGACGGTTCGCGACCGCCGCGTGCGTTCGGTATGTCCGAGCTCGATCGGCTGTCTTCTCTGACGTTTGAAACGGCTGTCTCGATCGCCGATCTCGCGACCGACGGTGGCATTCCGCCCGGCAAGCGCGCCGTGCGGCTCGTCATCAGCGATTTTCTGTTTCCGCATGATCCGGAACGGCTCGTTCGCCGTCTGGCAGGCGACGTCACGGCCCTCTGGATGATCCAGACGCTCGCCGCATTCGAAGCCGACCCGTTGCCGCTCGGCGGTCGCAAGCTGATCGACGCCGAAACGGGCGACGAAAGCAACCTCGTGCTCGACCGCCGCACGATCGCGGCCTACAGGGAACGACTGACGACCTTGCAACAAGGCCTCTCCCGCCAATGCCGCCGGTTCCACGCCACGTTCGTGACGGTGGTGGCCGATCGCGGTTTGGAAGCCGTCTGCCGCGAGGAACTCTGTGCGGCGGAACTTCTGAGACCTGCGTGAGGCTTCTTCGTCGCTTCTCTGATCCCGCATCATTGTCCGTGTAAAGTCCACCGATGCTTTCGTTCGCCAATCCTTGGGGTCTGCTCGCACTGCTCGCCGTGCCGGCGATTCTCGCGATTCATCTCTATCGCCGCCGGTTCCCGCGGCTCGTCGTCGCCGGCGCGTTCTTGTGGGCAGGTGAGACCGAGGTTCGCGACGCCGGGCGAACGCGCGATCGGCTGCCGATCACGGCGACGCTGCTCTTGGAGCTGCTGGCGGCGATTCTGCTGGCGCTCGTGCTCTCGCAGCCGCGATTCGGGGCGTCGGGTCGCGTTGCGCATCTTGTGGCCGTGCTCGACGACACGGCCTCGATGTCGGCGACGCTCAGCGAGAACGGCACAGTCGGTGACGCGGCGGTTGAAGAGCTTGAAAAGCGGATGAAGTTGCTCGGTCGGCGTGCAGTGCTGTCGGTGATCACGACCGGTGCCCGTCCGGCGCTGCTCGTCGGTCCCGCTGCTTCGTGGGACGAAAGCGAAGAGCGATTGAAGGCTTGGAAGCCCCGGGCGACCTCGCACGATCCGGCGGCGGCGTGGGATCTCGCATTACAACTCGCCGGCGACGAGGGCCGGCTCCTGTTTCTGACCGACCGGTTGCCGGCCGAAGACGCCCCGTTGCCGAAGGGCTTCGAAGTCGTCTCGCACGGGCGTCCGACCGCGAACGTGTCCTTGACCGCCCCGCGCTGGCGATTTGATCCGACGACGGGACGCGGCACCGTGTCGCTACGGGTGTATCGTGTCGCTTCGTCGGCGGCGAAGGTCGTGCTGACGGGCACCGCGGCAGGTCGAACGGTCTTTACTCGCGAACTGGACTTGGCGGCCAATGGCTCGACGCCGATCGAGTTCGAGGTTCCGGGCGGACTCGGCCGACTCACGATCTCGGCGACGTCTGCGGACGACGCGCTCTCGACCGACAATTCCGTGACGCTTGTCGAGCCGCAACGGCGCGCGGTGCATGTCGCGATCTCGCTGCCCGAAGGCCACGCGGCGATCCGACCCTTGCAGCGGGCGTTCGCGCAGTTTCCGGACGTCGAAACGTCTCCCGTGGAGACCGCGGATCTCGTCGTCGCGCCGGGCGGAACGCTGCCGGAGGCGAATCCGGATCTCTGGTGGCTCGGCATCGGCCCGCTGCCGCCGCTGAATGAGAACGCCGAGCCGACCGACCTCGCGGGACCGTTCGTCATCGACAAACGCGACCCCGTCACCGACGGCGTCACGCTCGACGGCGTCGTCTGGGGCGGCGTGCAAGACGCGTCTCTCTCGGCGACGCCGCTGATCTCAGCGGGCCGATTTCCGCTGCTGTCGCGGCTCGACGGCACACCCACGCACGCCTATTTGCTCAACATCGATTTCGCGAGGTCGAACCTCGCCGACGGTCCCGACTGGCCGATCCTCATGGCGAACCTCATCAACGCCGTCCGCGACGATCGACCGGGCCTGCGACGCTGGAACTATCGCTCCGGCGAGACGATCGCGATGCGGTCGCCCGCGTCCGCAGCAGGTGGCGCAGCGACGCTCACGCTCGTCGGACCGGAAGGAGAACGACCCGTCGCAAGGGCGCGCACAGTCGAGATCGCTCCGCCATCGGTGCCGGGCGTCTATGCGATTCGCGACGGCGAGACGACGCTCGGCAGCTTCGCCGTGAACTTTCAGGACGACGCCGAAAGCGATCTCACGACCCGCCGCCCCGGCGATCGCAAACCGGCCGATGACCTCGTCGCCCGCGGCGTCACTCCCGATACGATGTACTCCTGGCCCATGCTCGCGGCGATTCTGTGCGTGCTGGGTGCGGTGATCGGGGATTGGTACGTGCTGCGCAGGAGGCATCATCCGTAATGCCGGCTGTGCCGGCCGTGCTTCGCTCAACATCCTTCATTGGTGCTCTCCGCAATGATTCCCTATGACATTCCGGCAATTGCAACAGCGCTTAATGAGAGGGCCCAATCGCGCCCCATAGGTCGCCTTCAAGCCATCCGAAAGGATATGAAGCACTTCAGCAGACGCCCCGGGAAAACGATCTTCAGCGGTCAGACCATTCGCGAGGATTGGGCATTCCACCACGGAGGCAGAGCGGAGTTACAGTTCAACATCGGCAAGGATGGAGGCCAGTACGGTGGCCCCCGATCGATCCGGTACGGCGTTGCGTTCTCGTTCGAGACGAGCCAGACGCTTCCAAGTCTCGATGTCTTGAAGAACAAAATGCCTTTGTTCGATGACTTCCTAAAGCTGTATGCGGACGAGTACGAGCGAGTCGGCATCAGCATGTGGCACCATGAAAAGGGTATGCCGCCCATCGAGCATAGACCCGGGCCGATCGACCGACGACTCGCAAGGGATGGCGTATTCGCCTTCCTCGGGAAGCATCAATTAGCTGACGCTCTCGATTACGAGGAGATTCTGGACACCTTCGATTTCCTCTTGCCGCTCTACGAATACGTCGAAAGTGGCGGAGGGCTGCAGCCAAGAATCGTAACGGCCGACGCAGGATTCTTGTTCCTCGCCGGATGCCCGCCCAAGCCCTCGAAGACAAAGGCATTCCTTGCCAATAGCGAACTGGAAGTGGCCCTTCGCCACAACGAACTACAGGCGTCGCTTCATGACCGCCTGGGTGAGGCGGCGGTCGGTAAAAGCAACGTCGGCGTCGAGATCCGCAGCGGATGTGGCACGAGAATCGATGTCGTCACTAGGAATGGTGACAGCTATTGGTTTTTCGAGATCAAGACGGCCCACTCGCCTCGCGCCTGCATCCGGGAGGCAATCGGCCAACTTCTCGAGTACTCCTTCTGGCCCGGTGCTCAGGAGGCCGCCCGCCTCGTCATCGTGGGAGAATCCCCGTTGGATAGCGAGGCCGAGGAGTACCTGAATCGGCTTCGCGAAAGGTTCGACATCCCGGTGTACTACGAGCAGTTGTCACTTCAAGGCGAAGCCACACCGGTCGGCGTAGATCAGGCTGTGCCGGACGAACTTAATCCGTCAGGCACGGCCTGACCTATTTCCTCCGTGCTCTTAGTGCTCTTAGTGGTTCAATCCGATTCGCGTCCATCCGCATGATTTGCGGGTCACTGCCCCAGCCGGCACAGCCGGCCCCTGCGAAATGCTCTCCTTTCGTTATCCCGAACTATTTCTTCTCGCCGTGCCGGTCGCTTGGGCGTTCTGGCGGTGGGGGAGGTTGCGCGGGGTGACGGGG
>JACCRE010000061.1 GCA_013813775.1 Planctomycetaceae bacterium
AGCCTGCTCAAGAACGAAACGACGCTGAAGGTCGGCATCAAGAACAAACGCCTCACCGCCGGCTGGGACCAAGCCTACCTCGAACAAGTCCTGCTGGGATAACGCGTTAACGTGCAATCGCCCTGCCGCCATACCATCCCTCCTGTATCATCATTCGGTAATGTCGATGACAAGGTCAGCGTAGTCAAAATCCGTCGGATCGCCGCTGCGAATCGCCCAACGGACTGTCGTAGACTTGGGAGTCGACCGGGCAATTTTCGCGACAGTGATGTCGTAACGGTGAATGCGTCCTTGCGACTCCGTAAGCTCGATAGACAGCCAGTCCGGCAAGCGAGCCACTGAAGAAATCTCGGGTTTGGTGTCGGCGTCGGTAATGACCATGACCCGTCGGCGGACCGGCCATTCTGGGGCGGTGCCGTCAACCACGAGTTGCGTCGGAACGATGCGCACTGCAGGCTCTAGAATCATCTCGGCGGGAATCGTCACGGTTCCGTCACTTCCAATTTCTGAGAGCGCCGGCAACATCTGCAATGAAAAGCGTTCTGTTCGCGAAGCGCCGTCAGCAAGTTGCCCGCTCACACGAAATCGATAGGTCCGGGAGACTTCCCCAGTCCCGGGCCGAGGTTCCTCGTGTAAACCACCATCGGGGACGACACTCATTCTTCCAGCAGGGTCCAAAAAACCACGCACCCAAGGAACACTCCCAGCAGCCTCGACGGTTACTATCTGTAGCGGCTGTGAAATGATTTCACCTGATCGACGACCAGCGAGACGAATTTCGTTCGGCCTAGATAATAAATAGGGAACTGGTTCAGTGCCTCCACGCATTACTATCCGCACCTCTGGCAATAGCGCCGTTTCGCCCTCGACTAACAGCTTCGCAATTGCCTCTTTCTGTCCATATGTCGGAAGGCTCACCCGGAGCCGTAAAGGCATTTCAGTTCCTGCTGAAAGCTCCTCAACCTCAAACGGCTCCGCCACCGTGCATGTGCACGACGTATGGACACCTTTGATTCGAACGGAGGCCGAACCATGATTGATCACGCGACAGACGACATCACGTTCCGTCGGCTCTCCATCGGTCGCGACTAACTCAATCAACGATGGTTGCACCGTAACCTGAACATCTCCCGGAGAGGCGGGCGAATGTGTCCCACATCCCGAAACCCCTCCCGCCAAGACGGCAAGCGGCAACCAGCGGCGAAGTGCCTTTCTCATATGCTACCCAGCCGTTAGAACTTGCCGACGGACTCACCGCCGTCGATGGAAGCCGCTGCACGCCATGCATGGAGATCGATTCCATCACTGACGAGCTTTACCGCGCCGTCACAGAACAGTACGTGAACTCCACCGGCGTGGTGACTTCGGGCTGTCACTGCCCGGCAAGTCGCCTCGCAGTCGGGCGTATTCGAATTCGGGGACAGGACGTGGTTGTAGAGCGTGTGAGAGTACGAGGTAAGCAACCATGTGGCACCGTCGAACGAGAAATGACGCAACGGGGTACGAGAAAACCGGCACGCTTCGGCCATCTCGTCGGGCTCCGTATTGATTGCAGTAGGATCGAGTAGCGCGCGGTCTCGCCACGGATCGTAACGGCCGTCATCTTGGTCGCCCACGACGCGCTCTGAGAACATGGCTGTCCCCGTCATTCCATCGGTGATCAGTCTGATTGGACATCCGAGAAGGCGGGCGACGCCAACACGAGCCGCATTCGGACCGGCTGCGACTGACTGATGACTTCCTGGTGTCGATCCCTTGCACATGCGATAGCTAGTACCGCCGCGCGGAACGCTGTCAGAAGGGCATTCGAAAACGTCGACGCTGGCATTAATCGCTACGGCGTTGAGCGTACTGCTTGGCCGGCCGTCTCCGTCACCGATTCCCGTCTCGTTCTGGTCGATCGTCGCCCAAAGAGCCGTGTGTTCAAGAAAGGGCAGAAGTCTCGCCTGTGGAGACAGGTTACGATCCACGGGCGCATTGCCGCGCCCCAAGATATGCGGTGTCATCGCGGGGGGCAGAACGCCGTTGTAGACATCCGCATAACTGTGGCTCGCCAAGCCGATCTGACGCAAATTGCTCTTACATTTTACCATTGCCGCGGCATTCCTCGCATGCTGAACCGCCGGGGCAATTAACGCAAGCAGAAGCGAGACAATCGACAGCGTCACGAGCAACTCGACGATCGTAAACCCGGCGGTCGTAGATGGACGAACCGTCCTCCTGTGGCGGCGTCGAACAACTCCGCACGCGAAAACAAATGCCGCCGCGAATGCAACGAAGGCCGGCATCTTTGAACTTATCGTGATCACTTGCGCGAGATGGTCTTGATTGCTGGCGACCACCAGCGCCGAGCCGTCCCACCCTGCGTATTCCCGGAGGTTCGACTCAGACCTCCACTCAGGTGACCTTGGAAAGTCGATGACTAAGAATTGGCCGGCGCGGCTCTCAATAACAGCCAGGAAATGGCGTCTGCCGTCCCTCGTCGAAACTGGGATGACGGCAGCAGTATCGCCACGCGTGAAAAAGGGGGTCCGGTGCGGCCAGCGGGCACCCTTTGCCGCAAGCCCCAATCTGGCCGCCGCCGATCGAAGATCCTCTAGAGAACTCTCCTTAGCGTTGTCTGGAAGAACCGCCTCAAGCCTCTCGAACGTTACTCCACGGCCGATGGCTGCGGCGCAGAGAAAAAGCGCGTGCGGTCCGCATCGGTTGACACCATATTCCGGGACGGGCTGCCCAATTGGCTCCGTATCGACAAGACACGCGAGCGTGAGTATTAAGAAACTCATACATGATATCCTAGGCCGTCCGGCACCCTTAGAGGGGGCAATTATAGATACCACTGCAACAACTCGACGCCGATGTATATGTTCGCTCGCACGGACCAGCCTCAATTCCATTCATGTTCATTTGACACTCCGTTAGGCTCTCGAAGAGTACTTCAGTACCACCACAACTAGGAGTTTGTTGCGTACAAATTTGAGACGTCTGAGGACCGGGCCCCGAAGAAAAATAGACACACCTTCCTGCCCCAGAGATCGTTGAATTACACTTAACACGTGCGTCGAAGAGTGGTCCAATTTTCTCACAAGTGTTGCAAGTATGGGATACGGGAGTCGCCATTTCGCACGGGCCGCCCGCCGTAAGAAGTGCCAGCCGGTCCGAATTTAAGAGTTCGGTGTCGGGCACAGCGGAGAGTCCGATGCCTACGCAAAGCAGCACCCCAGTAAGGCCATACAGGCGGCAAAACATCGCACTCTCTCCTTGCTGTGGAGTTCCTGGCTTGAGTCCGACCGGATGGTCGGCTCAACACCTAGGCCGGTTACGGAACGTATAGACGACGGCGGCACCCAGGAGCGTAGTTGCGCCGGTCCAAAACGCCAGGCGTGTGAGCCATCCCGAGGACGGCGGGATTGCTTCGACAAGATTCCCCGTAGAGGAAACAGGGAGTTGAACCTCACGCGCAAGAACAGCGGCTTGATCGGCTAAGGCGGCTTTGGGTGAATGAATCGTCACACTACGGCGTCCAGGTATTGTGTCATCCACGATGTAGGTGTCAGGCGCGGGCTGCGGAGGAAGAAATTCACGATCCGAGACGGACTGATTGACCATCGCACTGTCCACTTGGATGTCGAGGTCCACAAGATTCATGTGCATCTGCATACGCCAAGGCACCCAACAATCTCGATCAAGAGCTTGGTCGCGGACGAGCCTAAAATCGGAGACGGTAAACTTGTATTCGCCAACTTCATCTCTTAATTGATCATTCTTGACGTTACTCTTGGAAGGACGAGCGATCAGCTCGAGCGGAAGCCAGTCCCGGTCGGTAGCCAACACCGCCTCGTAGTGCCAAGAGTTTCCGGGATGCCGTTCGTGCTCGCCGAGGTCAATGCGAACAACGCGGAGTCCCTCCAGCGTTTCTTCAACGCCGACTTTGGCACGGCCGTCTGTAACGGCATCCGCGAGCGTTCCTGTGCGGCCAAAAACCTGCAACCCGATCCAAAAAGCGGGCGTCTGTGCGTGTTTCAAACCGTCTGGAAGCGCGTTCGTCTTCACGATCCGCTCAACGTGGGCTGGTTCGCCCGGCTTAAATGAGACCTCGTACGATCGATGCCCGTCAAAGGAATGCCAAGAGAAGGGAGCGTCACCTAAGCGGCTGGTCAGCTTTCTGCGATTGCCGCTGGCTAGCCACTCGACATCTCGCTCAAAAGGAGCCACGCCTTTGCGAGTCGCAGTGAGCCGATACCGCATGCGGACCGTATCGAGCGCGGAAAGAGTCTCCCGAAGGCGACCTCCAATGTCGCGTGTCGTAAGCTCCTGCGCGCGCAAGTCACTAAGTACTCCTGAGCCCATGAGTGCTGTCATAGCGAGACAGCGAAAAACGAAGGTGAAAAAATTGGTAGGTCTCATGGCGAGAATCAGCCGGAAGAATGAGACTGTTCAATCACGATAGACGGAATCCAGAGCCTAACGCGTGGAAGGCGGAATTCAATCACTTTTCCTTCCCACCTAAAATTTTAAGTAGAAGGGCTGCGTCGAGGGTTGTGAGAGTGCATCCCTCATCGACTACTGGTAGTTCACCGGGTGCCGATGGAGCGACACCACAAAGACAGCGTGGAAGACCAGGGCGATTGCGCGACGATGGGTAATCTGCGATGCTTGGCGAGCGGGTTCTCGGTGGAGTTGGCGGACGGCTTCGCGGGAGGAACCGGCTCTCGTCAAGAAATTGCAGATGCCGGACACGTCACGAGCGGCGGACACACGGGTGGCGGCGGACATCCGAGCGCACGACATTCGAGCGCACTTTGAAGAGT
>JACCRE010000088.1 GCA_013813775.1 Planctomycetaceae bacterium
GCCTGGCTCTCGACCCGGCCCGACCGAACGCAGCCTATCAGAGTTTTCCGTCAGAGCCTAGTTTACACTCGCGGGCGTTGGGCTGCCGACCGTCCCGTCGCTGTTCGTTCCAAATCGGTCCCATCCCCGCCCGCCTTGCCGGCCCGCCTTTCTCGGGCGAGTCGGAAGCCCTATGGCGACAAAGCTTTCGGCCGAGACTTTTGTAAGCGGCCTCCGCAACAGCGGTCTGATCACACCCGATCAGCTCGAGCCGCTGCTTAAGGAGGTCAACGCCGAAAGTGCCGACACTCTGGCCGACGAATTCGTTCGTCGCGGCACGCTCACCCGCTGGCAGGCCGACAAAATTCTACAGGGCCGCCACAAAGGCTTCTTTCTCGGCAAATACCGCCTCCTTTCCCTGCTCGGCAAAGGCGGCATGAGCGCCGTGTATCTCGCCGAGCATGTGCTGATGCGGCGGCGCTGCGCGGTCAAGGTTCTGCCCGTCAAGCGGGTCAACGATTCGTCGTACCTCGGTCGGTTTCATCGCGAGGCGCAGGCGATCGCGTCACTCGACCACCCGAACATCGTGCGGGCCTACGACGTCGATCACGAAATGGACGGGGACACCCCGATCCACTTCCTCGTGATGGAGTATGTCGAAGGCCGCAGCCTGCACGAGGTCATTCAACAGGACGGAGTTCTCGACTTCGCGCGTGCGGCGGACTTCATCCGCCAAGCCGCGAACGGACTGCAATACGCCCACCGGGCGGGTCTCGTGCACCGCGACATCAAGCCCGGCAACCTGCTGCTGGATCTCACGGGCACGGTCAAGATTCTCGATCTGGGTCTCGCCCGATTCTCAACCGACACCGACGACCATTCGCTGACCGTCGCGCACGACGAGAAGGTGCTGGGGACCGCCGATTATCTCGCCCCCGAGCAAGCGCTCGACAGTCATACGGCCGACTCCCGGGCCGACATCTACAGTCTCGGCTGCACGCTCTACTTTCTGCTGACGGCCTCGCCTCCGTTTACCGAGGGGACGCTGGCGCAGCGGTTGATGGCCCACCAGACGAAAGCCCCGCCTCCGCTGGGCGAGAAACGTCCGGATGTGCCCATGAGCCTCGCGGCCATCACCATGAAGATGATGGCGAAGCGGCCGGAAGACCGTTATCAGACCGCCGCGGAGGTCGCCGAGGTGATGACGGCGTGGCTTGCCGCCAACGGTGCGGGATCAGCGGCCGCCGCAACGTCCGTGAACGCGAACGTACCGCGAACAAAGGGGCCGCAATCCGGAAATCGAGTGGTGACGCGTTCCGGTTCCGGCAAAAAGCCGCCGTCGAGCATGAAGGGCGCGCAAGGCGGCGTTGCCGACGCCGAGCCATTCATTCGCCTACGCGACGACAACGATCAGGAGACGGCGAACCGGCGGAACGTCGCGCCGGCACCGGACACGATCAAATCGTCCGGCCCGGAGTCGGACGTTCCTCTGGCGAAGCCGGTCGCTGCGCCACGTAAAACGCCCGCGCCCGTCGCCCCAGCGGCTCCGTTCACGCTGCCGGCGGGACCGATCGACTCGGGTTTTCATTCTTTTGAGACGCTTCAGACCGCGCCGCCGATGACGGTCGGCGGGCGATCTTCGATCGTTCGCAAGAAGCCGAAGCCCGCCGTTCCGCCTGTCGTCTGGTACGCGGCCGCCGGCGGTTTGCTGCTCGTCGTGTTGTTCGTCGTTGTGCTGATGATCGCGCGCGGCGGCGAGCCGCCATCATCAGGCAGCGGTTCAGCGGCCGCGAACGGCGGCGGTGCTTCGGTGGCGGGTCGACAGCCTGCGAAGCCGGCGGTCTCGCTCATCGGCAAAGAGATCGTCGTCGGTAGCGGCGGCGACTTCGCGACCATCGCCGCGGCGCTCGACTACGTCAAAAAAAACAACCCAGTCGGCCGCGAGGCCGTGCAGGTCATCAAGGTCAAGAGCGGGCAGACGTTCAAAGAATCGATTCTCATCGACAATCGGGATTTCTCGTTCCCGAAGAGAATCCGGCTCGCCTCCGACGGCTCTGAACCGGCTGTGCTCGCGCCGCCCGGCGAGGGTCCGGTCGTGCGTCTTGTGAGTCTCGACCAGTTCGAGTTCGTCGGCTTTCGGCTCGACGGCGCAGGCAAAGCGACCGTGCTCGAATTGGGCGGCTATCTCACCGGCACGAAGTTACGGAATTTGACCCTCGAGAATGTGACCGGTGTCGGCATCCTCGGGAAAGGGCCTTCCGGCGGACTGGCGAGCGAGCGTCTGACGATCGAAGACGTGATCGTTCGCGGAGGCGGAGGCAACGCGCAGGGCATGCTGCTCACAGGCGGCGAATCGACCGCGACGGGACATGTCTCCTTGAACCGGCTGCGATTCTTCGGTCCGATGGCCACCGGAGTCGTGATCGACGACGCCGTCAGCAACGTGGCGCTTCGCGAGTCGATTTTCGACGGTCTCGAAGTTGGCCTGAAGCTCTCACGCAATTTGCGGATCAGAGAGCTGTCGCTTCAGAACAATTCGTTCTATCGAAGCGCCCGTGGGATTGTCTTCGAGTCTGCGCCGGACGCCGGCAGTGATGGGCTCGTCATTCAACGGAACCTGTTCGCCGAGAGCGCGACCGCCGATGCCGTCGCCGAGAACCCAGCGGACGTCGAAGCGATCACCCGTTTGCTGACCATGCGGGGAGGCGTGACGGAGTTCAATGTCACGAACCGCAAAGAGCCCGCTGCAAACGCGGTCGATCTCTTCTCCAATGCCGGCCGACGGAATGTCGAGTTGTCATTCGCATCGACCGACCCGGCCCAGCCGAATTTCCTGGCACCGACGATCGACGGCCCCGCCGCCAAAATCAGCGACGGCAACGGTGCCGAGACTTACGCTGGGGCGATCGCCCCGCAGTGACGGGAATGCGACTTCAGAGCCGCGACCGTCAGGAAGCGTTTGCCGACGGTCTGCTGGATAGCGCTTCCTAATGGTCGCGGCTCTGAACGATCATGTCGTGCATCCTCATGCGAACTGTCGGTCTCCCCAGATCGCGACATTCAGCAGCGGCCACAGGCGCATGCCAAGCTGCCCGGGATCGGCGGCGATCGCCCGCCGCGCATCGGGTCGCAACAGGCGCGCGGCGAACGGGCTGTCGCGAATCGTGTTGCCGGCCCATGCACGCCATTCATGCGTGAGCCATTTGGCAACGGGCGTCGGAAAGCTCGCTTTCGGCCGCGACGCCAGCTTTGTCGGCATCATTCGTGATGCGACGGTGCGCAGGAGGCGTTTGTCCTTCAGGCTCCCGCGACCTGCGAGATCAGCGGACGAAAGAAATCCGGCCGGCTCTTCGTCGGCGACGGCGATCTTGAACGACTCCGGCCGTCGAAACGTCTCCTCGACGAGCAAATGGTCGGTGTAGACAGGCCGCACTTCGAGGCTCGCCCGCATCGCCGCGCTGTCGAGCCGGCTGAGTAACGCTTCAAGATTCACGCGATACAGCAGCCGCATGATTTTTTCATTCGCAGGCCGATCTCCCTACTCTTCGAGTCGCATGCGATAGTACGACCGCATCGACTCATCCTGATCGGCGGCTTCCCAGATCGCGTTTTGGAGCAGATGTGGCTTCGCCTCGGTGGAGATCAGGCTGTTCAACGCGAAGTAATGGTCGATGGGCGATGGGAAGCTTTCACGGCCGTAACAACGACGCAGGCTGTTCCCGAACAAACGTCTCACGTGGGAAGCTGGCGACCAGTTTCCATTCTGGAGCCGCTGGCTGCGGTCGAAGTCGTGGCCTGAGTGATGTGCGACGGCGTAGCCGCACAAGAGTTCGTCGGCTCCTTCGCCTCCGAGCACAAAGCCGACCGACCGCTTCATCGTTTCGGAAAGGTGGAAGAGAATCGCATCGGTCGGCGTCGAGACAGGCGTCTCGTAATCGTCGAGCAAACCGAGCCAGGTTTCGAGATATTCAGCCGCTCCCAGTCGCGTCGTCGTCAGATCGCACCCGGTATAACGCGCCGCCTGTGCCGCATGGCTTGCGTCGCCTGAGATTGTGGGTGCCGCCGCGTCGTGCCCTTCCCCGCAACCCGCGGCGAGACCGTGTCCGGTTTCGTCGCGGACCACGCAGGCGATTGCGTTGGAGTCGACGCCGCCGCTTAGGAACAGTCCCGATGGAACGTCGCCTGTCAGGCGAATCTTGATGGCCTCGCGGAGCCGATCTTCGAACGCGTCGGCCGCCGCTTCGAAGTCGTCGCACTCGTCTTCCGCAGGTGGCGTCCAATAGCGATCGATGAGAACGCGACCGTTCTCGTAGAGGAGCCTTTCCGCAGGCTGCAGCGTCGAGATGCCGCGAAAGACGGTCTGTCGGTCGAGCGTGAGCCGCAACGTCGTCAGGTAGTGGCTGAGGGCGGCCCAGTCCGGTTCGGCTTTGAACTCCGGATGCCGCCGAATCGCGCGAATCGAACTCGCGAACACAAGCGAGCGGCCGATCCACGCGTAGAACAGCGGCTTGGTTCCGCAGCGGTCGCGCGCGAGCAGCAGGCGGTTCTTGTGAAAGTCGTAGAGGCCGATCGCGAAGTCGCCCCGCAACCGCTTGATGAAGTCGCTTCCCCAAATGCGATAAGCCGCCGGGATCACCTCGGTATCGCAGCGCGTCTTGAAGTGACAGCCGAAACGCGTGAGTTCCGACCGCAGTTCAGCATCGTTGTAAATCTCGCCGTTGTAGACGACGGCGATCGAACGATCGTCACTCAACCACGGCTGATTCGGCGCATCGAGGTCGCGAATGCTGAGTCGTCGATGTGCGAGCACGACGTGGCCCCGCACGTGCAGGCCGGCGCCATCGGGCCCGCGATCGGCCATCGTGTCGCGCAACCGGGCGGCATCGTGTTCGGCGAGCGGCGGACCGGAGCCCACCGGGCCGATCGCTCCGAAGATTCCGCACATCGCAGCGACCGTCGAGAATCAGAGAAGCAAAGCAGCGTGCCAATGGATCGCGTGACCTTCCCATCGTCTGCCTCGCGAGCGAGACTCGCGTTGACGGTCGCAAGAATCATGATGCGGAAGACACGAACGCCGGCGGTGCGGGCGGGTGGGATATTGAGGATTGTTTCGCTAGGATGACCGCCGGTCCGACATGACCCTCTAACCCTTCAGGCCCCTTCCCATACCGGGGCCGGGATCGGCACACACGGAATGGCGTTCGACGTTTATCACCCTTGTCCCTTCTGCACCGATAAAAAGCTCAAGTTCTGCTGCGCCGACATCGCCGAGGAGATGGAGAAGGTCGCGCGGCTGAATGAGAGCGGTCAGCACCGGGCGGCGATGAAGATCCTCGACCGGCTCGCGGTCAGCCGGCCGAACACGGTCTGGAACGAGGCGAGCCGCGCGACGTTGCTGCTCGGCGAAGGTCAGGTCGACGAGGCGAAAGCCGTGCTCGAAAAGCTGCACGGCGTCGAACCCGAGAATCTTGCCGTCATCGCGTTGCTCGCGACGGCGTCTTTCGCAGCCGACGGCTACGCCGCGGCGCGGGAAGCGATCTGGCGGGCGTTTCGCAAGGCGACCGCTCACAGCGATCTTGTGAGCGCTCTCGCGATGGGCATCGCGGGCGAGATGTTCGATCACAGGAAGTATCTGTCGGCACGTCAGCACCTCACGCTGGCGATGCGGCTCGCGCCGTCGCGTAACAAGCAGGCGATCTTTGTGCGGCTGCTCGAGTTCGACGGCAACGCCGAGATCCCGTATCCCCTGCGCAGCGTGCATTCACTGCGCGAGATCAGCGGCGACGCCGACCGGCAGGACTCCAGCCGCAAGGCGATGCGGCTCGCCGAGCGAGGCTGCTTCGGTCTCGCCGCCGAGCGTTTCGTGCATCTCGCGCAGGACACTCCCGACGATCCCGCCGTCGAATACAACTTCGCCTTGTGCAAGGCGTGGGAAGGCGATGAGGAAGTCGCGGCGGAGGCATTCGGTCGCGCCGCGCTCGCGGAGCCGGATTTCGAGTTGGCCGCGGAATACGCCGCTCTCGAGCAGTTCTTGAGGTCCGGTTTCGACGACCGCATCGTGCGGATGCAGAACGTCGAATACCGCGTGCCGTCGGCTTCGAAGATGCTCGCGGATCTCGACGCCGACGCCCGTTGCGTACGGTTCTCGCTGCCGCCGGAAGCGACGGCGGGCGAAGACGGCGTTCCCGACGGCATCTTCGAGTTGCTCGATCGTCCCATGCCGGAGTCGATCGAGGGTCTGTCGGCCGAAGAATTGCCGCGGGCCGTCGGTCAGGTGGCGATCTTCAGCACGAGCGAGGACTCAGAGGGTCCACGTGCCGCGCTCGCCGCGTTCGAAGGTCGAGACGTCGAGACCGCGAAGTCGTTGATCGCAGCGGTCGCGTCTGATGTCGAACTCGTCGAAGAAGGCAGCGAAGAGGGCGACGTAGCCCTGCCGCGCGATCTCGCGGAACTGCATGTCAGGCTGGCGTACCCCGATAAAACCTCCGCGAAAACCCGGCGGGGATTCGAACGAAGCCGCTGGGAGAAGGCGGTCGAGACCTGGCTCGAAACGCCGCAAGAAGCCTTGATCGGCAAGACTCCCACGCAAGCCGCATCGGATGAAGGCTTGCGAGTGCCGCTTGCCGGAGCGATCTACGTTCTCGACGCCTTCTGCCTGCGGTATCGGTACACGCTCGATGCGGCGGGATTGAGATCGCGGCTGGGATTGCCGGCGATTCCGCAGGTCGAGGTCTCGCCAGACTTGCCGCTCAACACGTTCTCCGCCATCCAACTGCATCGCCTGCCGGTCGAGCGACTCGATGATCGGCAGCTCTCGGTCGTGTTGAACCGCTCGTTGCTCGTGCATCACGGCGTGTTTCTCAAGGCGGTGCTTGAAGAAGCGCTGAAGCGTTCGTTGCCCGACGTGGACACGACGCGGCTCTATATGACGCTGTCGGATCTCGCCCGCGATCAAGGAGACGCTTCCGAAGCCCTGCGCTGGACCAACGAAGGCCGCCAGGCGGCGAAGTCGGGCGAAAACTCGTTCGAGAACGTGTTCCGCTGGGACACGAAGGAACTCGGGTTGCGTCTGGAAGATCCGGAATCCGAGGATCTCCAGCCGTTCGTCCGCCGGATCGCAAGCTACTACGGGCCAAAGGTTCCGCGCTTCACCGAATACCTGAATCACCTGTTGCTGTCGGTCGGGGTCACGCCGCCGAGCGTGCTGGAGCCGGTCGGTGCGGCCTCTTCGGGTGTCTGGACTCCGGACCAGGGCAGCGGAACGGCCGAAAAGAAACTTTGGCTGCCGGGAAGCTGACGCGCCCTGCGATCGTTTCGTCCATAAAGCCCGCCGGTTGCAACCGGCGGGCTTTTCGCTTTGATAGCTACCATGCGATTCGAATCCGAAACCGCTGCGATGCGGCATGCACTGGTGATCGCGGCACAAGGCATCGGCCACGTCGAGCCGAATCCCGCCGTGGGATCGGTGCTCGTCGATCGCGGTCTGAATTTGATTGCCGAAGGCTTTCACCAACACTTCGGCGGCCCCCATGCCGAGGCCAACGCACTCGCCGCGGCGGGTGATAAGGCACGCGGAGCGACGCTCTTCGTCACGCTGGAACCCTGTTGCCACCATGGCAAGACGCCCCCCTGCTCGCGGGCGCTCATCACCGCCGGTGTCGAACGTGTCGTGGTCGCGATGCAGGATCCGGCGCCGCATGTGGCGGGAGGCGGCATCGCTGAACTTCGTGCGGCGGGCATCGATGTCGAGGTCGGCCTCTGTGAGCCGGAGGCGCGCCGGCTGGTGGCTCCCTTCGTGACGCTCGTGACGCTCGGGCGGCCTTTCGTGCATGCGAAATGGGCGATGACGCTCGACGGCAAGATCGCGACGAGAACGGGCCACTCCAAGTGGATCTCGAATCGCGGTTCGCGCGAACTCGTCCATCGCCTGCGAGGCCGGATGGACGCGATCATCGTCGGTGCCGGCACGGCTCTCGCCGACGATCCCTTGCTGACGGCGCGTCCTCCTGGACCACGGACGCCGACGAGGATCGTCGTCGATGCGCGCGGGGTGCTGCCGATCGAGTCGCAGTTGGCACGTACCGCGACGGAGTCCCCCGTGCTGCTCGCGACGACGGCAGCAGCCGATGAAGCGACGCTGGATGCGCTTCGACAGAAGGGCGTCGAGTCGATCCTTCTGCCGTCGCGTGAAGGCCGGGGTGATCTCAGCGCCCTGCTCGCCGAACTCGGCCGACGACGGATGACGAACGTGCTCATCGAAGGGGGCGGAGCCCTGCTCGGCTCGTTCTTCGACGCCCAACTGATCGACGAGGTGCATGTTTTCATGGCCCCGAAGCTCGTCGGCGGGTCGGCAGCCGTCAGTCCGATCGGGGGGGACGGACTTGAGCAGGTTCCTGAACTCTCACAACTCGATTCGCCGTCGCTCACGCTGATTGAAAGCGATGTCTACGTCAACGGGCGACTGCGACGGCGGTAGGCTATCATCCGCTCGGTCGCCTGCGCCCATGTCACGCGAGAACGAACTTCGCTCGCGTTCTTGTATCTTGCACGCATCCTTTATCTTCGTAAGCGAGTCTCCTGTGCCCTCACATCGCCTTGCATTTCTCACTATGGATGACGAAATGCCCTCGCTGCTTAAAGGCGACGGCAAAGCATTCGAGCGACGTTTCAATGTAACGGTCGGCGAGGAAGCGGAAATGTTGAGAGAGGTGGTTCAACAGACGCTTGAGCTCGGGATTCGGGTACCACGGCCGACCGAGTGGGGCGGGTTCTTCATCGTTGACGAAGAACGTCGGGCGGTCGTCGGCATGGGCGGCTACAAGGGCGGACCGAACGCGCGAGGCGAAGTCGAGATCGCCTACGGGACGCTGCCAGCGTTCGAGGGGCAAGGATATGGCACTGAGGCCGCCGCCGAATTGACGCGACGAGCGTTGCACGATCCGACGGTGCAGACGGTCGTCGCTCATACGTTCGCCGAGAAGAACGCGTCTGCCCGGCTGCTGGAGAAGAACCGCTTCCAACTCGTCGGCGAGGTCGATGATCCTGAGGACGGACGCGTGTGGCGCTGGACGTACGGGCGAAATCCTTCCCTCGATTTTCCTGCCGAGAGAGTCGTCTAGGAAGTCGCGAGAGCCGCGACCTCCGGTTCGGATCGAGTGGTATTCGCACCTTCCGGAACCACGGTCACCGGCACAAGCTTGAACGAGGGCGTTTTCGACTTCGGATCGACGCCCTTGGGCACGAGGATGTTCGCTTCCGGGCAATACATCGCGACGTTACCGGGGCGGACGTCGAACGGTCGGGCGAGAATGTTCCGCATTTCGCCGGTGGAACTCCGCACGCGCACGCGCTGATCGGGGCGCAGGTCGAGTCGTTCCAGATCGTGTCGCGACATGAGGATCACGTCGCGTCGCTCCTGGCCGCGGTAAATGTCTTCTTCGTCGTAGACGACGGTGTTGAACTGGCCTTCCGAGCGGATCGTCATCAATCGCAACTCACCAGGTGAAGCGGTTTCCGGCAGTTCGACGGCGTGAAACTTCGCCTTTCCGCTGGCGGTGGGAAACTTCCGCTCGTAGATCGCCCGGTCGCCGACGTGGAACTCCTGTTTCGTCTCGTCGATCTTGCCGGCGGCCTCGTAACCGGGGATGAGGTCGGCGATAAGCTGTCGAATCGCCGCGTGGCTCGATAAGGTGCTCCAATCGACGGCTCCGGAGCTTCCGAAGACGCGCTTGCCGAGTTCCGACAGGATCGAGACTTCGCTGCGAGGGCCGGCGTGTCGCGGCTTGCCGCCTTCGCTGAGACGGACGAAGCTGAACATCGACTCCTGCGTCGTCGGTTGCGACTCTTCGTCGCGCGGCAGCACGGGCAGGATGATCGTCTCTTCCGCCCTGCCCCAGGCATGCCCGGTATTGAGCGTCGTCGAGAGATAACAGACCTGCTTGAGCCTTGAGATCGCACGGGTGGCGAAGGCCGCGTCGGGATTGCTGCCGTAGAGGTTGCCGCCGAGGCAAAGCGCCGTTTCCATGTCGCCGCCGTCGGCGGCGTCCATGCAGGCCATCGTGTCGAGGCCGGGCGACGTCGGAATCCGCAAACCGAGCCGCTGCTCGAAGCGTTCGAGGATCTCTTTCTTGAGGGTGGGCGTCACACCGACGGAACCGATACCCTGAACGTTGCTGTGGCCGCGAATCGGCATCAGGCCGGCGTGCGGCCGTCCGATCATGCCTCGCAACAAGGCGAGGTTCGCGATCATCTGCACGTTCTGCACGCCGAACTTGTGATGCGTGATGCCCATCGCCCACGCGAGCACCGCGTTCTTCGATTCGCAATACATTCGGCCGATGCGCTCGATCGTTTCACGAGCGACCCCGGAGCCGGTGACGATCTCGTCCCACGTCGTGTCTTCGACCTGCCGGCGGAACTCGTCGAAACCTTCGGTGGCTTCCGCGATGAACGAGTCGTCGTGCTTGCCGCGTTCAAGCACATATTTGGCGATGCCGGTCAACAACGCCGTGTCGCCGCCGATGTGGGGCTGCACGTACTCGCTGGCGATCTCGCTGCCGAAGAGCATGCTCCGCACGTCGCTCGGCACGCGAAAGTTCACGAGGCCCAACTCGCGCAGCGGATTGACGACGATCACCTTTCCGCCGCGGCGGCGGATCTCCATCAGGTTCCGCATCAGCCGCGGATGGTTCGACGCCGGGTTCGCGCCTATGAGCAGATACAGATCGCAGTGATGCAGATCCTCCCAACGAATCGTGCCCGTTCCCATGCCGATGCTACTGGCGAGGCCGACGCCGCTCGCTTGGTGACAGTAGTACGAGCAATTATTGACGTAGTTCGTGCCCTGCACGCGTGCCAGAAGCTGCAACAGGAAACCGGCCTCATTCGAGCTACGGCCCGAGGCGTAGTAGAAGGTCTTCTCGGGACCGCTCGACTTGAGCTGGTTCGCGACCTTGTCGATCGCCTCGTCCCAGCCGATTGTTCGGTAGTGCGTCTCGCCCGGCGCAAGATAGAGCGGATCGACGAGTCGGCCGCTCGCCTCCAACTCGCGAGGTGAGAGCGCTCGCAGTTCGCGGATGCCGTAGCGTTTGAAGAACTCCGGCCGGATCGCTCCCTGCATGTCGGAAGCCATCGCCTGGAAGCTCTTCTTGCAGACTTCCGGGAAGAGGCCGCCTTCGTTGACCATGCCGCCGAGCTGGCCGCCCATGCCGACCGCGCAGGTCTTGCAGGCGTTCTTGGAACGCATGGCGCTCCAGAATTTCCACGGTCCGACGCCGCGGGCCAGCCGCAAGGAATAAAAGATGGCTTTCCAGCCGCCGCCGCTCTTGAGCGGTTTCATGGCGATGATGCCCCGAGTGCGTGGGGAATGAGCAGATGGCAGGTCCGACTGTGTCTGAAAATCGAGTGTCAAGCACGACGCAGATTCAAACGTATCAGGATAAGGAATCACGACCCGCGATGGCACCCAATCCAGCGTTTCTGAAATCCGACGCGTGACATCTGACGCGAGATCAGAGCAACGCAGCAAACTCTTCGACGGTCAATCCCGTCTGTCGAATGATTGCCCGAAGCGTTCCCTTCGCCATTTCATCGTGATCTGGAATCGTGATACGGCGATGTGGGGGGCTCATCTGCCGCAGAACGATATGACTTCCGCGTTGATGATCAAACTCGAAGCCGATCTTACGGAAGGCATTGACGACTTCTCGTTCGGAGACGACCTGGCAGGCGGCTCAACCGATCACCTCGACAACCTCTTCATGGATCGACGGTGGTACCGGCTCGCCATGCTTCGTCAGACTTTCCACATAGGCGGCGATCGCTTCCTTCGCGTTCTCGATCGCCCGTTCGCGCGTGTCACCCTGCGAGAAGCAGCCGGGCAACGCGGGGATTTCGGCGACGAACATGCCGTCTTCATCTTGATCAATCAACACACGGTACTTCATCGCACACTCTCCAATTCCTGTCTCATTCTCGCGCCGCGGACGTCGCTGCGGGCGCGGCGAGGCTTTTCATGTACTCACCGTATTGCCGGTCGAGCGTCGTGTAGGCGACGCCGGTCAGCACGGCGAGATTCTGAACGGGACGCCGGGCGGCTCCGACGCCGTGATAGAGCTGCGAGAGATGCTCGACCAGCGCGTCGCGATACCGGCCGTCGTCGTAGTGCATGAAGAAGTGCGAGAGACCCGCCGCCTGGCTGTAGTTCTTCTGCAACACATTCGACGGCTCGCTCTGAAACTGATGCAGGCCTTTGGCGGCGAACTGGCCGAGCGGCACGTAGTATCCGTCTTCATACCGGTACTGCGCCGCCCTGATACGGTCGTGATTGACGTTGCCGAGCGAGACCAGACCTTCGCCCGGTCGAAAAGACTCCATGTAGCAGGCGATGCCTTCGATCACCCAGAAATGGGCCTGCGTCGCGACCTCGCGCTGTCGCGGCAGGCACTCGTACATCAACTGATGGGTCGCTTCATGATAGAGGGTGTCGTCGAGTGTCAGCGTGGGGTCGTGGAAGAAGTACGCGACGCGATCCTTGGTGAAATAAAGACCATTCGTGATACCGATGACCGGAAACTCCACGACGAGCTTCTGGTTGTACTCGTTGCGATCGCGGTAGTAATGGATCTCATAGGGGGAACGCGACGTCGCGCGGCTGGTGCCGCCGCCGAAGAGGGACTTCAGGTCTTCAGGCCCGCTGAAGAAACCAGCGAACGTCTCCATGAAGAAGTCGTGGAAGACTTCGAGCCGGCTGGCGACCTCGACGCCGCGTTCCAGGCTGTGATTCGTTTTGACGAGGTAATGCTCGGTTCGGACTTCCCAACAGTTGTCGAAGTCTCGTCGTAGCTCGGCCTCGTTCTCGGCGGTGATCCAGCGGCCTTCGTAGTTTCTCTCGCCAGCTTCGTACCGCTGAACGTGGTCTTTCGGAAGCCAGCCGTACCTGTCGTGCCAGACTTCTCCCGCCTGCCGTTTGCGCCGCTCGAACGGCGTGAGCCATTCGTCGCCCGCGCGCACGAATCCGAGCACCTTGCGGGCGATCGCATTATCCGGGTTTTGAACGGCCGACTCGCGCAGGAGTTCGAAAGCGAGCTGCACCGATCGAGTCGGTGGGGAGAGTGCCTGTCGCGAAAGTTGATACAGCTCGGTCGATTGCTGTTCGCGTGCTTTGCGAAGCTTGAGTCGTAGCGCACGCTCTTCGGCGGGGACGTCGTGCGGAACTTCCGGCTGAACCTGTGAAGGAAGGCGGGTGACGACGATCTCCCGCGGATTCGGCGGCACGGCCAGCTTCCACGCCTCACCGGCCGCATCGATCGCCCCCACGGCCTCCAAGTCATGGGCAAGGCTCGCGAGCGTCTCGGCGTAGTCACGGCGCAACGTGGCGTGACGGGCCTTGAGCTGCTCGAGTTGACGGCTCTCCGCCGCTTCAGCGACGCCAAGGAACGTAAGGGCGCCGAACGAAAAGGCGAGGCAGAGATGAATCATCCGTTGCGGCATGATGGGCGGCACGATCGCGAACGAGGAAGAGATCGCCATCATTCTAGGTGCCTCGCCGAGGCGCCGAAAGACGGGTTCCTGTTCACAATTCCCACGAAAAAAGCCCGCCTCGAAAGGCGGGCGAACCCCAGAACGCGATCCTGAAAGACGTCAATCGCCGAATGCGGCGTCGAACGCGCGGCCGGAGGGTTCGAAATCGACGTTCTTGCAGAACTGGCAGGCCTCTTTCGCGCCGTGCATGCGGTCCATGCCGCTGTCTTCCCACTCGACGCTGAGCGGCCCCTTGTAGCCGATGTCGTTGAGCGCGCGAATGATCTCTTCGAACCGCACGCCGCCCCGGCCGACGCTGCGGAAGTCCCAGCCGCGCCGGCTGTCGCCGAACGACAGGTGGCTCGACAAGATGCCGCTGCGACCGTTGAGGCTCACGATCGCGTCCTTCATATGGACGTGATAGATGCGATCGGGGAACTTGCGGATGAACTCCACGGGATCGACTCCCTGCCACAACAGGTGGCTTGGATCGAAATTGAAGCCGAATTCTTCCCGCCGGCCCAATGCTTCGAGCGCTCGTTCGGCCGAGTGAATGTCGAAGGCGATCTCGGTCGGATGGACTTCGAGAGCGAACTTCACGCCGCATTCCTGGAACACGTCGAGAATCGGATTCCAGCGCTCGGCGAGCAGGTCGTAACCCGCCTCGATCATCTTCTTCGGCGTCGGCGGGAAATCGTACAGCAGGTGCCAGATGCTCGAACCGGTGAAGCCGTTCACGACGTCGATGCCGAGCCTTTGAGCGGCCCGAGCCGTGTCCTTCATTTCTTCCGCGGCGCGCTCGTTGACGCCCGCCGGGTCTCCGTCGCCCCACACGTAGTCGGGCAAAATCGCCTTGTGGCGCGCATCGATGTTGTCGAGCACGGCCTGCCCGACGAGATGGTTCGAGATCGCGAACAGCTTCAAATCATAGCGATCCAGCAGATCCCGCTTCTTCGCACAGTACGTGTCGTCGGAAACCGCTTTGTGGACCTCGAAATGATCGCCCCAGCAAGCCAGCTCCAAACCGTCGTAACCGAATCCGTCCTCTTGGGCTTTGCCGGCGATGCGGCAGATTTCCTCAAGCGGCAGGTCGGCCCATTGGCCGGTGAACAGCGTGACCGGGCGCGCCATTCCAGATCCTTTCGAGCGACATCGGCGGGAAGCGAGGTTTGCCGCGGAACGCGGCGTGAGATTGCGCCGCTCACGTTAGAGGCGAGTGAACGCAATGTCAACGAAGAGACGAATGCGGCCGGTTTAGCTCTTTGCCGCGACGCCCGTGCTGTGTCAACCGGTCACGCTGGCAGCGACTCGCCGGTGGAGGTCCAGGCGGTCACGGCTGACCGAGGACGGTCGCATCACCGAAGGCCTCGTCACCGAGTTCGGCGAGTCCGTCGGATCGCGGCTTCGGCAGCGGGTCGTCCGTGGGCGTCAGCAGGAAGCGCGCTCCCTGGGTGACAATCTCGATCGAACCTGCTTCGAGATCGACGTTCGTTCCGAAGGGCTGAAAGTTGATTGGTCGTCCCTGCTCGATCAGCAACTCGCCCGTGCGAACGTCGAGCACCGCGGCGTGGTGTTTCGGCTCGCCGCCAAAGGGGTTTCGATTGGCCGCCAACAAGAGAATCGGCAAACCGCTCGGTTGCCGCACGTTGACGTACTGCCGACGGATCACCGTCGACCAGAGGCGCGTGCCCTTCCCATCGCCGCTCGCGTCGAATCCATACGCGAGTCCATCGATCGGCAGTTGCGTGCGAGCGGTCTCAAAGGGCATCCGGACGGCCGGCTGGCTGCGGCGTGTGAACACCACCAACTGATCGAAGTGCCGTAAGGCACCAAAGTCGTTGACCGCAGAGTCGGGCTCGGTTTTGGCTTCAAACGTGATTCCGCCATCAAGAATTCGTATCACGGCCAGGCGACCCGCGGCGGGATCGAGAATCGCGACTTCGTCGGTTCCCAAAGGCGCTGCGAGGGCGGAGTCGGCGAAACTTCGTGACCAGACTCGCGCATCTCGGGCGACATCGTGACAGTCGAGTTCCAATGCCTGATCCGCGGTGCGCCACGTGACGAAGTTCGTGCCGGACCAGGCGAAACGAGCGATCGCTTTCGGCAGTTCTCGCTGGGCGACGGGCCTGCCATCGATCGCATCGAGAACCAGCACCTTGTCGCCGCCCGGCATTTGCAAGGTGACGAATTCGTCGTCGCCGGACAGCTCGCAGTTCAAAGGCAGCGCCGATCGCCGCCATAGAACTTCACCGGTCAACGGTTCAACGGCCGTGACCGCGCTCCCGGATTGGTAGAGGAACAGACGTGCCCCCGCAAAGCCGATGGGGCCGTCCGCAGGGTCGGCCATCGTCCGACCATTGATCATCACCAGTCGCTCGATGGCCACGTCATGGTTGCGGTCCGTCAAGTCGCCAAACCAGAGGATTGCCGGGCGATCCGCCTGCGCCGTCAGATCGAGCATGACGACGCGCGTTCCAGCCGAGGCCGCCAGCAGATGGCCGGAAAATCTGATCTGGGCGCGTGAGACTCCACGGTGATTGCCGTCGAAGCGCCGGTTCGGCTGAAAAGGGATCTCCCACCGTTTCCGGCCCCGCGCATCGCGGGCGACGAACGACCAGGCGTTCGCCGCGACTTCGAAACTCCATCCTCGAAAGGCTGATGGAACGGGGCCGACGATGCGCATCGGCAGGCTCGCTTCGGCCGCCGTCGCCGGACGCCCGCTCTTGATTTCGTCCGGCAGATACTCGGCCCGAAACGAAACTTCGAACGCAGCGCGTTCCGCTGGTTCGAACGCCGAATACGCCTCCGAAGGGTCGAGCAGGTGCGATTCGTTCGCTGGCTCAGCGAACTGCTGCCGGAGCCGCATCTCAGCCCGTTCGAGCTTCAACACATCCCCGGCCTTGGCGTATTCCTTCGCGAGGGCCTGCAAGGCGATCGGCGCTGCTGATGTGTCAGCGAAGATCGTCGCGAATTGTTCCAAGGCGGCGATGTCGCCCGCTCGCGCGGCTCGGCGCAACTCGCTCGTCACCTTTTCGGCCATCTCCGCCTGCGCCGATGGCGACGCCCCCCGGTAAATCTCTCTGACGCGAACTCGGTCGAGGCAATCCGCGCGAACCAGCCTTCCGTCCGGCGTCGTGCTGTAGCCAGGCTCGCCGGCGTCGTCCGACGCCAGCCGCAGGTAGGCATCGAACGCTGCGCCATGTTCGCCGGAACTGTGGAGGCCCGCGGCGAAGACCCGAACGAAGTCGGCCTTCTGATCCGGATCGTCGACAATCGCCAGCAAATCCCGCTCGTACTTCCGGTACTTGGCGAAGTTCGCCCGCAGCCCTTCGAGCAGCACATGCACGTACAATCGCTTCGCATCGGGTAGATCGGCAGAGCGGAGCGCACGCTGAAGCAGTTCCAGCCCCGCTTCGGTATTACCGCGGTGGAGTTCGTCGGCTCCGCGCAGAGCGAGCATCGCCGAAGCGGCATCCTCAGTGGTCTGAAACGCCGCTTCAAGGTCGTCGCGACGACGAAACCCGACAATCGCATCCGTGGATTGCGAAATCAGACGTCCGCCGACGGCGATGAGATTCCCCGGCTTGATCCCGGAGCCGACCGGCGAGCGAACGAGTTCCTGATGATTCGAAAGCCGTATCGTCGCGATCTCGCCCGAAGCCAGCGGCAGATGGTACAGGTCGCCGCTCTGCACGCCGCGACCCGCCGGCATGTCATCGAGCGGCTGTTCCCAGACCCGCTCGCCGGTCGTCGCGTCGAGGGCGACGATCGCCTGTCGCCCGACAAGGACGGCGAGATCGTCTCGCACCGCGGCGAGATAAAGCAGTGTTCCGCGCGGATGCTTCCAGCGAACCTCTCCCGTTTTCAAATCGAGGCAATGCAGCTCATTCGAATCGCGGGGAGTGAGGAACGCGGCACCGTTCGTGGTGCGCGGCACCGCATCAAGCCACCGATTGCGATCGTCGTCTGAGACCATTCGCACCCGTCGAGCACCGAAGAAGATTTGCGGCACATGCTCGGAAGGAGCGACGCCGGAATCCGGCGGGTATTGATAGCCCCAAAGCAAAATTCGCCGCGCGAGATCGACGGCGACGGCCGCCTCGGCACCCGTCGGACAGACGAGAACTCCATCGGCGAAGGCCGGACTCAGCCCCGAAATCCGCCGCAGAGGATCGGACGACAACGATTGATCCGCCTCAACGAGCGTTTGCGACCATACGACCCGATGAGCCGCATCGGCGAGCGGGTCCATCGCCAACAGGCGAATCGCGCCGTCCGTCTCCACAATCGAGTAGAGTCGCCCGCCGAGCGGCAACGGCGGTCCCAGGAAAAAGACGCCCGAAGCCGCGTCTTCGGTTCGAGGCCCGCCCGCTGCCCACGCGATGCGGCCTTCCGCCGCCAGTTCATAAGCGAACAGAGTATTGAACTCAGACTCGCCCACAGCATTCGGCCGTCCGAGACCTTGCATGATCACTCTGCCGGTGCCTTCGATGCCGTAGACGAAACGGCCATCGGTCGAAAGCGCCCCTGAAGTCAGATTCTGCCAGGCGAGCTGCGAGATCATTTGGGGTCCGTTGCTCGATTCCGGCCCAAGCTGAAGCAGGACGTCGAGTTCAGCCATCGCGGCGTCGAAGTACCGATCGTGCGGCGGATCGGTCTGCCACAGCAGTTTTCCCGTGGCGACATCGACAGCCTGGATGTTCCGGAGCGTGCGAAAGACGGCCACGTCGCCGGCCACGACGGGATGAAACGCGGGCTGCGTGAGCTTGGTGCCGACCGCTACCGCGGCTTCGAACAAAAGATCGAGCCCCCTCGCAAGTCGATGCACCCGCGCCGACTCGTGAGCGTCGTCCCAATCCGTCGCGACATGCAGTTGGTGGGACCATTCGGCACCGCCGGCGATGGCGACCGGACCGACGTCGGCAAGTCGGTCGGCGCTGCCGCCGATTGAGGGCCATCGATTGTCCGCAGCGTTGTCGAGGCTCCCCGAGATGCCCTTCAGCCACGAGAGCAATCGCTCCGGCGTCGCCGGCACCGCGGGCGCGCCGGCGATGGGATTCAGAACGCCGCGGGTGAGGTCGAGATATCGTGCGGCTGCCTCGCTCGCCAAGTCGTCGAGTCCGGCCTTTGACCATGCCGCTGCCGTGCGGAGAGAAAGTTGCGGCTCGAACGCCGAACCCCCGTCGTCCTCCTTCAGTCGTTGGAAGAGCAAGGCCGCTTCGAGGGGTTCGCCCCGGTCGTCGGCCCAAACGGCGAGGCGGTACGTCGCCTCACGGCCGGCGGCGGTATGGAAGTAACGCCTCGAAACCGCTTCGACACCCTTCCAGTCCCCGGCATTGATCGCCTCGCCAAGTCGTCCCCGAGCCGTCACGCCGTACTTCAACTCGTAGACGCGACGCCCCTCTGGCGCAAGACCAGAGAGCAACTCAATCGCCCGGCCCTTCAGGCTGCGGAAGACATCGGAACCGTCTTCTATGGGAGCGGCGGAGTCCTCGTCGCTGTCGAGCACCGTCTGCAACAAATCGACCGCTTCGTCGTAGACGCCTTTTTCAAGACGTGCCTCCGCCAAACGTAACCTGCGGGTGGACATCCGATCGGCGACGAACAACGGCGGTCGTTCGTCACCGGCGTCGATCTCGCCGGGCTGAGCGCGAAGAGCCTGCAACGCCGGAGCTTGCGGAATGATCTCCGGCGGCTGGAGCGGCGCCTCGCGCGGTGGAAGATCTTGTCCGAACCCTGGCAAGGCCACAGCGAGCAACGCGGCCGACACGGCGGAGACGCATGAAACGCCCCAGCCGGAAAAGCAGCGGTCGGCCCATGTCATCGCCGATCACCTTCTTGAAACGGTTTCGATTCCTGCGGTCGCCGTGAAGGCCTGTGCCCGCTCTGCAAGGGACATGCCTTCACCGTAACCTGTCCCGGAAACAAGTCTATCCGGGGAGTTTCCGAAGGGATCACGATCGGAAGAACTGAAGCATTGAAGAACAGGAGAAGGCAAGAACTGAAGTCGAGGGGTCGAAACATCACATCACTCGACCACTCATTCCCACCATTCTCGCTCCTCCCGTTCTCCGTTCTTCCATTCTCCCCTATTCCGTCTTATCGGCTTTGAGCTTTTCGACGACTTCACGAACAGCCTTGCTGTCCTCGGTCGGGTTGACCTGTGTGTTCTTGTAGGCGACTTTTCCGTCGGGCCCGATCACGAACGTCCAGCGGGCAGCCCTGACGCCCGTCACCAATGCGACCTTTTCGCCGTCGATCTCGGTGTTGAAGGTGCCGCCGGCTTTCGTGGGCACGCCAAACAGCTTCGCGACTTCACCCTTCTCGTCGGCGAGCAACGTGAAGTTCAGGTCGTGAGCCTTCTTGAAGAGCTGATGATTCTCGACGCTGTCGCCGCTGATGCCGACGACTTCGACCGCGAGTTCCTTCAGTTCGCTCATGTCATCGCGGAACGAGCAGGCTTGTTTCGTGCATCCGCCGGTCATGTCGGCCGGGTAGAAGTACACGACCACCACCTTCTTGCCGATGTGCTCGGTCGATTTCCATTCTTTGCCTTCATCGCTCATCGCGGCGAACTTGGGAGCCGGATCTCCGACCTCGACGCCCTTGGGAGCGGGAGCCGCAAAGGCGACGAGCATGGTCAACGGCAGCAAAGCATGCATGGCGTGATCTCCAGAGAGGGTTCGCACGGAAGCAAGATTGTATCACGACGTGAGCAGTGACGGACGCCGAACCCGAAGTTCAGCCCGCATCGCGGTTGCGTTGCCAATAAGCTTCGCGGAACCGTCCGAGTCGTTCAAAAGCGGGTTTTGACGAACCGTCGGGCCGGGTCAGGCCGGAATGCGGAAAGCGATGGGCGACCGCGTCGCTGAAGCAGCACCATTCGATCCCGGCGACGGACGGCTTGGACATCAGCAGCGGTAACATCTCGGCGAGCCACTCGCCTTGAGCGGGTTCGCTCCAAGGTGCCTTCCATTGGGGCTCTCGGACTTCGATGCCCGCTTCGGCGTTCGGGTCGGACTTTGCCTGCGAAGGAAACGCGAGCGAAATCGTCAACGGCAGGCCGAGCGTCGACCAAAGGTCGATCAGACGAGACAACTCGAAGCGATCGCGGTAATCGGAGCCGCAAGGTCGGTATCCGACCGCATATTCGAGGGTGAGGCACGTCAGACCGGCCCCGCTTCTGATCAGTGCATCGACGAACTGCAACGGTGAGAGCCGGTGCAGACCGGCCGCCTGATATTCGCCGGCCGGCTGATCGATGCGGAGAGAAAGTTGCAGTTCGTCGTCGGTTTGCTTGGCGACTTCGATCGCCCGTGCCGTCAGGGCGAGCCGATGTTCTTCATCGAGGGCGAGGCCGCCACCGGTGTTCGCCCGGGCCGCGATTTCCCACGTTCTCACACGGCTGGCGTAGCGCGTGATCGCAGTCTCGACGAAGTCCGAAACGAAACTTTGCAAGGCGTAATAGTCGCGACCCCACTGCCAGAGCCACTCCGGCATGCCGCGGTTGCCGAAATCGAGCAGAGGCCCCGCAATGGCCACGAGCCGGTTCCGCTCCGCGAACTCGACCTGCTCGTCTTGCAGCGTCCACTCGTATTCGCCTTGAGAGGGTTCCACTTTGCCCCACTCGACCGCCGCCGTCGTCGCCGTGAACGCCGACACGAACGCCTTGTCGCCCGCGCGGGCCGGCCGCATCGCCCGCAGCGGGCAACCGAGCAGGATCGGCAGATGCGAGGACCGACGCCGCCGGATCGCGAGCCGTTGGCGGACGTAGGATGCGACGAGAATGTCCGACGCTTGGCACGCCGCGATGAGCGCCGCCTGGGCTGCGCCCGCCGGAGTTCCGCCGTCGTTCTCGCAGCATGCCGCGACTCGGAGTTTCTTCTGCGCCTCCTGCAGTGCAGTGACGGCGTCGTCGGAAATCGTCATCCCGCTCTGCTGCCACGCGGCGAGCTGATCGCGAACGAGCCCGATCCTGCCGCGTGCGAGTTCCACGGCTAGAACGTAAGGCTCTTCTTGTTCGCGCAACGCGGCGGTGTTCAGCACGGGCCGGCCGAAGCCGGGAACCGCATAAGACACGAACAATCGAGCGCTCTCGGAGACCTCTCTCCGGCAAATCAGGTAGTTGCCTTCGACGCGAACTTCCGTCGGGTAGACGCGTCCTTCCAATCGACCGAGATAGGCCCGGTCGAAGTCCGCGTCGATCGCGAGTCGATCACTCGTGTCGATCTGGAAACGCATCACCCCCATCGCCGGCTGCCTTGAATCGCGTTGAGGAGGTGCGGAAGGCTGAACCTGAAATAGCCTGACCGGGCAACGGCACGGGGGGACCGACAGGGCGAAAAGCAGAAGAAAACAATGACTCGCGACTGCGGAAGTGTGCCGCTTGCATCGACGCAAGTCTATTCCCGGCACCACCGTTGTTCAACGACCGCATGCGTGATAGCGTTCCGCAAGGCGGTGCGCCTCCTCGAGAGCCTCGGACTCTGCTTTAGTCTGGCGAATACGGAAGAGATAAGGACGGAAGAAGGTGAGAGTCTCCAACTTCGCCCGCTTCTTCCATCGCGGACGACTCTTCTGACTTCTACCTTCTCACTTCTTCTGTTCTCTCTTGCGATGAACACCCCTGCCCTGCTTCAGAGCGATCTTCCCGGCCTGCCGGTCCGCAGGGGCAAGGTTCGCGATGTCTACGACCTCGGCGATCGGCTGTTGATCGTAGCCACCGACCGGATCAGCGCGTTCGACTGGATTCTGCCCACCGGCATCCCCGACAAGGGGCGGATTCTGACGCGGATCAGCGCGATGTGGTTCGAGAGACTCGATGTCCCGCATCACTTGTTGTCGACCGACGTCTCCGACCCGGCGTTGCCGCTCGACGACGATCGCTCGTCGCTGACGGGGCGCAGCATGATCGTTCGCAAGGCACGGGTGGCACCGATCGAATGCGTGGCGCGCGGCTATCTCGCCGGCTCGGGCTGGAAGGAATACCAACACTCCGGAAGCGTCTGCGGACAGCCACTTCCGGCAGGACTCGTGAACTGCGAACGCCTGCCCGAGCCGATCTTCACCCCCGCCACGAAGGCGGAGGCGGGACATGACGAGAACATCTCATTTGCCGAGATGTGCAAGGTCGTCGGCGAGAAAACTGCGACGACCTTGCAAGAGAAAACCTTGTCGCTGTACGCCGATGCCTCGGCCTATGCCGAATCGAGGGGCCTGATCCTCGCCGACACCAAGTTTGAGTTCGGCGAGACAGAAGACGGCAATCTGATCCTGATCGACGAAGCTCTCACGCCGGACAGCAGCCGCTATTGGCCGGCCGATGAATACCGACCCGGTTCAAACCCGCCGAGTTTTGATAAGCAGTTCGTGCGGGATTGGCTCGACGCCTCGGGCTGGGACAAGAACAGCCCTCCGCCCGCTTTGCCTGATTCCGTCGTGCAGAGAACTCGCGAGAAGTACCTCGAAGCCTTCCGGCGGCTGGTGGGAGTCGAATACGACGCGGCGTGAGCCGTGTCGCAAGCAAGACTCATTCATCGAAATCGCGAGATTTCTTTTGGGACGGCCGGAAACGCAAGGCATACTTGCAGTTGTCGCTGCCGTTCGGGCGGTGCCGCTCCTTTTGCCGGTCGAGGCGACCGATGTCCGCCCCCAAGACTTCGCCTGCCGTTCCGCTGCCCGCAGACGTTGATGCGACCGTCGTGGGTGACGGAACGCAAGTGGATTCTGTTCCGCCTGCCCCGCCTTCGTCTCCGAACCCCGCGAGTGGTTCCGATCCCAAGAAGATCAGCCGCGTTGGCGACTTCCAGCTTCTACGGAAACTCGGCCAAGGCGGCATGGGCACGGTCTACCTGGCCAAGCAGGTCAGCCTCGACCGGCTGGTCGCCCTGAAGACGCTTTCCAAGGAACTTTCGAAGCGCGAGGATTTCGTCGCCCGCTTTCTGCGGGAAGCCCGGGCGATGGCGAAGCTCGACCACCCGAATATCGTGCGGGCGTATGCCGCCGAGACTTCTCAGGGACTGCATTTCGCCGCGATCGAATACGTCGACGGCCAGAGCATGCAGAAGTGGCTCGGCGAACAAGGCCGGCTTTCGGTCGGCGATGCCTTGCTCGTGACGCTCGCCGCCGCGGATGCTCTGCGGCACGCCCACGAGCAGAACATGATCCATCGCGACATCAAGCCCGACAACATCCTCGTGACGAAGCGAGGCGTCATCAAAGTCGCTGACTTCGGCCTCGCCAAGGCGACCGACGAAGACGTGTCGATGACGCAAAGCGGTGTCGGCCTCGGCACGCCCCTCTACATGGCCCCCGAACAGGCCAGAAACGCCAAGCATGTCGATTGCCGGACCGACATCTATGCACTTGGCTGCACTCTGTACCACTTCGTCGCTGGCACGCCGCCTTTCACCGGAAAGGACACTCTCGAAATCATCCTCGCCAAAGAGCACGGCCGCTTCACCAGCGCCCGCAAACGGAATCCGGAGGTGACCGAGCGTCTGGATCTGATGATCGACAAGATGCTCGCGAAAGATCCGCAGCATCGATACGCGAAGTGCGAGGAGCTGATCCGCGACCTTTCGTCGCTGCGTCTGGCGAATGCCTCCTTGAGCTTCATCGAAGATGCGTTGCCGACGCTGCCCGGCGGTACCGTCGCGGCATCTTCGCCCGGTCAGAAGAACCCGACGCGGGCCTCTTCCGTCAAAACGCCGACCAATGCGAAAGCCGCCGCGAAGACTTCGGCGGAGACGGCACAGCCTTGGTTCATTCTGCATACGGCCGTCAACGGCCAGGCGACGGTCTCGCGGATGACGACCGCTCAGGTGCTGAAGGGTCTGCAAGGCGGCATCTTCGATCCTCGCTCGACTCGCGTGAAGCGAAGCGAGCACGACGAGTTTCTTCCTCCCGCTCAGTTCGTCGAGTTCGAGGCCGTCGCGAACTCAATCGCGTCGCGATCCGTCGCTCAAAAACGCGTACGGAGCTTGCGAGCCGACTTCGCGACATTCGAGAAGCAGGATCGCTGGCGGAAGCGGCTGCGGCCGATCAAGTCGTTTCTTTCGGGCCTCGGCGGACTCATCGGACTGATTCTGTGGCTGGGTTTGATCGCCGGAGTGATCTGGGCGGCATGGCACTGGGGCTGGGACTACATCCGCCCCCGCGTCGAGTGAAACGCCTCCTGCGTCTGCGATCCATTCGCGCCGACCATTCGGCTGCGAACGTTCGGCGCGAGAATTCATCGTCTGCGAAGAATCCGCGCGCTGTTTGTTCTGATGGAAGTCATTTGCGCGCCAACCGTTTGGCGCCTCGATAGCGGCGGCAGGATCATTGGGGCGCGAAGTCTTTAGAAGCAGACGGTCCTGCGTCCTATCGTTCGCGCGCGAAGATTCGGCGCGTGACACCTCCGCGCGCGAAACTCACATCCTAGTAGACACGTCGCGCCCCGCAGTCGATCATAGGTGGAGAGGTGTCTTGTTCGATTGTGTCGTGGGATGATCTCATGGACCGCCGCCCTTTCTTCGCCGTGCTCGCGGTCCTGGCGATGTCGCTCCCGTCAACGGCGTTTGCAGGCAAGGCCACGCTCAAGAACGGGACGGTGATCTCGGGCGACCTGGTGCCGCTTCCCGGTCTTACGGAACGGCAGTTCTGGCACACGGCCGGCGAAATTCAAACGAAGCCGTTCGTGATGGTCGACGCGGTCTACAAGCGGTACTTCGTGCCCAGCCGACAGATCGCCGTGCGCGACCAGGGGCAGTCGCTGATCCCGTTCGACGTCTTCACGTTCAAACATATCAAGTCGCCATCGAATCTCGCCGTCGAGTCGATTGGATTGCCGATTCGCGTGACGCCTTTCAGCGACCGCGGCGTGCGAACCGTCACGCTGGCGACATCTCGCGATCCGCTCAATATCGTGCAAGGAGTTACACGAATCGAGCCTGGATACGTGACCGTTGAAGGCATCAAAGGCATTAGCAGCAAATGGCGGCAAGGCATCTCGACGAGCGCGATTCCGCCGGACGACCTCGCCGCGATGTTGCGCGCCGCAACTGACGCTCAGAATCCAGACGACCGGATGTCGATCGCGCGGTTCTATCTGCAAGCGGGGATGTACGAACCGGCGGCGGCGGAGTTGGAGGGCATCGCGCGCGACTTTCCGGAACTGGCGGCGAAGGTCGAAGAGCTCGATCGCGAGCTTCGCCAGTTGCGGGCCAAGTGGCTGCTCTCCGAGCTGCGGCGACGGCAGGCGGCGGGGCAGCACGAGTTCACGTTCTCCGCTGCGGAGGCGTTTCCGGAAGACTTGGGCTTCGACGCCGAGGTGCTTCGTCAAGTCGACGAATTGCGAGAGGGTTATCGAGACGGACGCGAGAAGGCGGACCGCGCACTGTTCCTGCTGGGCGAACTCGAAGGCGGGCTGAAGGACGAGGGTCAGCGGTCGGCGGTGGCCGCCCTGCGGTCGTCGCTGATGGACCAACTCGACTGGAACAGCCTCGCACGCCTCGATGCGTTCCTGACGCTGGCTGACGATGAGTCTCTCGCGCCGGCCGAGCGACTTGCGCTCGCCTATTCAGGCTGGGTCGTCGGCAGCGCAAAGGCGACCACCGATTTGCCGAAGGCGATCACGCTCTGGCGGGCACGACACCTGATCGGAGAATGCCTCCGGGCGGGCGACCCGGGCCGCAGAACCCAACTCCTCGCGGAACTCTCGGAGTTGGAGGCGCTCACTCCGGCGGCGGTCGCCGATCTCGTCCCGTTTCTGCCGCCGTGGGCGGACACGCCGAGCATGTCTCCCAGTCATACCACCGTGCTTGAAACGACCGAGAATGTGCCGACATGGGGTGCCGATCCCGACGGTGGAAAGGCTGTGCTCGCGACGACCGCCGGCCCGGTGCGATACGCCGTCATATTGCCGCCCGAATACTCGCCAGCGCGAAATTATCCCGCCATCGTGGCCTTGCGCGCCGCCGAATGGGACATCGAGAAGGCGGCTGCCTTCTGGGGTGTGGGCCGCGATGGTGCGGGCCGCGTCGCTCCCGGCCCCGCAACTCGCGACGGCTACATCGTCATCGCTCCTGAATATGCGACGCCAAAGCAGGCCGCATACGGCTCCACCGCGCGAGAGCATCTCGCCGTGCTGGCGGCGATTCGCGACGCGAAGGCCCGTTTCACGATCGACAGCGATCGCGTGTTCCTCGCCGGTCACGGCATGGGCGGTGATGCGACGTTCGACATCGCCATGTCGCATCCGGATCTCTTCGCCGGAGCGATTCCGATCAGCGGCCTCTGCGGACCGACCATCAGCCGCTACAACTATAAACAGAACGCCGAGACGGTGCCGTTCTATGTGATCAACGGCGAACTCGATCGCGGTTCGCGCAACGTCAATGCGGGCGATCTCGGTTGGATGATGAAAAGAGGCTACGACGTGATCTGGTGCGAGTTCGTGGGCCGCGGCTACGAGTACTACCACGAAGAAATGCCGGACGTCATGGCTTGGGCGGGGCGGCTTCGCAGGTCCGCCGACCCGAAAGAGATCGACGTGAAGGTCGCTCGATCTTGTGACGACCGATTTTTTTGGGTGAAGGCCGACGGCATCCCGCAGAACGCCCTCGCCGGACGGGGCATGATCCTTAAGGCGCGGATCACGGAAGGCAATACCATCAATATTCAATCAGGAGCACGCGGCCACGTGCTGCGATTGAACGACGGACTCGTCGATCTCGACAAGCGAGTCAAAGTCAGCAAGGACGGACGCCAGCGCTTCAACGATTTTCTCGTGCCGGACATCGCCGCGTTGCTCGACGACGTCCGCGAAAACGGCGACCGGCAGCGGCTCTATCCGATCCGACTACACATTGACTGATGCCGTTACTTGACCGGGATCGCAAAGTCGCCTCTGAGATCCCTCCAGACCGAATGGATATGATTGGCCGGATTCCCCTCGGCGTCGGGCTGCGTGTTGACGAACTCGATGAGGAACGTCGGTCCCTGAATTCGATAGCCGTGGCCGACGCCGGGCTTCTCGGCTCCGAACCAGGCGAAGTGGATGTCGTCGATACCGGCCTCGTGAATCGCGGCGATACGCTGATCGACAACGGGCTGCGGCAAGGACGAGGCGTACGCGTCGCCGAGCTTTCGTAAGATCTGCCGCTGCGATTCGGTCATCTTGCGCAACGGCAGTCCGACGGCGGCATCCTTCGGTGGCTGGGCTTCGCCGGCGGCTCGAATCTCCTTCGGTGCCTCCGACGACACGATGGCGACCTTGCGCTGCTCCGGAGTCAGCGACGCCAGCAGGTCGAACGCCAGTTGCTCTTCGGCGGCGAGGACTCGTGTGCCTTTCTCGACGCCGGCGCCGCCCGTCATGACGGTCGCGGGATTCGCACCCATGAACTGTGGTGTCGAAGAGACGATTCGCCCGTTCTCGACGACGAAGTTCAGAGAGAGATGATGCCCTTCCCAACTGAGACCCCATCGTCCCGTCTCGGAAGGCTCACCGAAGATTGTGACATAGTACAACAGCCAGTCGCGCGGCCAGCGGCGGCCATCGCCTTCAAGCGCTTGCAAGAGCTGCTCGAGGTGCATAATCGAATCGGCCTTCTTGTAGCCTGATTCGCTGAGAGCGGTGTTCAGCAGAGATCTCGCGTACTTCCGCTGTTCTTCGTTCATCTCCTTCAGCGGAAGGCCCTTGCGGGCGTCGAGCGGCACGAAATGCCAGTTCACGCGCTCCGCGGCATCGTAAGCGATGCGGATCTTGGCCTTCTGGCCGTCGTCGAGCGAGCCGAGCAACTGCCCGGCCGCTTCGGACATCTTCTCGCCGGGCGAATCGGCAAGCCGGTCGTACGAGAAGACCAGCGCCGCCGAGGCGGCGAACAGGAAAGACACGGTCAGGCGAATACGTCGCATGTCGTCACTCCGGAATGCGGTCTCTGATCAACGAACCACGATAAGTCGACCGCTGCCGATTCGGAAGCGTCAACGGAGCGTCAGCGCCGCTCAGGGTGCAGAGGACTCTTCGTGATGGGCATTCGGATCGCCCGGTAAATGCGTCTCGTTGAGATGGAAGTGCAGATCCGGCCGCCGGGTGAGCAGGCGGCTCAGTCCGTCGTCGGTCGTCCGTCCGCCATCGAGATAGAACGATTCAAGCGTCTCGATCGATCCGATGTGCCCCAGGCCGGAGTCGGTGATGGACACCTCCAGCAGGTGCAGAAATCGCAACCGTGGCAGTTTCGCGAGAGATTCGAGGCCTCGATCCGTGACGTTCGGCGAACCGAAACGTAAGAGCGTCAGCCGGTCGAGATCGGCGAGGCGGAGACAAGCACGGTCGGAGAACTTAGCGTTCGGGAGGTTCAAAATCTGAATCTGACGACACGCGGCGATCAACTCAACGCCGGCATCATCGACTGTCACCGGCAATTTCAACCAACGCAGCTTCGGCAATCGCGAGAGTGCTGTGAGATCGGCGTTTGCGATCGAGCCCCGTTCGATGACGAGAGTCGTCAGGCCGTCACAGCCGTCACCGAGCTCGCGAAACTCCTGTGAAGTTACGTTCGAGAGCGTCACTCGGATCGAATCAGAACGGCCGTTCCTCGCGGCGGCGATCTGAGTCTGCCAAGATGCCTCGGAATCCGAACCAACGGACGGCGAAGCCTTGACGGTCGCACTGACGGGCTCATCGTCGGCGCAGCCGACGATCAAAGAGACGCCGATTCCGACCGCGACGAGCCGCCCCATTCAGGGTGCCGCCGGCGGAGCGACGGTGAGCTCGTTGACGACCTCACGCACGCCGGGTTCGAATCGCAGGAGCGCGGCGGCAAGACTTTTCGAGTCTTCGTTCGCCACAGTGCCGCGCAGCACGACGCGGCCTTCGTCGTCGCTCGAAATGTTGACGCCGGCGAGTTGCGGCCTGCGTTGCGTGATGCCACTGAACCGGGTGACGAACTTCGGATTGGTGATTGAAGCCGTCGCGGTCACCGGCGTGTAGTCGAAGCCGACGCGCAAAGTCGGCCGGATCTGGAATCTCTCGGCGTCCGGCTGGCCGGTCGCCCTTCCGTCGGCATTTCCGCCGCGTTGAAGACCTTGGAACATCTGGTTGAAGGCGTTCATGTTCGCCTGCTGCTGTCCAACCTGTGCGTTGCCGACAAAGCCGGCGTTGGCGGCGCGCCCTGTAAAGGTATTCGTTCCGATCACAGACGAGTCGAGGAGCGTCTGCCCGCTGGCGGCACCAAGCGTGCCGGTGGTGCCCTGACCGATCGTCGTGCTGCTCCCCGTGGTTCCGGCACCTGTCCCAGTCTGCGCGGCCGATTGAGCCGCGTTTTGGCTACTCGCCTGATTTGGTGTGGGGTTAGTCGCGGCGCGCCCACCTGGCTGCCCGGCCGTAGGAAATAGGCCACTGCCCGTCTGAGCGAGCAACGCGGCCGGCAGGATCAGGACGATAACCGCCGCAAGAATGGCGTTTCGCATGGCAGACTCCCGTGCCGGTGCAATGGCCGGAAACGGCCTGCGGCACTCTTCGAGTATACCATGGGACGCCATCCGTGAAGAGACCCGTGCTCTCCGGTCTTACAGTTCCCGTGAATCTCGACGAAACCACCTTGCAATGCATGCGTGCGGCAAGGCTTTCGGGACCGGTAGCGTCACTCGGCGATCGACTGCCATTCACCGTAGACCGGCGAGGCATCGGCAACCACCGTCTGGCGATGGTTTCGACTCTGCGCCGACCGCAATTGCATCGCTGCGGTCTGCAACTTGGCACGGTCGGCGACCGATTGCGAAGCGACTTCCTCGCGACTCGGTTGTTCCGTCTGGGCTGTCTGATCAAGAGACTTCAGCGATGAACCCGAGGCGGGGGTTTCGTGCGGACGGGCCAACAGGAAGCGAGGCGAGTCTTCCATCGTGGCCGAGTTCGACCTCGTCAGCGGATGTGACCGCACAGGAGTCTCTCGTCGTTCCAGAGTCGCTTCGAGTGGATGCGCCTTGCCGCTTCGCATGGCGCGGGAAGCCTCGAACGGATGGGCTGACGGTGATGAGGCGGCTCCCTTTTCGAAGGAGGCGCTGTCATTTTCATCGAGAGGCACCGCGAGCGGATGTGTGACGTTCCGCACAGGCTTGCGCTGAGACGTTGCCGATGCGGATGTTCGTCGAACCGGCACTTCGTAACCCACTTGCTGCAACTCCGACAGTGAGAACGTTTCACTGCGCAGTTTTCGCGGTGCAGCTTCGCTCGATGCAGAGGCTTTCAATTGAGCTGGCGTGCCGCTTCGTTTCGTGACTTCAATCTGGTTGCCCCTGCCGACCAGGGCCTGCGCATCGGAGCTGCTCCAGAAGTTCGGTTCGCTGCCGGGCCGCGGCGGGCCCTCGAGGATCATCGTGAGCGCTTCCGACCAGACGGTATCGCCTTCGGCGGAGGTGAACCGCACGCGAAGCTGGCAGCGAACTTGGTAGGCCTCGGGTTCGGGGTACGGCACGAACACCGAGTAGCCCGGCCCAAGCGACGTCATCGTCGCGTGCGCCGACCATTGTTCCGGCGTGAAGTCGTATTCGTGGAGCGGCTTGCCCCGCTCTTCCTGCGTGCCGCGATCGGCGAAGAGGTAAACCCGCACATTGCCGTTCACGAGAGCCGGTTCGGCATCCTTGCGCGTGAAGAAATAGATCTGCCCGGAAAAACCTCGTGCAGGCACGCCTTGGGGTCCGCGGCCCTCGCCCGGCTGCCACACACAGGCGACTTCGACGGCGGGATTGTGCGCATCGGCGACCACCCATTTCTTACCAGGCAAGAAGGTTTTCCATCCGCCGGAAAGGCTGCTGCAGCCGCAGGTCGCGACCAGCAGGAGCAATGTTGTTTGTGTCACGAATCGACGCATGACTTCGACCGATCGTAGAACGATGTGACACGACGATAGCTTCGGAGCGAAGCACCGACTCAGCCGTATCGGGTGTGGCGAGGCAATTAGCGGCTGAAGGAGGGCAGGAAGCTCCTCTTGGGTTTCTTGGCCGGCGGCACGGGACCGTTTCCGGCCAGACGTCCCGTGGCGACCGCTTCTCCAATCGGCTGCACGTGCGACATCTGCTCGACGGGCGGCGCGACGGGCGGATACGTCGTCGCCGGCCCCGGCGGCATGTGCAGCGGGGGCGACAGCGCGTCTCCCGGAGCGTCGTCGAAGAGCGTGCCCGGCGGATAGACGCCCGGCGGGCAGGCTTCGGCGGGCAGTCCTGGCAGGACTTCCGCATCGGGTGGGAGTCCGTCGTTCAGCGGAAACGCACCGCGTGGAGCCGCACCCGGTTGCAGGACGGGCGGAACTTCACCATACGGCATGACCGGCCCGGCCGGCGGGACCGAGTAGAGCGGGCCGTGCATCGACTCGGCTTCGTGCTCGATGTAGTGCAACCGGTCGGCCTCGACCTGCTTGATCAACTCGCTGTCGGCATCGCTGTAGATGACGCGCGGGGTGAGGAAGACGAGCAGCTCGCGACGGAGTGTCCGTGTTGAGTCGTAACGGAAGAGTTGTCCGAGGTAAGGGATGTCGCCCAGCCACGGAACCTTGCGTTCAAGCGTGTCGTCGGTCCGGGTGATGATTCCGCCCAGCACGATCGTCTGCCCGGTGGGAACGCTTACGCTGGCGACGGCCGTCGTGATTTCCTTGATGGGCGATTCGATCGAGGCGCCCGTTGTGGCATCGATGTAAACCGGCACGCCGGCCCCGGTGAATTCACTGCGTTCAGCGGCGACATCCATCACGACGTTGCCGTCGGGGCTGATGCGCGGCACGACGGTGAGAATGAGGCCCGCATTCTCACGCACGATTTGAGGCGAGACTTGCAGGCCGTTCGTCGTGACGCCGTTGACGACAGGCACTTCCTGCCCCACCTGCACCTGGGCGCGTTGGTTGTCAAGCGTGCGGATCTGCGGACGGGAAAGAACCTGAATCGTCCGCTTGGCCGACAATGCTCTCAGCAGGACGCTCACGTTCGCGCTGCTGGCGGAGAACACGAATCCGCCGAAGCCCAGGTCGGCGTTGGTCCGGCCCAGCGCGAAGTTGCCGAGTCCCTGCGTTCCGATCGAGCTGGGGTTGGCGGCGGTGTTGTTGCCGAGCGGCTGATTGTTGAAGTTGAAGCCGGGTGTGCTGCTCTGCGAAATGATCTCCTGGCTCTGGATCTGTTGTCCGCCAGTTCCCTGAATGACCGTGTTCAGCGTTTCGTTGATCGTCGTGATGCTGCGATCGAACAGCGTGCTGTCCTGGAAGCCGAGTTCGATGCCGAACTCGTCGGCGTTGTCGAGCGTGACCTCGACGAGCATCGCCTGGATGATCACCTGCGGCGGAGCTTCGTCGAGTTTCGTCACGATGCGACGAATCTCGTCGTAGTATCGCGGCGTCGAGCTGATCAGCAGGCTGTTGCTGACCGGTTCCGGCACGACGATGATCTCGCGCTCCAGCAATTCGATGGTGCTCACGAGGTTTTCGTTGATCTGGACAAGCTCGCGTTGCGACGTCAGGAACTGTTGAATCGCGGTCGCGACCTCGGTCGCCGGCGCGTTCTTCAGCTTGATGACCGTCGTCTCGCGTTGACGCACGTCGCTCTCATCCAGCCGCAACAGGATGGCCTCGACGACCTGCAGCGCGTCGCCGCTGCCGGTGGCGATGACGCTGTTCGTCCTGACGTCGGTCGCGAACCTCAAGGGGATCAGACTCGCGCCTTCGCCCGTGCCTGCGAGCTGGATGCCGGGGGCGGCGTTCTGCTGATTCCCCTGGTCTTCAAGCCCGAACAGCGAATCAAGCAATTCTACGACGCTCGTCGCGTCGCTGTTCTCGAGACTGAAGACCTTGACGACCGATTCCGCGGCGGCCGGTCGATCGAGTTGCCGGATCAGAGCTTCGATGAGCGGCAGGCTCTGTTCGCCGGCCGAAACCAATAGGGCGTTCGTCCGCGGATCGGGTGTCACGCGAATGTCGGCGAGCAGGCCGCTGCGAAGCAGTTGCGGCGATTCTCCGCTGGCGTCGATAAACTCGAGCACCGCGCTGCGTGCGGCGATCAGATCCTGTGCCGCTGCGCCACCCGCGGCACCCGCTCCAGCGAGGTTGCCCTGCTGCTGGGCCGACTGCGGATTGATCACGCTTTGAATCGCGGTGTTGATCACCTCGGCCAGCTCTTCGGCCGCTGCGCTCCGCAATGGAAAAACCTTCATCTGGTTGACCCACGCCGACTCGTCGCGATCGATCCGCCGAATGAGGGCGCCGATCTCTTCCAAGTCACGCGCACGCGCCGCGATGATCAGGCTGTTCGTCCGGATGTCGGCGATGACCGTCGCACGAGCGCCCAAGCCCGCGCGTTCGTTGTAGAACGTCTCGACGGTCGCCGCGGCCTGACTGGCGAGCGCGCTGCGCAGACGGAACACCTGAAACTCGGTCGCCGGCGCGACCGGCTGATCGAGCTGCGACGCCAGATCGAGCACTGCGTCCATTTCGCCTTCAGGCGCGATCACAAGAATGGCATTCGGCTTCACGATCGGGATGATCGCGACGCGGCTCGGCGTTTCGGTGCCGCGATTTCTCACCGTCGCCAACCGGCCGTAGACGTCTTCAAGCAGCGTCGCGAGTGCGGCCGAATCGACGTGCTCGAGTTGCAGCAGCTCGATGACTGGCTGCTGGCCCGCCGACAGATTTTCGAGCGTCTCGATCACCTGCCGCACGGCTTGGACGTCCTGATCGTTGCCGCGCAGGATCACGACGCCGAGGTCGGGAATGGCCTCGATCGTGACCTCGCCGCGCAAATTCGCGATCAACGCCGGCAGATCACCGCTGACGACCGTCTGCCGGCGGTTCGGGTCGTTTGGATCGCCCTGCCCCATCGGCTGATTCGGCTGGCCGGGCTGGTTCGGCATCGGCTGCACGTTCGGCTGGCCCGTCTGAACATTAGCATCTTGAGCGACCTGAGCGAGCACGGGCACGAGCTGCTCGGCAAGCCGCATCTGGGTTTCGGACGCCGGTGCGACACGCACGGCGTGCCGCGGATCGCCCGCGAACCGGTCGAGATCCCGTAGGAGTTCCGCGATCGTCGTCGCTCGTCGTCGCGGAGCCGTGACCAGCAATTCATCGCGCGTCGTATCGATTTCGACTTCAAATGCGGTCTGTCGAACGTCCGCATGTTTTTGCGATGGATCCTGCATCGAGACGCGGAACGCCGGCAGGCCCGACGGCCCCGCGTCCGCCAGCTCCGAGTGCATTCCGAAGGCCTCGTGGACCTTCTTCGCGACGGCGGCCGCCGCACCGCGGCCGACGCGAACGGAGATCGTCACCGATTCGCCGGTTTCGACCGGCCGGGCCTTTCGCGGCAACTGCGAAGCGTCGGCGGCGGCGGCACTGAAGGGATGCGGAGCGAAGAGTTGCCCCGGTTCAGCCGGCCCGATTTCAACTTCGCCGCCGACGGGGCGGATCTGGTCGAATTGCCGGCGATAGCCTCGACGCGCGGGCTCAGGCTCCGCAGGCGGCGGCACCGGGCGACCGAGTTCATCTTCGGGCGCGACGATCGCCGGGCGATATTGTTTGCGCATCGTCCGCTCGCTCATCACGATCAGGAAATCATTCTTTTCGAGAATGCGGAAGCCCTTCGGCTCCAGTTCCCGATTGAGGATCGCGACCGCGTCGGAACGACTGCACTTGCGAAAGTCGTTGCGGGTGAACCGCCCCGGAGGCGGATCGTGCAGGACCAGCGTCGATCCCGACTGGTCCGCGACCTTCTGCAGAATCTCCGGCCAGGTCGCGTTGAAAAAGTTGAGCCGGATGGGCGTCGGATCTTCGTCCGCCACCGTCCGCGCCTGTCCACGCGACTGACTGATTCGCGTGAATCCCGGTGTCGGAACCGGGTCGGCGGCGGCGAGCGGGGCGACGAATTGCGCGGCGGCCCAGGTGGCCAGCACGATGCGGCGGCCTGAAGCCGACGTTGCGACGCGGAGCGTATGGTTCACGTTCTGCCGGACCGGAGAGCGGAAACGACGACCCGACCCGGAGAGACACCGGGCACGGCTCAACCGGCAAAGCCGGACGTATCTCTCCGATCGGCAAAGTTTGACAGGCCGCTTGACGCAAAGGCTCGGAAGGCCGAAAAACGGCTCAACTTCAAGCGGCCCTTCGATTTCGCTTCGCGCGCGGCATCACTCGCAACCGACTGCCTGGCGAGATTGACGCAAGCTTTACGAAGCTTAGGAAGCCGGGGCTATCTCGTTCGCAGCGGTGGTTGGACGCGGCGGTTCGGGCTTCTCGGCTTCGGCGGGAGCCTGGGACGCTTCGGCGACCGGCCCGCTGACTTTTTTCGCGTCTTTCAGATTCTGGCCAAGGACGATCTTCCAGAGCTCCTTGTTCCGTTCAAAGGTCACGAAATCGTCGCCGATTTCTTTGACGGTGGCGGTGAGTCCCGCCGCCTCAAACTGCTTTCCCTCATAGATGTAGAGCGTCCGCCCCGACGACCGATCGGTCAGCCACGCCTTCCAGGTCTGCTTGCCCTGCACCGTGTCGGAACCGGTGTGCGTCATGTAGACGAAGGGACGCAGGTCTTCCTGCACCTTGACCGTGAAGGTTTGTTTCGCCTCCAGAGGCGGCGTGCCTTTATCCGCGGCGACGACCGTGACGCTGACTTCGCCGGGGGCGAACGTCTTCGGCACCGACCACACGAATTCGCCTTTCGCAGGATCGATGGTCGCTCCCTCCGGCCCCTGCTCCACTTTATAGGACAAAGACGAGCCATCCTGAGCGTCGCTCGCCTTCGTCGGCAGCTTGAGCGTCTCGCCGAGAAAGACCTCGGTCTCCGCGACGGGCTCAAACGTGGGAGGCGTGTTCGGGTCGATTACCGAGACCGTGATCGTCTTTTCGAGCCGTTTTTGAGGCGAGGGCACGTCCGCCACCAGCGAGACCTTGTAGTCTCCGGCAGGCAGGTCGGCGGCGGGCGTCCAGGAGAGTTCGCCGCTCGCGGCATCAAACTTCAAACCATCTGGTCCGCTTGCCAACTCGACTTTCGGAGTTCCAGCGGCTCGATCGTAATCGGCCACTTTCGGCGAGAGTTGCAGTGATTTGCCGCGCTCGAGTTTCTGATCGGCGAACCCGTCGAACGTCGGCTCGTATCGCCTAGGTTTGACAAAGGGATTATCGATTTTGGCGAACGCCGAATCGGATTCCGTTCGAGCTTCCTTCTTGAGAGGAAGCAGTTCGACCGTCGTGCCGGCGGGATGCTCGACGGCAGCGGTGCCATCGAACCCGCGCTTCATCGTGAATCCGCCGTCACTGACGTCAACGACTCCGGCAATCTCTTTGCCGATTCGCACCAGATCGCCGACGCGTGCGGGGAACTCCTTCTTGGCGATCGTCAGCGTTTTCCCATCAGCAGGGAGCGACTCCTTAAGATCGTGCTGCGGAAACAGAGGGTTTCTCGCCGGAGCACCGGCAACGTTCATGCCTTCGGCCGTCAGTTCGATGGGAAATTCGGGATCACCCTCGGCAGCCGGCGAGCTTGGAATCTTGAAGTGCGAAATGCGGTGCAGCAAATCGACTTCGTGGAACCGTCGCAGGAAGGTTTGCAGTTGTGAAAAACGACCTGTGCCTTTGAGCTCAACAGAAACCGTCGTGTAAATGCTGCCCGAGGGCGCACGGCGCAGCGGCGACGCCGTCACTTTCAAACCGGTCGCGGACGCCAGATCGCTGAGCCACTGCTGGTAAAGTCGTTGAGCGTCGAGCGGATCGCCGGGAAGGCCCTGCCGCGTCCAGGTGTCGAGCTGCCGCTCGGCGACCATCAGGCGAACCTTCTGGTCCCCCGCCTTGGTGACGTCGGCTTGAAGCGTGTCCGCTCGTTCCTGCAGCGTGCGAACCGGTGCGAGAAAAATGGAATCGATCATCGGCCAGCCGAAGTAGCCGACGACCACGAGGCCGAGCGCCGAAGCGAGGATCTTTTCGTTGCGCTTCATGGAGAAACAGTCGGCGCGGAAAGGCCGAATCAAAGTGAATGGCTGGTCAGGACTTCGCCGGTTCGACGGGCTTCGCCGGCGGTTTCGGAATGGTCAGATTGAGATCGAATTGTCTCGGATACTCGGGATCCTGGCGTGTCTCGACCGTGGACGTCGGTGTGACCTGATACCCCTTGGCCGCAAGCGAATCGTAAAGAACTCGCACGTCGGATTCGGTTCGGGCCAAGCCGCGTCCTTTGATGACGCCGAGCGTGTCGCGCTGGCCCGGCTCCAGGCTCAGTTCGGTGAGATAGGCGCGGCTCGTGCCCGGCAGCGCCGAATCGAGCACCACGAGTTGATCCGTCCATTCGGCTTCCTTCTCGACCCATGCGGAGATCGCCGCATGTGACTTTTCGACCGGCGCGCCGGCGGAGAGAAAGCCTTCCGCAGCGGTTTTTTGATCGTTCAGGTCGGCGATGGCCGATTCGAGATCCGACTGTTCCATCCATGACATTCCGTACGCAGTCGCAAGGATTGCGACCGCGGCTGCGCCCGCCAGGATCATGCGGAGCTTTGTGCGGTCGGGCTTCTCGATGCGTTTGCGCGGATTGAGCAAGTCGATTCGCGGAGGGCCGCCAGACGCGATTTGGCCTGCGGCCGCCGCAAGCGCGGCGACTGAAACGGCATCGCCCGCCGACGACAGTCCCAGTTTCTGCGTCGTGTCGAGCAGGTCGGAAGTGGCCTCGTAGCGCCGCGCGAGCGGTTCAGCGAGAGGTTCGAGCAATTCGGCAGGCCCCAGCAGCACGACCCGATCGATTCCGCCGCCCGCCGCCAGATGATCGGCCGCGATCACGGCGCGGCTGACTTCCGAAGACAGCCACTGACGATCCTCTTCCTCGTCGCCACCGGGGAGGTCGCCGACATGCGAAAAAAGAACGGACTTGTCCCGGACGAGCGTGATTTCCGCAGACTGTTGTCGAACCGCGACGATCAGGCACGATTCATCACCGTTCAAGACCCTTGCCGCCGTTCCGAAGGGGGACAGTCCGATCGAAACCGGTTCGAGACCGGCGGCACGCACGGCGACGACGATATCGTCGATCGTTTTCGCCGGCACGGTCGCGAGCAACACCTCGCGTCCTTCGCCCCGTTGCGGCAGCGGCACGAAGTCGAACCGCAGGCGATCGAGAGGAGTCGCCGACTTCGTCGCGGCCTGCATTCGCACGAGGTCGGGCAATTCCTCGTCGGGCACCTGAGGCAGCGCGAGCTTTCTGAGGATCGCCGCTGAACGCGGCAACACGATGGTCGCGCGCTTTCCGCCGATCTTCTTCGAAGCGAGTTCCGTCCGGAGCCATTTCCCAGTGGCAGCGGGGTCGGCAGTGGCAATGGTCCCGATCGGGAGCACGGCGACTTGATCTCCGCGCCCCTTGCCGGGTGCGAAGACCGTGACCTGATCGAGGGCCCAATGCAAAGCGATGAGATCTGACATGACGAATGTTGCAGTTCGATCGGTCGGCCGGTATCGGCCGCTGTTTCTATTCTTGGCCCGAGGGTGGGCCTTCACAAGCGTTTATCGTTGTCAGGGCGCCGTTTGGCCGGCGGCGGGAAGCAATTGTGAGGGGGCGTAGCCCCGACCGAGGTCGGTGATATCGCGGTAGGACATGACTTTCGCCGGCGTGACGCTGCCGTCGATTACGGCCTCGATGCGAGCGAACGCCCCTCCGCCATCGAAGAAACCGACGGACTGCACCTTGAACACGTCGCCTCGGGCGGTCAGATAGCGGTCGAGCTTCCGCAAGGTCGGCAGATCGACAATGTCTTGTGCGACGAGCCACGCCGTCGTTCGGCGATCGGGAGATTCTGAAAACGGCTGACCTGAGCCATCGACCCGCCCGGCGACGATCGCTTGGGCGATGTGCGGAGTCATGTTCGGCAGGCCGACCAAAACTTCATACGGCGCTTCGTTGACGTTGATGCGTCCCTCGACGGCGGTGCTTTCGCTGAGCGCGAACCGATCGTTAAGCTCCGGCATCGCTTCAAGGATGTCGGCGAGGGTGAATGGGCTGGTGATGGTCTGCAAGCTTCCTTCGATCTCGACTTCGACTTGCCGGTCGATCAGGTCATAGAGGCTGCCGATTTCAAATTTGGCTCCCTTCGACAGGTCCATGCCGGCGCGGGTGACTGAGCCTTGCGGAGCACCGCCCATGGCTTGCCCAATCTTCTTGGCCGCGTCGTCCAATTGCTGTTGTTGGCTTGGCCGTGTGTCGCTGTCGTCGCCGTTCGTTGCATCTGTTCCATTCGTTGCGTTCGTTCCACTGCTCGTCTCGGTTGCTGTCGGTGCCGATTGATCCGGGTCGGTCGGCCCCGCCAAGCGGTACGCGACGATGAATTGAGCCGCCAGTTCGTCGTCCATCGCTTCCATGATCGCGTCGTAAAGTTCCGTCAGCAGAGCTTGATTGATGTCGAGCTTCGGCTCGCCGCTGGTGCTGGCGTTCGACTCGCGGCTGTAGATCGTGACGAAGGAATGCCAGCCGGGTCGCAGCACGCCGTCGGCGTCATCGACAGGCAACGAGGCCGCGCCGTCGTTCTCCGCCGGGTCGAGCAGTCCGTTGCGATTGGTGTCTTCGCCGTAGAGCAGTTCGGGCGTGACGCCGCGGACGAGCAGCAGTTCGTCGATCGATTCCAGCGGGCCGTTCTTCGCCGGGTACGGCGGGGCGAGCGTTTCGTAGTATTCGCTCTCGGCGCCCAGCAGCCGAGTCTCGTCGTCTTCGTCGAGGTAATCGAGGATGGCTTCGGCGATCTCTTCGGTCATGCCGGGAAGGGCCATCAGCAACGTCTGCTGCTGGAACTCGTCAAGCCCCATCGCCGCAATCGCATTGATGTTGAGCTTGCCGGATTCGTCTGACATGCCGTAGCGCAGTTGGCGATATGAAGTGTCGCCGGCGACGGGCGCAACGAGACTGAATCGCCCGATCGCCGTCGCGGCCGCCGATTCGTGCACGAGGACGCCGCCGAACTGCCCCGGTTCGTGATACAGCGACATAGGAGCCGCAGGGTCCGCCGCACGGGCCGCGACGTAGGACGCCGCGTATTCGATTCCCGATTCGGCGAACGCCGTCGCCTGCACCGCCCTGCCGTGCGCTTCGGCGGCGCGGGCTTCGGCGAGCATGCGCTCGGTGAAACCGTAAACTCCGTAGGTGAGCAGTAAAATCACGACGAGCACGACGATCAACACGCTGCCGCGTCGCAGACGCCCCGGTGCGGGTCGCCGCGGTCGGCGTTTCAGAACATGGATCGGGCGAAGCTTGGATTTCATAGCTGCGGCCCCATGGTCGGATCGGCAAGAGGCACTGCGATGACGAAGCGATACTGGTCTGCGGACGACAAAGCCTGTGCTGGCGCGAACCTCGAGGCCGGTCGTTCGTCACCCAGACTCACGTCGATGCGCAGCGTGACCTCGATTGCGCGGGGCACCGCGTTCATCGAGACGCTGTCCCACGTGTCCAGCCAGGCCGTTCCATCGTGGTATCGAAAGCTGAGTTCGGTGACCTCCGGTGCGATGAGTTCCGCGTTCTGCGCGAGAACGTCGACGCTGCCGGTCTGGTCGGCTTGTTGCAGCGCGAGTCGATCACCATCAAGCCGGGCCAGGCCTTGCAGACCTTGCTTCATCGAAAAGTTGACCGTGCCCCCTGCCGCGGTGTTGCCTACTGCCCCTTGCAGCCCCCCCGCCCCAGCCACGGCCAGGAAGTAAGAGATGCTCCGCAGGTCGCTCGACTGCGTCACCGGCGCGGTGGCGGCGGTCACGAGCGAAGTCGGTGCTACCGGCGTCAAAAGCGAGGTGCGGGGCGGCTTGCTGACGTGCAACACGAGCGTCGTCGCATCGCCGAACACGCCGACGCTTTGAGTCGCGTAGGCGTCTGCGGGATCGGTAATCGTCGGGACGGCTTCCGTCGTCGATGAGTCTGGCGGCGGGGTCGTCGTTTCCGGATCTCCCGCCGCGTTGCCCGTCCCTTGCTGAATCACACCACCGGGGGTGGTCGATTCGGTCGGCTCAGGTTCGGTTTGACGAAACAGCACGCAGCGGATGTCCGCCGTCAAGCGACGTTCGATGGCGCGAGCGAGTTGCGATCGTTCGGCGTCTTCGCGGCCCGCGGTGGTCACGATTCGGAAGAGATTGAGCGCGGAATACGCCGCTGCGAGCACCAGCATCAGCAGGCCCAGCGAGAGCAGGATCTCGATGAGCGTGAAGCCGCCGCGACCTTTCTGAGGAAGGCGATTCGTCATGGACCCGCCTCCGGGTCGAGAAAGACCTGCGGGTCGCGAACGAGACGGCGGATCGTGAACGAGGCGTCCGTTTCGCCCCGATCGTTCGCGTGCGCGACGGTTACACCGAGGTTGAGCAAATCCGCAGTGGGGCCGGTGGCCACTTCGAGCGACCAGGTCCATCCGGCGCCGGCACCTTCGACGCTCATTCCTGAAGTTTGCGACATCGGCTCGATGCCCGCGATGACTTCGGCGAGCTTCGTTTCACAGAGCAGCGCAGCCCGGGTCTGAAGTTGCCCGCGAACGGCGGCCCGCGTTCCGACGGCGACGTGCTGCGACAACACGGCGAGGGCGCCGAGCAAGAGTGTGAGCGCCAGAAAGACCTCGTAGATTGTCAATCCGTTGCGCGAGCGCGGCAGGCGAAGTTCTCTGAGAACGGAAGGGCGGAAGAAGCGAGAAGCGAGAAGCGCGTAGAGTGGGTTGTGACCACCATCTCGAGATTGGTGGGCACAGCCCACCCTACTCGAGCGTCTAGCCCAAATTGGCGGGTGGCACTCCCTGACGTAGGAAGGGCGTGGCGAGACATATGGACCACGCCCATCCCGTTGGTCTGAGCGTGCCACCCCACATCTTAGGATGGTCGCTCCACTACGATTTCCCAAAACGTTCTTTAGTCCCATAGCCCGGTCTCCTTGCGGAGGCGGCCGGAGGCGGCCATGCCCGTCAGTTCGCGAACCGTCAGGTCGATGTACCGGCGATCCTCGTCGATCAGGCGGAACTCGGCGGTCGTGCCGGTGCCGTCGGGACGATAGAGAATCGCCGGCGACCAACTGGCCTGCTGCAGCGCCGAGACGTCGCTCAGCCCCGCGAGCCAGTCGGCCTCGACCTTCTCGCCGACCCGCGCAGCGCCCGGCGCGGGTTCGAACGTGAGACCCTCGGCGACCTCTCCGGCATAGACTCGCAGGTTTGACGTCGCCTGCGTCACCGTTCCAGCTGGTGCCGCGAGCGCCTCACGCTCGGCGGGAATCGCGATGAAGCGCCGGCCGTCGGTCTCGTAGCGAAACTGATAGGCGAGGCCGCTGTCGATCGCGCGAAAACGGGTGCGATCGAGTTCCGATCGCACCCGTTCGGCCGCGTCTTTGATCGCCTGTTCGTCGCGGAATCTCAAAACCGACGGCCACGCCAGTCCCGCGAGCACCGCGAGCACCGCGAGCACCAGCAGCACTTCGACGAACGTGTAGCCCCGCCGGGTCATCGACCCGCTCCCATCGCCTCGCAGTCGCCCTTGCGGCGACGTCGAAATCACCTTGAGGTTTCGGTCCAGTTATTCACGTCGTCTCCGCTGCCGTCGTCGTTCTTGCCGTCCTGGCCGTTCGACCAGATATCGGGCTTGTCGACGCCCGTCGGCTGCTTCGTTCCGGGGTAGCGATAGTTGAGCGGCTTCGCCCAGGCGTCCTTCGGAATCGAATCGAGATACGGCTTGAGGGCATTCCCGTCGGCGTCTTTCGGCTGCATCAGAGCCGTTTGCATGTGCTCCAGCCCCCCTTCGGGATACATGCCGTTATGGTCGATCGCGTAGGCCTGCATCGCCGTCTCGAGGCCCGCGATGCTCGATCTCGTCGTGCGGACCATCGCTTCCTGTTGCCGACCCAGCAGACTCGGCACCACGATCGCGGCGATGACGCCCAGAATCGCCAGCACGAGCAGAACTTCGAGCAGGGTGAACCCGCCGCGGCGGACCTGTCGCTTCATCGCAGACTTCATCAATCCATTCCTCTTCAAGGAGAGTTCGTCGTCAAAGCGTATAAGTTAACAAACCATGGAAGTCGCGGAAGGTCACGGAAAAATAGGTCCACGAAAGACAGGAAACAGACGAAAAGGGCCGGAGCCGTGGCTGCGGCTTAGACCGTTCGCTCGTTGAATGCATTTCATTTCCGTGTTTTCCGTGGTTCCAACCCTTTCGCGTCTTTCGTGGTCCCTCTTTGTTTAGAGTCCGTCACATGATTCCCGAGCTTTGCAGAATCGGGAGCATCAAAGCGATCACCAGAAACAGAATGATCCCGGCGATCAACGTCAGCATGACCGGTTCGAGCATGCGGACGAAGAGTTCAAGCTGACGATTCGTGTTGCGTTCCATGTTCTCGGCGATGTCGATCAACACCTGCTCGAGGTTGTTCGCTTCCTCGCCGACGGAGATCATTTCGACGACTTCTTCGGGAAACTCTCCGCTTACCGACAGCGGCTTCGCCAGGCTTTTTCCCGTCGAGACGTTGTCGGCGGCCTCGCCGATCGCCCGGCTCAAGACAAGATTCCCCGTCGCATCTTTCGCGATCCGCAGCGATTGCAGAATGGGGACGCCGTTCTGCAGCAGAGTTCCTAGGATGCGACAGAAGCGTGAAATCGCCAAGCTGCGCACGATGGGGCCGAGTCCGAAGGTTTTCCCGCCGAAGGTGATCCCCGACAGCCGGAACTTATCGAACATCAACCGACCGTCGTCGGTCGTCGTGAGATAGCGATAGAGAGCGTAGCCGCCGGCGACGACGCCGGCGAAAATCAGCAGTCCCCATTGCTGGACGGCGTCGGAGATCGACATCAGGACCGTCGTCGCCCACGGTAGCCCGCCGCGCTCGGCCATCTGGTCGAAAATCGGCTGAAACTTCGGCACGAAGAAGCCGACCATCCCGACGACGATCGCCAGGCCCATGCCCAGCAGGAACAGCGGATAGACCATCGCGCCGACGACCTTGCTGCGCAGCTCCTGTTGATGCTCGGTGAAGGCGGCGATGCGTTTGAGGACATCTTCGATGAAGCCGCCCTCCTCCCCCGCCCGCACCATGCTCACCGAGAGCTCGTTGAACGCCTTGGGGTGCCGCCGCATGGCTTCGGCGAGCCGGGTGCCGTCGGCGACGTCGGTCCGCACAGTTTCCAGCACCGACTTAAGGGCCGGAACGTGCGTTTGACGGTGGAGCAGTTCCAGCGATCGCAGCAGCGGCACGCCTGATTTCAGCAAATCGGCGAGCTGATTGTAGAACATCGCCAGATAGCGGGCACCGACGCGGCGTCCTGAGTGACGCTGCTGCGCCTTGGCCTCGGCCGCGAGATCGACGCGCACGGGAAACAGCCCGCGGCCGGCGAGAGACGCCAACGCGTCCTGCTCTCCGGTCGCGGAAAGAATCCCCGTGACCTGACGGCCCGAGATTTCGCGTGCGATGTACTGAAAGTCGGGCATAGGCTCGCTGTAGGGAATGCCCTAAGCGGTGTTCCGGAAGTGATGATGCCGTTAGCAACGGCGTCGTAACGGCACGGGGGCCGTTCCCTACGTCAATCAATGTCGCCTTTGGTGATTCTCTTGACCTCGTCAACGCTCGTGATGCCGGCGCAGGCCTTCGCCCAACCGCTTTCGCGAAGCGTGATCATACCCTTGCTGCGAGCGTGCTGACGAATCTGATCGCTCGTCGCGTTGTTCACACAGAGCCGGCGGATCGTTTCATCCGAGCGCAGCAGTTCGAAGATGCCGGTTCGTCCGCTGTAGCCGGTCTCGCGGCATTGTCGGCACCCGACGGGCTGCCAAAGGTGTTCCGGCAGCGGCCCGCCGATGCCCGGCGGAACGTCTTCCGGCCCGGGTTCAAACGGCTTCTTGCAGTTCTGACAGAGTTTGCGGATCAGACGCTGGGCAAGCACGCCCTCGACAGTGCTTGCCACCAGGTAAGGCTCGACGTCCATATCGATGAGTCGCGTGAATGCTCCCGGCGCGTCATTCGTGTGCAGCGTGCTGAAGACGAGGTGCCCCGTGAGCGACGCCTGGATCGCCGCCTGTGCCGTTTCGCCGTCCCGGATTTCACCGATGAGCACAACGTCGGGGTCGTGGCGCAGGATCGATCGCAAGCCGGCTGCGAAAGTGAGACCAACCTTGGGATGCACCTGGATCTGACTGATGCCCTCAGTCTGATACTCGACGGGGTCTTCAACGGTGATGATTTTGATCTCGGGCGTCTTGATGGCGTTCAGACCGCTGTAGAGCGTCGACGTCTTGCCGGAACCCGTAGGGCCGGTGACGAGCACGATGCCGTGCGGCAGCGAGATCATCTCGCGGAACGTTGATTCGATGTTTTCCGGCATGCCGACGCGATGCAGATCGAACTTCATCCGCTCTTTGTCGAGCAGACGCATCACCATGCCTTCGCCGTACAGCATCGGGATGACGCTCAAGCGGACGTCGATCTCGCGACCCGAGACCTTCAGCTTGATGCGTCCGTCCTGCGGCCGCCGCTTCTCGGCGATGTTCAGGCGGGCCATGATCTTCAGACGCGTGATGATCGCGTTCTGAAAGTGAATGATCTCCGGCGGCACGGCTTGCACTCGCAGCAGTCCGTCGACGCGATAACGGATCGTGAGGCCGCGTTCCTGGGGCTCGATGTGGATGTCGCTCGCCTCTTGTTCGAGCGCTTCGACGAGCAGTTCATTGACGAGCCGGATGACGCTCGCGGTCTGCGCCTCTTGGGCCAATTCGCCCAGCTCTTCCGGCAGGTCGTCGAGCAGCTCGACGCCCTCTTCCTGCTGTTGGGCGATCAAGGCGCCGACCGTGTCGCCGCCGACCCCCAGTTGTTCCTTGATGAGCCGCTCGATTTCATCGCGGGCCGCCAGCACCGGGATGAGCCGCTGGCCGCTGGCGGAGGCGAGCTCGTTCAGGGCTTCGAGGTCGAACGGATCGCTCGTCGCGACGACGACGCGACCGTTCTTGCGGTACAGCGGCAACAGCGCGTTCCGGAAGATCAGCGACGTCGGAAACTCAGCGAGCAGCCCCTTTTCGATCTCGAAGTCGCGGAGGTCGACGTACGCGAGACCGAGTTCATCGCCGATCGCGCCCAGCGCGTCGTTCTCCGGGACGAAGCCCATTTCGACGGCGACCTGATCGACCCGTTTACCGTTTGCCATCGCACGGGCGGTCTCGAGCTGCTGCACATCGAGCAGGCCGCGGCGGAGGAGGATCGAGCCGATGTCCATGACGTCTCAGTGCCGTTTACGAAAAGTACCAGGCCGGGAAACACCGCCCCTCGCCTGCTGCCGCCCTCAGCGAGAACGAAAGAATTGAGAAGGTGGAAGCCAGAAGGGTCGTCCGCGACGGAAGAAACGGACGAAGTCGGCGATTCTCACTTCTTCCGTTCTCACTATAGGGATGCCGCCGACGGATGAAATCACCGCCCTCGTCCCGAAGAACGAGAACCTCGATCGCCACCCCGGTCTCCCCCGCGGTCCCCGCCCCGGTCACTTCCCCGATCTCCACCGCCGCCGACGCCGCCAAAGGAGGGCCGTCCACCCGTGTCGCCGCCTCCGCCGAATCTCGCACGCATTTCCATCATACGGCGGATGTCGTCCTGGCTAGGACCAGACGAGGACTGCGGCGGCGTCGGGCCTGATGAGCCGTTCGATCCGGAGGAAGTGCCGGACGAACCATTTGAGGAGCCATTCGACGAACTGCTCTGGCTCCGGCGATCCGCCGTGCTGCTGGTGCGAACTTTGGGAATCAGCGACCCGATCGTGTTCTGCACGAGCGTCGCGTCGGCGTTGGCGAGGCTGACGACCGAGACGGTGCGTTTCGCCTGCAATTGCGCGTCGTCGAGCGAGCGGACGAGATCCTCGATCTGCCGGAAGAGCGGCTCGTCGGCCGAGACGATCAGTTTGCTGGTCGCCGCATCGACGCCGACCGTCAACCGAATGCCGCCCTGCGGCTGATCCTTCCGATCCCGATCGCCGCGGCCTCCACCCGCTCCGCCCCCCATAAGCATGGCGAGCGGATTCCCGCCGAGTGCCGCCGCGTTCGCCGGCTGAAGATAATCCTTGTAGACCTCGCGCACGATCTCGGCGACCTGTTCGACGTCGGCGTACTTGACGTCGATCATGCGGGGCAGCCGATCGCGCATCGAATCGGGCAGGTCGGTCGCGTCGAGCACGTCAAGCACCTGCTCGATCTCAGTCACCTTGTCGGGGGGACCGGTGACGAACAGCGAGTTCGAGCGAAGGTCCGGAATGATCCGCAGCGTCTGCGAGTCGATTCCCATCGAATCGAGACCCGCGGCGTCGATCAGGCTGTCGCCGAAGGAGGAAAGTCCGCCCGTCAGGCTGCCCATGATGCTGCTGTCGGCGGCCATCACCGACACTGAACTGGTCGGGAACAATTGTTCGAGCAGCATCGCCGTTTCGGTCGCATCGGCGGTTTGCAAGTAGAAGACGGTCCACTTCGTGCGAGCCGGGATGACTTGCCCCAGCTTCTGCACGAGGTCTTCGAAGCGGTTCAGCGCCTGGTCATCGTCGGACATGATGACGAGGTTCCCGCCCTGCACCGTCACGGCGACCGGTTCTTGGTCCCCCGCGTCCTCCGAGGGCTGCGCCGGTTCCGAGCTTGGCTGATCCGCCGCGACCGGCTCCGAATCGTCTGACGGGGCGGCGTCGGACGCAGGAACGTCCGCAGGAACAGGATCGAGCACGTTGAAGTTCGCTGCGGGACGCTCGGCGGCTTCACGAGTTTCGGCGGCGGTCGTCGTGTCTGTCGGCGCGCGATCCTTCCGACCGAGCGGACGGCGTTCGATGATCATGCCGGGCGAAGCCGGCACCACCCGCAGCGGCGTATCGCTCGATGTTTCCCAGAGCTGCCGGAGCAACGGGAGCAATTCGTCGGGATCGCGACCGCCCAACGGGATCGTTCGCACCGGTCCCGTGGAATGGTTGCCGCCGGCTCGACCTGTTCCGTCCTCCCCCAACTGGGCGAGCAACGTCTTGACCTGAGCGACCTGGTCCGCCGTGCCGCGAACCATGAGGCGTCGGCCGTAGCTGTCGGCCTCGACGATGGGAGCGTCGTCGCCGTCACCGGCGAACAGCGCACGGATCGTTCCCGCTGCGCCGTAGGGATCGATGGTGGTCAACGGGATGACCGTCACCGCCGCGCCCCCGGCGCTTCCGTCGCCGTCGAGCTGGCGAATCAACCGCTCGACTTCGTCCTGAACGGCCTGCGGTGCGTGGACATGGATTTTACGGCTGCGGCCGTCCTCGTTGATGACGACGCCGGGCATCAGCACGTCGAGCGTCTTCACGACTTCAGAGGGATCACTGCGGCTCAACGAATAGACCTTCAGGTACGGCTGGTTGCTGCGGCTTCGGTCGGCGGTCTGAGCCGTGGCCGGCACGTCGGTCGCCTTGAGGACGTCTTCGACGATGCGGTGCTGTGCCGCCGTGGCGGTGACGAGCAAACTGGAAGTGCGCTCGTCGGGAGTGACTTTCGCAGCCGACGCAGGCGTCGCAGTCGAAGTCGAAGAGGAACTGGTGCTGCTGCTCGAACGGGAGTCCCGATCGCGGCTATCGCGATCACGGTCGCGTCGCCAATCCTCGTAGGCCGAACTGACGTTGCGGACGCCCGGCGTGAGACCGAGCTGCGCCTTGACGATCGTTTCCGCGTCGAGCGGATCGAGATGCTTCAGGGGATAAGGCTTGAACACCTGATCGCTCGGCCCTGCCGCGGAGACCGCCGCCAGCAGCCGTTCGACGCGGCGCAGATTGCTGCCGATGTCGGTCACGACCAGTGAGTTCGACGTGCTGAGCGGAATGACCTTGCCCTGCGGACCCAGCAGCAGCTCGACTTCCTTCGCCGCGTTCGTCGCCGGAACCCCGGCGATCGGGAACACGACGTTCAGCAACTCGTTCTGCCCCCGCTTCGGGAGCTCTTCGGCGGTGATGTTCGGCACGAGGTTCGGCGGGATGCCCTCGTCGACGTTCAGGCACACGAGGAAGTTGTCGCGACGGACGAGGATGTACCCCTTCTGCAAAAGGTATCCGTTCAGCACGTCGAGCGCCTCGGTCGGCGTGTACTTCCGTCGGTCGTAGTAGTTGAACGTGCCGGGCGGAACGTCGTCGAGATCGAGCGTCAGGTTCGCGTAGTCCGCGAACAGCATCAGCACTTCCGACCAGGGCGCGTAGCGGAAGTTGAACGTCAACAGCCGCTCTTCCTCGCCGGAACCTGCGACCGGCTCGTTGTCCACATTGTTCCCGAAGCTGGCGACCGGGTTGCCCGAATCTTCGCTCGCCGGTGCTGCGGAAGGTGTCGCCGAAATAGGATTCTCACCGGCGGGGCCTGCCGGCACCGCAGCGGTATTCTGAGGCGCGGGGGTCGCTGGTGTCGCGGCGTTCGCTGACGCTGTCACTGTTTCCCAACGCGACCGCTGGGACTCGTTCAGCACGCCGAGCAGTTTGCCGTCCCAAGCCTGCTGGAACTGCCGAAACTGCTCGGGATTACGCTGGCCCAACTCGCGGGCGGCGGCTTCGCGCTCGGCCTGAAGCCGCTCCAAATCAGAAATCTGGGCATCAGTGAGACCAAGTTCGCCCCGCACGGCCGGGTCGTAGAGCGCGGAAGCTCCGCGATCGGCCATCAGCCGCTCGACGAGCGTCTTCAATTGTTCGGGCGACAAGACGGCGCGAACGCCGGCCTCGGCGTCCTGTCGGAACTTCGCCGCCGCGGCGTTCAACTCTTCGCGGACGACGTTCTTCTGCTCTTCGGTCTCCGCGTTCTTGAGCTTCTCGAAATAGGGGTCGAGAGCGCCCCGGCCGGGACGGGATTGAGCTTCCAATTCGGTGATTTTCGCGGCTTGCTCTTCCGTCAGGCCAAGGCTTTCCTTGACCTCATCCCGCCGCAGCAGGCTGAGCAGGCCGCCTCGCTCCCCTCCGCCGCGACCCTGCGCGAAGGTGTCCAACGGAACGAGAAACCCGCACAGGGCGAACAGGAACAGAGTTTTGAGGAGGATCGGTATTGCCCGCGTCATGGCCGTTTGCAACGTTTTTCAGGCGTCGGATTTGCGGAAACAGCCGTTTCCACAGACCCGACGAGGGGCGAAACTGGTTTATAGATTAGAGATGAGTCGCCCCGGTCACTGTGGTGCGTCTCGCTCGCGGCGTCAGAAGAACCAGATTGAGCTATGATGCTGGTAGATTGTTTCGGCTGTGACAACCCTATGGATCGTATCAGCTGGATGGATCGCGACCAGCCGCCGTCCCTCTCGATCTCCATTCATTAAACACCACGAAACCCGATCCGGGCCTCTGGTTCCGTTGCGGAAGGCATCCTTTTTCGCCCCCGACATCCGAGTAAACCGATGCGACCGTTCAACCTGGGCATTTCCGGTTCCCTTGCGGTGGTCTGCCTGCTGTTCGCCTCCGATCCGGCCTCGGCTCAGTTCCGGGGACGGGGTGACTCCGACGACCGCGAGTCCGGCTCTCGTCGGGACTGGCGGTCACGCGACGATTCCGATTCGCGAAGTCGGGATTCTTCCCGCGAGGACCGCGATTCGGATTCGCGACGCGACTCCGACGGTCGAGACGGCGATTCCGGTTCCCGCTGGGGCGGATTCGGCTCTCGTGGCGGTTTTGGATCGCCGGGGGGCGGCTTCGGCCCTCCAGGCGGTGGTTTTGGTCCTCCCGGCGGCTTTGGTGGTGGATTCGGGCCTCCCGGTGGATCACGCGGCGGCGACGATTCAGGATCGCGTACTTCGGGCTTCTTCGATCGGCTCGACCGAAACGGAGACGGCCGGCTCGACGGCGACGAAATGTCCGCCGCTGGACCCTTTCAGGGGTTTCTGGATCGGGCGGGCATCAAAGAAGGGTCGAGTCGCGAAGATTTCACGAAGGGCTTTGAGCGGGCGAGGGAGGAAATGCAGGGCCGGCGAGAGTCCGACGGCGACGATCGGGGTCGCTCGGACGATCGCAGTCGCAATTCGTCGTCATCCGGCTATACACCGGCGAAGAGGGATCGCGTCACGATGGATCTTCCGGAGTCCTTCGCTGACCGCGACGTCGACCGAGACGGGCAGATCGGCCTTTACGAATGGCGTGAATGGGATCGCACGCGGGTCGATGAGTTCTTCTTCTTCGATCGCAACGGCGATGGTTTTCTGACGCCGGCGGAACTTGCGGCAGTGGATGGCGGAAATGAGGAGGAGGAGCGCGGTGGAAGCGATCGCGGCCGATCTCGCGAGCCGGAACGCCCATCGCAGCCGCGACCGCAGCCGCCGCAAGCCATCGCGGCGGTTTCCACGTCGCTCGACGAGTCGGACGCGAACGTGCGGCAGGGCCGGATGTACTTTTCAGTGCTCGATGCGAACAGGGACGGCCGGGCTTCGGTCGAAGAACTCGGCAAGCTGAAAAAACTGCGGCCGATGTTCGAAGAGGCCGGCGTTCGCCTCGACCAGGACATGACGGGCGACGAGTTCGTCGCGAACTACGCCAAAGCGGCGAAGAACAAAGCGGCGAAGGAATAGCCCACGCCTTCACGTTCCGCGTTCCGCGTGGGAACGCAACGGCATGGATGGGACTGAAGAAGTTCCCACCGGGGACCATGGGAACGAGATCGAAGGGTGGCTGGGGTCGGGCCGCGCGCGATTCAAGTCGCAGGAAACGCCTCACCGGTCCGCCCCCAGTCGCATGTCTCTCGCTCGCCGTCGGTCTGGGGGCGACGCGATCTCGCCGCCCCGTAATCCTCGTCGAAGCCGCGTCGTCCCCAGCCACCCGCAACTTCGCTCCCTTTGACGCCGGCTCAAAGCTGGCTTTCGTCATAGCGGCGTGAGACGCCGAGGCCGAGCAGGCGGATGAAGCCGTCTTCGGCTTCGATGCGGAGCCGTCCGCCCTTGTCGGTGGGCCTGAAATCGATGCGCAGGGTGTCCTCGCCCTCTGAAAACGCCTCGCGCGCCATCTCGGTGTTCTTACCGTTCGGGTCCATCCCGACCCAGCGGTTCGCCGTCACGACGAGCTGGAATGGGGCCGGCGGTCGATTTCGCTCCGCAAGACCGGCGTCTTTGCTGCGCGTGACCGCCTCGTCGAGGGCGGGGACGGCCGGAGGCCCGCCCACCGCGAGCCAGATCGCGTTCGAATCGAATCCGACGTAGAACGCGAGTTGATCGCCGAAGAGTCGATTTCTCTCTTCGCGGATTTCACGCGGAGCGATGCGATGCAGGGAGACGCCGCCCACCTCCGCGACGCCGTATTGCACGTCCACCGCTGCCTCGATCTCGGGCTTCGCCGACCGCACGCGATCGATCAGTTCTCGGACGGCCGTTTCCATTCCGGCGGCGCCGGGAACTTCGAGTCCGCCGATCACCACGAACTTTTTTTCAGGATCGCCGCGAAACTGTGCGAAAGCGTCAATGTTTCCGCCTTCGACGACTTTCTTCAGAGGTGCGAAAATGCGTTCCGCGAGCGCGGTGGCAACAGGGTCCGGCTCTTCATCGAGCGGAGCGGAGCCGTCTTCTGCCGTCGATGCACCCAGTGAATCCTCTCGCTCGAGCGTCGTCAGGATTTTCGCGAGCTGAAGCTCGCCGGCGTTCAATAATTCTGTCTGAGCCTTCTTGCTGTAGTCGTCGAGTTTCGAATTCATCGAAAACGAAAGTGGCACCTCGTCGTCAAGCAGCGGCGCGAACCGGCTGGGCTCGTCGGCGAGGCCTTGCAGAGACTCCAGGAAGGGAGTGTCCGGAACCGCCTCGACGACGAGTTCGAGGACCGCCTTGCGATTCTGCGATGACGTATCGAGGCCGAGCGTCAGCGAACGCGTCTCTTTCAGAAACGCTTCCACAAGCCGCAGGTTGTTCATTCCCTGAGACTTCCGAAAGGCGTAAGCGGCATCCGGCTCCTTATCGCGTTGTTGCAGTTGAGCCTGAGTCTGCGTGCGGACGATTCCGAGAAAGAGTTCGCGCATCCCCGGCGGCACGTTCTCGGGACGAACATCGACCGCGACGTCGTAACGCGTCGTCAACGCAGCGAAGGATTCGAGGGGGTTCGGAAAATCGCGATCAAGGGCTTCGTCTTCCGCAGAGACGTACGCGTATTCGCCGATCAGGCGGGCATACAAGGTTCTCCGCTGCCCGATGATTTCATAGCGGTCCTCGGCGATTTTCTTGGTCGTGACCGGCCCGAGCTCAACGGTTCGAGTGAGCGAACCAATATCTGTGACCGGCAGGTAACCAATGGGCAGCGGTTGCGGCACAATGCCCGGCTTGAGAAACAGCATGACGCCGAAGGGCTTGCCCCGCTCCAGTCCTTTGAGGTCGCCAAGATTGCCCAGCAATCCGGTGACGACGTCGCTCATGTCCTTGCGATCGACCGACCCGAAAAGGTACGTCACGTCTTCCAGAACTCTTTCGACGCTGGCGACGTTGACCACCGCAACCGGTGCCGAAGAAAGCGGTGCCTCTTCCGCCGTCTCGCCAGCGGGTTCCTGCGCGACAGCCGCGCCGCCCGCGAGACCTGCCATGATCAAGGCGACTAAAAGCGATCTAGAAAGGCGTCGAAGCATCGAATCCATCGGGAGGGTCTCGCAAGAGCTGCTGGAGGCGCACGCCCGGCCCGGGCGTAGGACTTCTCCAAAGATCTACCCGACAAACCGTCGATCGGTTTCGGCGAACTGGTTTATGGCGTTCGGACCACTTGGCTCCGTCAACCCGGCGTGGAGTGCCGGCCGCCGGGATGGTCAGGGAAAGGCGTCGCGGTTACGATTTCCTGCCCTGCCCCCGTAGCTCAGTCGGATAGAGCGAGGCTTTCCTAAAGCCTAGGCCGCAGGTTCGAATCCTGCCGGGGGTACTCTCGCGTATGCACTGCCGCTCACGGCTGTGAGTGCGGTACGCTCGTCAGCACCTCTTACGCTGCCAGTGCTCAGTGGACGAGACGACCATACGGTCCCGTCAGCGGCCCCGGCGGAGTGAGGCCGTACACCGGTGACGCAATCTTTGGCGTGGCATCGACGTTCGGGTGCTTCGTGTGATCCACGATCCACACGTTACGGAAGCGCACCGGATTGTTGTGGTCTTGCAGCAGGATCGGCAACGGATCCGGTCCCTCGGGTTTACCGGCGCCGGTCTTGTTCGGCAGTTCGTAGCCGTCGTGGATCTTCACTCCGTTGTGCCAGATGGTCACGCGGGCATTGGCAATCTTTTCGCCGTTCTCGAACTTCGCCGGATGAAAGCGAATGTCATAGCTTTGCCAGGTGAGCGGCGGGAAAGACATATTCACGTCTGCGGGCTTCGTGCGGTAGATCGAACCTGCACCGTTGAAGACCGCATCTTGTCCGAATGAATCCAGAATTTGGACTTCATACCTCCGCTGCAGGTACACGCCGCTGTTCGCGCGGCCCTGATCCTTCGACACCGGCATGAAGGGCAACCGATACTCGACGTGCATCGTGAAATCGGAATACGGCTTAATCGTCTCCGCGCCTTGCGCGAGCAGCCCGTCCTCCGTCAGCTTCGCGTTCTTGAATTGATCGGTTCCGCGACCATTGAAGAGGACGGTCGCCTCCCTCGGCGGACGCATGCCCAGCGTCGGGCTGGCCCGGTTGATGCGGTGCAAGCTGCCGACCGCTGTCGTCGAACCCGGCATGCCCACGCGACCGACCGCCCCATTGAGCGTGATTCCGGTGGGTACCGCGTCGATCTTGACGACATTTCCTTCGCGGCGGCCCGGCAGCACGGCCTTATCACGGCCGTTCCAGCCGGCGCCCGGCAGACCGTTCATGTATTCCACGGCTTCGAACTTGCCGTCGCCGAGTGCCACGACCTGCAAGCCGATCGGAACCGTTCGCCACGCACGGCCCTCCAAGACGGAAACAGCCCCCACATATTCTCCGACGAACGGGAAATCAGGCCCGGCCTGCGACGGGTCGGTGACAGCCGCTTGAGGCTCCGCGGCGAAGGCGGAAGCGGCGACGGTGAGGAGAGCAAGTGTCAAGAGCGAGCGCATCATCGAGTCTCATCGAGCGGGACATGAGGCGGGTTCAATTAGTGTGAACTCGAATCCAATCCGCTTCAAGCTAGGAGGCTCGCGGCGCTTGGGTAATCAGCAATGAAAGGGCGATTCTGACGGTCTCAGACACGTCAACCTCCTGGCACGTCATCTATCGCAGCTTCCATCGGCCGCGGCCGATCGTTTCGCCTCGCTGACGAGCCTTCCGCTCAAAACTCGTCAGATAATCCATGTCATGCTCCGGGATCTTCTCGGGGGGCGGCGGCAGCGGTTTGAATCGCGGATCGTGGTCCATGAGGCCCTGAATCACTTCGAAGTACTCGGGAACGTCGGTCGCCGACGACAACACGCCGCCCGGCTGCAAAACTTCGACGACCTGATCCACAAAGTCATTGGTGAAAACCCGGCGCTTGCGGTGTTTCGCTTTCCACCAGGGATCTGGAAAGTAGACATGGACGACGGCCACGCTTTGGGGAGCGATCAATCGCTGAAAGGCCTCACGAACGTCGCCGCCGAGCACCCGGGCGTTCTCCGCCTGCCGTTTCTTCAATCGGGTCGCCGTCCGGCGACCCTCCTTGAAATCGATCTCGATGCCGAGGTAGTTCCGCTCGGGATGCGCGAGACTCTCGTTGTAGAGAAAGAGCCCTCGACCGCAGCCGACATCTATATCGACGGGATTCTCGTTGCCGAAGAACCTGGACCAGACAATCGGTGCCTGCAGATCGGCGACCGTCAGGAACCAGGGTCGCAGATCGACTCGCGGGGGGTTGAGTTGCATCGTCCTGTCAGGGGGGAAACGGGATCAATCCGCGGCGCCGGTATCGCCTTTGGAGATCGCGACTCCGATCATCCCGCCGCTGAAGACCATCGTGCCATCAACGAAGCCCTGGATCGCGAACTCGGCTCTGCGAGGCGCCCGGAGTCGCACGACCTGAGCCATCAGGTCGAGGCGGCTGCCAGGGTAAACGGGTGCCCGGAAACGCACTTCGTCCATCCCGCCGAAGCCGAGGAAGTCGCCCCCCAGAATCTTGAACTTTCGGGCATAAAAGTTCGCGAGTTGAGCCGCGGCTTCACATTGAATGACGCCGGGCATCAGAGGGTATCCCGGCATATGCCCCCGGCACCAGAACTCATCGTGCGTGACGAGCTTGTAACCGACGAGGCCGTGACCTTCGCGATCGACGTGCACGATCGCCGTGAGCTGCTCCATCTCGAAGCGTTGCGGATTGACCTCGCGGATGTCGTCGATCGTGTACAGCGGCTCGTCGAAGTTGACGTCGCCAAGGTCATAGATCGCTTGTGGTGGCATCGCGACGGCTCATGCTCGGTACGAACAATGCCCAAGCCCGCGAGGCCGGAACCCGCGGGCTATTGCACGGCGAAATCAACGATACCGGATTGTAACTGAGTGACGGTGCCTCGTCACCCAAGCGGCGAGCCGCTTCACTGTTCTTTGAAGCCAGTGATGTCCGACAATTCAGCGGCCACTGTGGTCTGAGATCATGAAGAGAGGGCGTCAGAGACCTGCTCTGGTGTCGTCACCGGCGCGTGGCAGGTTCCCTTCTCGCAGACGAAAGCTCGCCCGCTTTCGCCGCCGCCTTTTCCAATGAGCATTGGGCGGAGCGAGTCCGGCAGGTCGTCGTCCGAGAGGTCGCTGGCTCTGGTCAGCACGACTTTGTTCGGCGTGAACGACTCGTACACCGCCCGGCGCAAGGGTGCGAGTCCTTCCGCCGAACCGGCGAGCACGACTTCCTTCGTCGGTCCGAGCAGAAAATCGAGGGCGATCAGAGCCTGCCCGCTCGCGAGCGGCGATTGAGCGATCTGTGCCGATATGGCGTCGAGAGTCGCGATCGCGCGGTCCTCCAGATCATTGCGGCCTGTGATTCGCGCGAGTTTCAGCAAGACCATCGCGGCGAGGCTGTTGCCGCTGGGTGTCGCGTTGTCCTGCGAGTCACGCTGCCGCACGATGAGTTGCTCGTGATCGATCGCGGTGTAGAAGAATCCGCCGGCCGGGTCGGCGAAGCGCGCCGTCATCTGTTCGACTAGAGCCAGCGCCTCATCGAGCCAGCGCACCTCTCCGGTGGCCTGATAGAGTTCCGTCAGCCCGTCGGCGAGCGCCGCATAATCGTCGAGGTAGGCGTCGAGCTTGGCGATCCCGTCTTTCGCGGTGTGCAGCAGACGGCCCGACTCGTCGCGCAGGTTCGACAAGAGAAACTCGGCGGCGGCCTTCGCCTTTTCGGCGAATGATGGCTCACCGAGCACCGCAGCGGCTTGGGCGAACGCCGCGATCATCATGCCGTTCCAGGAGACGATGATCTTTTCATCGCGGCCGGGAGCGGTGCGTCCAAGTCTCGCCTGAAAGAGCTTTTCTCTCCCGGAAGCGAATGCCTTGTCGAGGTCGTTTTCCGAGACGCCGAGGCTCGCCGCCGCCTCGGCATGAGGCTGCGGTCGGTTCAGAATGACGTGTCCTTCCCAATTTCCTTCCTCGCTTACGTCGTAACAAGACATGAGCAATCGGGCTTCCTCCGCCGTCAGCAATTGCTCGATCTCGCGCTTCGTCCAGACGAAGAATTTGCCCTCTTCCCCTTCGCTGTCGGCGTCCTGAGTGCTGTAGAAGCCGCCTTCGGGAGCGGTCATCTCTCGGACGACATAGTCCAGCGTCTCGCGAACGACGATTGCGAACTCGTCACGCCCCGTCGCCTGATACGCCTCGAGATAGGCCGGCGCGAGCAGCGCCTGGTCGTAAAGCATTTTCTCGAAATGCGGCACAAGCCAGATCGCGTCGGTGCTGTAGCGGTGGAAGCCCCCGCCGAGTTGGTCGTAGATGCCGCCGCGCGCCATCTTGTCGAGCGTCAGCGACACGACGTCGAGAGCGTCGGCGTTGCCGACTCTCTTCCAGAATCGCAGCAGCACGCGCAGGTCCATCGCGTGCGGAAATTTCGGAGCCCGGCCGAAACCGCCGTGCTTTCGATCCGCAGCGCGGAGCAACTGGTTTCCTGCCGACTCCAACACATCGGAACCGAGCGTCTGCGGCTCGCCGGAGGGTTCGCCCATGGCCTGAATCGCTCGCACCATCTCGCCGGCGGCGCGATCGACGTCGGCCTGCCGTTCGTTCCAGGCGTGATGGATGTGCTGTAGCACGTCGGCGAAGCCGGGCATGCCCAGCTTCGACCGCGGCGGCCAGTAGGTGCCTCCGAAGAAGGGCCGTTTGTCGGGCGTCAGGAACACCGACATCGGCCAGCCGCCGTGACCTGTCATCGCGATCACGGCGTTCATGTAGATCGCGTCGACGTCGGGCCGTTCTTCGCGATCGACCTTGATGCTCACGAAGTGCTCGTTGAGAAACGCCGCGATGTCGTCGTTCTCGAAGCTCTCGTGCTCCATGACATGGCACCAGTGGCAGGCGCTGTAGCCGATCGACAGGAACACCGGTTTAGTTTCGGCCGTAGCTTTCGCGAACGCCTCGTCGCTCCAGGGAAACCAATCGACGGGATTGCGAGCGTGTTGCAGCAGGTAGGGGCTTGTCTCATCGATGAGACGGTTCGTCCGTCGGGTCGGATTCGTCATGTCTGCCTTCCTGCTGCTTGAAGCGTCGCCGTTCCGTGCGAATGCTAGGTGCCGCTCGCAACGCGAACAAGCTTCATCGCGACTGCGTGAGTTCGACTTTCATACTGTTGGGTTCGGACGTTTTTCGACAGGATGAACAGGAGGGACAGGAAATCCATCCTGCTTGATCCTGTGATTTTTGTCCGACCCTTCTCTCGTTCCCACGGTCCCCCGTGGGAACGTCTTCGCCTGATCCACGCGGTGGCGTTCCCACGCGGAGCGTGGGAACGAGGAGAGATGAAATCCATGAACAGACATTTCGCCGTCCTGGCGCGGCTCTGCTTCGTCGTGTCGGCCTGCTGCGCGGCATCGGCGACCGCCGCTGACGAATCGCCGCTCGTGCGACTGACGTTTCAGGCCGAGACGCCGAGCGGTCGTGTGAGCGACGAACGCACGTTGGACGGCAAGATCGTCGCGGAGCCGGAGGGGGCCGGCATTCTGTTCCTCGACCGCGGCGGGCGGCTCTGGCCCATCACGCCGGATCGCTTGAAGAGCCGCGAAGAAACCGGCGAGACGTTCACTCCGTTCTCCCAAGCCGAGATGGCGGACGCGCTCAAGGCCGAGTTCGGCGACGGCTTCGAGATCGTCACCACCAGGCACTACGTGCTCTGCACGGAGGCCGGCCGGGAGTACGCGCGGTGGGCCGGAATGCTTTTTGAACGCCTGATGGGAGCGTTCAAAACGAATTGGGACAAGCCACAGCTCGACTTCCACGAGCCGGAGTTCCCTCTGTGCGCCGTCATTTTGCGGGACAAGGCGAGCTTCGCGAAGTTCGCGCTCGCGGACGCCGGGCCTGGCGTGCTCGACGCCCTCGGCTACTACTCGACGCTCTCGAACCGCATGGTGATGTACGACCTGACGGCGGGCGTGGGCGGGTCGCGTCCGCGGAACGCCGTCGAGCTCAACGCGAAGCTCAACGGTCAGGTCGCGAACGTCTCGACGATCGTTCACGAGGCGACGCATCAGATCGCCTTCAACAGCGGCATCCATGTGCGAATGGCGGACAATCCCTTCTGGCTGGTGGAAGGCCTCGCCATGTATTTCGAAACGCCCGACCTCAGCAACGCAGCGGGTTGGCGGACCGTCGGCCGGGTCAACACGCCGCGGTTGCGAAAGTACGGGGAATACATCCGCAACCGCCGTCCCGCCGACTCGCTCAAAGCGATGCTTTCGGCCGACGAGAAATTTCATGCCGCTAACACGGCTCTCGACTCGTATTCGGAAGCCTGGGCGCTCACGTACTACCTGATCAAGACGAAGCGGGCCGCCTACATGACGTATCTGGCGTCACTCAACAAAAAAGGCATCGCCCTCAAGAAGGACACGGCGGACGAGCGCCTGGCCGAGTTTGAGGCCGCCTTCGGCGATTTCGAGGACGTCGAACGCGGATTCATCCGTTATATGAACAATTTGTCACGTCCGTGAGTCGAGAAACGACCGTTTCCCTTCCCAAGCAGGCACCCGACTTCTACAATCGTCGCCTCTTCGAACCGCTACGAAACGCCCGCAGAGGACGTCATGGCTAAGACGAACCGAAAACTCAAGAAGGCTAATCACGGCAAACGCCCCGCCAGCGCGAAAGCCCGCCGGCTGAAGCGGCGCGCCATCAAGACGTGATTTTTTGTAGAGCGATCAAACGATCGAAGCCGAGCGGTTGGAACCGCTCGGCTTCATGCGTTTATGCAGCGCTCGAAGGGGCTATGCTGCATGGGCCTTCGCTCGATTGCTCATCCACCACGCCTTCGGGAGACAGCCGGCTGCCACGATCGCCAGTTGGATCGAGACGAACGTGACGAGCGCCGCGATCACCGTCCCCTGGAACTCGCCGTAGGCGTGCAGGCCCACGCCGAGTTGATTCGTGCCGAACCAGCTCCAACTGACGGCGATATTGCCGGCGACGGCGAGGACGGCGAGTCCGCGATCCTTGACGAGGCCGCCCCAGCGGGCATGCAGCACGAGGGCGTTCCACAGCACGATGATCAGCGCCCCGTTCTCTTTCGGATCCCAGCCCCAGAAACGGCCCCAGGAATCATCGGCCCACAGGCCGCCGAGAACGGTGCCCACGAAGCTGAAGAAGATCGCGAAGCACAGCACGCCGTAGATCATGCGAATCAAGGCTTGCCCGACCGACTGCCGCCGGTTGCCCTGCCCGATCATCTCACCCAGCTTGGGCGTCGCGAGACCCAGCACGATGTAAAGCACGCCGAGAAAACCGGACACATAGGTCGCGGCGTAACCCAGCGTCACCGTCACGACGTGCGTCGCGAGCCAGAACTGCGTGTCGAGCACCGCTTGCAGCACCGAGAACGTATCGCTGCCGTCTCCCGACAGGTTGTGCGCGATCAGCAGCGTTCCGAAGCCGATCACGCCGGCCATCACATTGCCGAAACCAAGCCGAAATACGCATTCCAGCGCGATGCCGAATGCGACGGCGGCCCAGCCGATGAAGATGGCCGACGAATAGAGGTTCGTCACCGGCGGTCGGCCGGAAATGTAGATCCGGCCGATCAGGGCCAGAGTGTGCAGCGCAAACGTCAGACAGATCAGCCAGAACGCCGCCCGATTCAGCGGTCGGGTCAGACCGAGCCACGAGCAGGCCGCGAGAAGCGCGGCCGCGACATAGGGGATCATCAGGTAATAGAAGGGCGCGGCGTGATTGAAATACGCCTCGAACGCGACCTTGCCGGCGTCGTAGTTCGTAGGAGGGTCCGCTTTCAGCGAGTTCTCGTAGCGTTTGACCGCGGCATTGAAGCTCGCCGCGTCATCTTTTTCCCACGCGTCGAGAATTTCGGTCCACGCGGCGACGGGCGCCGCGACTTCGTGGCTTGAGTCATTCTGGCTCGCCGCGAATTGACGCAGGCCTTCGATCAACTGGGCGTGCCCCAAAGTTTCCCACTGAAGCGCGGGTTCTTCCTGATTGAAGATCGTGTCCTCGTAGAAGACCGCGAGCGGTGGATTGCGGCTCGGAACATCGATCTTCTCGCCATCCTGCGTCTCTCTCACTCCGCCGTTCTTGAAAAAGTGATAGTCTTGCTTATAGGCCTCAATCGCCGGCACTCCGCCGCGAATTACGTCGAAGTTGGGTTGGAAGGCCGTCAGCAGGCGATCGATGATCTCGAACTTGTCTTGAAGCTCGACCGCTGCGCGATCCGCCGCGTTCAGGGCCTCTTTTCGAGCGGATTTGCTGCGGATCTGATCCATCCTCGCCCTCAAGGCCGGCAGCGCCTTGGCGACTTCGGCGACCGAATACGTATGATCTTTCCGGTCGACCGGAAGTTCGATCATCGAGAGCAATTCATCGTTGTCGATGCGGACGACACGTCGGTCGGCACCCTCTTTCGGGCTAGCGATGAATTCCAGCAGCCAGCGGATCGCCGGCTCCTTCTCGGGGAACTCCCAAGGTCCGATTTTTCTTTCAATGACGCCGGTTTTGAATTCCTGCCGGTTGTTTGAAAGCGCCTTGAGGGCGTCTCGGGCGAGAGTGTCGATCGGTTTGACGCGACCGTGGGACGCGATCGGCAACTTTCCGAACGCCGCGAGATTCGGTTCCCCCGGCGTCGGACGAGGCGGCATGAATTTGCCGGCGAGGTATCCCGCGAAGATCAGGACCGTCACAAGCGGAATGGCCCAGCCCAGCGCACGGCCGAGTCGACCAGCCTCGAAGCCGTCAGCTTCCTCGAAGGATTCCGCCGAGCCTGTGCGGCGAGCGACGACTGCGGCTTCGGCGCGTCGGCCGACGAATCGCAGCAGCGTCACCCCGAACTGAAAGAACATGCCCCACCAGACGAGCATGCAAGAGACGTAAGGCAGCATCCAGCCGGTGTTCCGCACGATCTGCAGCGTCGTGTATTCGCGGCCTTGCTGGTCGCGGTGATAGCCTGACTGGTAGATCGTCTCACCGTTGAACCGCAGCGGATTGTTCATCCACAGATGGCGTTCGAACTCAGCGCCAAGTTCCGTTGAGACGAGCTTGATGTCGGACGAGTAATTTCTGGGCGTGTCGGTTCCGACGTAGTCGTCTTTGCGGACGTCGATGAGCGTGATCTCGTACGGCTTGTAGTCGCGCACGAAGCGCAGGCCCATCTGCCACTCGACGTCGCCGACCTTCACGCCTTCGACGTAATCGTTCGCCGCCAGTTCCGAACTCAGCAGATATGAGCCGAGCGGTTCTCCGCCCTTCGAAGTCACCGTCGCGTAGACCGCCGGCTGATCGACCTCGCCCCCCGTGCTCGCGCCGGCGACCTCGGGCTTTCCCTGCGCGATGAAGGCCGTTCCCGAGCCGGTCGTCGCCGCGTTCTTTGCGATCGCGGACGGACCAACAAGATCGGCGTTCTTGAAGAACTCGTCGATCCTGACGTCGAACGGCAGCGATTCATGAGAGATCGTCGTGCCGGGCTTGAGCTTTGATGCCGGGATGCGCGTCAGCACGTCGTGCTCGGGATTCGACGGGTCCACGATCGCCAGTTCGACCGATCGGATATCGTCCGCCCACGATTTGGTGTCGCCTTCGGCGAGGCCCATGCGTGTTTCGACCGCGAGCAATCCGACAAGCAACTCGCTGATCATCAGCAGTCCGACGCCGGAATGCAGCACCACGATGCCGGCCCTCTTCCGAAACACGATCCAGCAGCCGGCGAGCAAGACAAAACCCGCCATCGAGCCTTTGATAAGCTGCCATAGAATGCGCATCGACGACTCGCCAACAACGGGCGTCAGCAGCGCCCAGGCCGCCAGACCGACGGTGATGGGTGCGAGCGCGAAAGCGATCCAGGCGAAACGGCGGTCGCCGCCCTTGCGAAGAGCGAGCCACACCGCAGCACCGAGATTGATCGCCGCCGCGAGTCCGATATGCACTTGAAACAGCCGCCACAGCACGAGCCAACTCACCACCGGGGTCGCCTGAAGCCCCGCCGCGCCGGATCCACTGGCCACCACGGCCGCGGTGACGCCGATTCCCAAGGCGATCACGGCAAATCCGGCGATGAGCCGGAGTCCACGGACCTGCGTCGTGAACCGCACGGCGTGAGCCGAGAGCAGATTCGCGAACATGAAAAGCCCGATCAGCCATCCGCCGGGAAACCAAAAACCGCCAGAGACCTGCGGTTGTGGCTGGAAAAAAGCTGCGGGAAAGAAGACTTGCAGCGGGATCCAGGCGAAGCCGAGCGTCGGACCCCAAGGCCGCACGCGGAAAAACTCATTAACGACCGTCTCGATGCCCATCTCGGCCTGTGCGAGCGTGCCGACCAGCACGATGAACACGCCCATGGCGAACAGCACGACCGTCAGTCGCAGCGACGCGAGCGGAGCCAGTATCGACCGCAAGCCGCCTCGCCGTTGTCGGCGGAATTCAAGGGCGTTCTCGGTACGATCGCGTTCGTCTGCGGCGGGAATCGTGGTCGTAGCCATACGCCCTTCTCTTGGTCACTGCCGGATTCGATTTACGCCGAAGCGAGCGGCGGCCGCGCGGCTTGCCAGCGAGCGCAGTTTGCGTTTTCGGAAAAGCGATGGCTTTTCACAGTCCTCTCGGAAGCTGCGTGCGGACGGAGCGCGGTTTCCGAGTCACCTCACATCTTAACAAGCTCTAGCGATTCGTCACGGTGCCGCAGTCGGCTGATTCTCCATCGTTCTTAACCGGAACCCGCCTGTCCGGCGAAGGGAGCCATCATTCCTCCCTCGAAATGGCCTGCGAAGTCCACGAGCGTCACGTCGGTTCCGTTGGCGAGCTTGAAGGTGAAGATCTCGCCGCGGGGATCTTCTGCCGTCTCCAATCGATCCGCGTCGATCGGCGAGAGTCCCATTTGCTTGCGCCAGCGATTCACGTTTTCGAGTCGATACGCGGCGAGATCGCCGTCAGGCGCCGTGAGTGAGGTGACGCTCAACTCATTGGCGGAATCACCGGGAACCGTAATCGTGGCGATACGCATCCCCGTGCCCGCGCTTTGGGTCCAACCTGACGGCAGAACCCATTGCGGCTGACCATTTTCGAACGTCACCGACTTCAACAGATTGAGGAACTCAGGCCGAAGTTCCGCAACTTCGTCGATCGATCCCGTCAGTTTGAAGAAGAACGCGGTGCCGCCGTGCGGCACGATCGCCGCGAGCATGCGGTCCGAAGGCGGTTTTGGCTTGAGTGCGTCGGTCCTCGCGGCCTCGTCCTTCGGCACCGTCTCGACGACGATCGCCTCGTCCTGACTGCAACCGACGAGCAGAATCGCCGCTACGATAGCAGCGAGAGACTTTGAGAAGCGGCAGGGCTGCCAAAGACGGCGAAGCGCCGTCACCGGTGGGCCGGCGGGCATCATTAGCTCCAGAACGCAACTCGTGCGCGGTCGATTCTTCGCTTGGCGGGAGTTGACGAGGCAGCTTCAGCCCCGGCGACGGCGCGATCTTCGGCGACGTTTGCCGCGGATCGCGTCGGAGGCGGGAGTGAAGGCCCATGCCGGCTGATGTCGCCCGAACCAAGCCGCCGCGATGTGCTGAACAATCCAGTTGCGGAAACGGACAAGGGTCGGAGCGGAAAAGATATCGCCGGGCCTCATGAGCACCTCAACGAACTCGGTGGGACATAACAGGCGGGCGTCACACCCGGATTGCAGGCGCGACTTAGGGATTATACGGAGTGCGGCTTCCGGAAGTATACGGCCTTCATGACGCAGGCGGGCAGAATCCATCGAAATCGTCGTATCCGAGAATTGCCACGACGGATGTCCTCAAAGTGGGGTCAGGCCCGTTCGGCATGACAAGTGCGTTCTGCGGTGCTCCTCGAAGCGAAGACGGACTGCCGAAAGGAATTTTGCATGGAATTCCATATGTTTTTCTGTTCTCGTGTCGAAATCCTTAGCGCGCTGACGAAACGCTCTTGCAGGGTTTACGCAATTTCGTTGTAACTGCCACATTGGAAGAGTTGGTGATTCCGGAGAAATGGACGTTTTCGGATCGCCCCGCGAGATGATCTCGCGGCAAGTGAGGGCAAGGAGGCCCGCAGCATGTGTGAAGTTCTCTCGCGTCTGAGCATTCGCTTGCCCCTCAGCACGTTCGGCGTTCCTCGAAGCGCCCCTGGGTGAGAAGCCCGCGGCAACTCTCGACTGCCCCGGCTTTTCTATTGTCCGCATTCGCGGCTTCACCCGGAGAGGCGTATGTCCCCCGCTCTGTTACTCGTCGCTGCTCTGCAAATCGCGCCCTCTTCGGAACTGTTGGACTTCAGCGCCACGTGGTGTGGCCCCTGCCAACAGGTCAAGCCGACGGTCGAGCGGCTGCGGCGCGAAGGCTTCCCGATTCGCGAGGTCGACGTCGATCGTCAGCGCGACGTCGCACAGCGGTTCGGTGTGAAGGCGATGCCGACCTTCGTGCTGATCGTCGAAGGCCAGGAAGTTGCTCGTGTGGAAGGCTACCAGAGCGAAGCCTCGCTGCGAGCGATGCTGGCGAAGATCCCGCGGCCGAAACTCGAACCGACGACGAAGACGGTCGAGGCCGAACCTGAAAAGAAGCCTTTCTTCACTCCGCCGTGGGGACGAAAGCCAAAACCGCCCGCCGAACCGCCGCAGTTTGACGATCGAGCCGAAATCCGTCCTCAGTCACCCGACTCCGTCACGCCGTCGCGTGCAGTCGCGCCTTCGGCGGCACAGGATCCGCTTCAAACGGTCGTGCGAATCCGCGTGAAGGATGAACGCGGCACCGATTTCGGCTCCGGCACGGTGATCGGATCGCTGAACGGCAAAGCGCTCGTGCTGACCTGCTGGCACATCTTCCGCGAGTTCGGTGAATCGGCGGTCGTGGAGGTCGATCTGTTTCCGAACGGTCCCGACGGCCCTGTCGCAACATTTCCGGGGCGCTTGATCAAGGGGGATGAAGCCGCCGACGTTGCAGTCGTCGGCGTGAACGGGTGCGGTACTCTGCCCGTCTCACCGATCGCCGCTCGGAGCCATCTTCTGAATGAAGGGGATCACGTTTTCAGCGTCGGCTGCGGCGAAGGCAAGGTACCGACGAAACTCCAGCACACGATCACCCGCCTCAATCCCTATGAAGGCCCCGAGACGACCGAATGCACTGGCGAGCCGGTCGTCGGACGCAGCGGCGGCGGCCTGTTTGACACGAAAGGGCGCGTGATTGGAGTCTGCTTCGCCGCGAATCGGGCGGAGAAGAAAGGCGTTTACGTCGGTCTCGCTGAGATTCAGAAGCTGATCGAGAGCGCGGGGTACGCCGCGCTCATTCCCGCCGCGCAGGCGACTCAAGTCGCCGTCAGGGAGGAAAAGGCCGCGACACTGGGAGACGGTCAAACGAATCTCGCGCAAACGAAGCCGTTGTCGATTGGCTCGGAACTGTCCGAAGCCCCTGAGACCGACGAACTCGCCGCTGCCGAGCCGCCGCCCGCAGCGCGAGCCGCGACAGGAGGTCTGGATATTCCGGCCGGCATGGAAGCGACGATCATCTTGCGTCCAAGGAATCAGCTCAACGCGCCAAGCAAGGTCATCGTCATCAACAACGTCAGCAATCGCTTCCGCCGCTACCTCACTGGCGAACTCGATCCCCGACCGGTCGAAACCGGGCTTCGAGTTCCGGTCGCCGTCGGTCAGGCGAGCGGTCACCGAACCGCCAGAGTTGCCCTTCTTTCGCGGGTTTTCAATAATCGCCGTTGAGCGTACGCCGTGTATGACATGTTCAGGACGGCGCAGGTTTTGAGTCGCAACCCCGGCAAGGATCACCCATGGCGGTCTTGGAAGATTACTCCTTTTCGATCGGCCGGACGCCGCTCGTGCGAATCAATCACCTGACGAAGGGCCTGAAGGCGACGGTGCTCGCGAAGGTGGAGGGGCGAAATCCGTCGCTTAGCGTCAAGTGCCGTATTGGCGCGGCCATGATCTGGGACGCCGAGAAGAAGGGTCTTCTCAAACCGGGCATGAAGGTCGTCGAACCGACGAGCGGCAACACGGGGATCGCCCTGGCCTTCGTGTGCGCGGCTCGCGGCTATCCGCTCACGCTGTGCATGCCGGAAACGATGTCGCTGGAACGCCGTGCCGTGTTGAGAAGCTTCGGCGCGGACTTGATCCTGACGCCCGGAGCCGACGGCATGAAGGGGGCCATCGCCAAAGCGACCGAGATGTCGCAGTCGGGCGAGTATTACATGCCCCAACAGTTCAAGAACCCCGCGAATCCGGAGATTCATTTCAAGACGACCGGCCCGGAAATCTGGAACGACACCGACGGTAAGGTGGACATCCTCGTGTCCGGCGTCGGGACCGGCGGAACGATCACAGGAGTCTCACGGTACTTCGAGAAGGAACGTGGGAAGCCGCTGCACAGCGTCGCCGTGGAGCCGACGGCAAGCCCCGTGCTGTCGGGTGGCTCGCCTGGCAAGCACAAGATTCAAGGGATCGGCGCCGGCTTCGTTCCTGACGTGCTCGACATGAGCTTCGTCGATGAAGTCGTGCAGGTCACCGACGATGAGTCGATCGAAATGGCCAAGCGGATTGCGAAAGAAGAAGGCATCACCTGCGGGATCAGTTGCGGCGCCGCGATGGCCGCCGCACTGAAGGTCGCCGCCAAGGACGAGAACTCCGGCAAGACGCTCGTGGTGGTCCTGCCCGATATCGGCGAGCGATACCTCAGCACCGTGCTGTTCGAAGGGCTCCGGGACTCGGCGTGATCGTTGATTGTGTTCGTTGAAGCCGACCGGCTGTTACCGGTCGGCTTCGTCTCAATGCCCCGGAAACACGCGCTCGTAGACCTCGCCGAGCGACAATTCGCAGGCAAGGCCCGGCAGCGGGATGCGCTCGCTCAAGTCGGAATATTCTTCGATCTGCCAGCCGGTCGGGCTTTTGAAATAGCGGTCGATCCAGATCCGGTCTTGCGCGACGATCAAGTAATCGACGAGCGACGGGATGCGCCGGTAGTTGTCGAGCTTCTCGCCCCGGTCGATGCGCCTCGTTGACGGCGACAGGCACTCGACGATCAGGAGCGGGTTCAGCAAAGTGTCCGCTGCCTCGTCCTCCAACTGCGGTGGCGACGGAGCCACGGTGACGTCGGGGTAGTAGTATGGCCCTTGCGGAATACGAACCCGCATGTCGGATTGATAGACCTCTAAATCGCGTCCCTTCGTTTGGGTCTGCAACGTATAGGCGACATTCCCTGCAATCAGGACGTGCGGCCGGCTCGCTCCTGTCATTTCGCGCAGTTCTCCGTCGACGTACTCATGTTTGGTCAACGCACGTCGCTCGAAGACGAGATATTCGCCGGGACTGAGCCGCACCGCCTGGTCGGTCGCCATCACGTTCCCCTGGGACTTCCGGTCATGTCGGTCTCATCAAAGCCTTCCGACGCCATTCTAACCCGGGTGGAACGTCTTGCCACGCCGGTCGCGAACCCGTTTCGTTGTCGGGTCGTCTGCTCCGCCGTAGACTGCGCGGTCTGAACATTCTCATCGATTCGGTAGGACTCATGTCGTCATCCAATTCCGGTAGGTTTGAGACACGTTGCGTACACACGGGCGTCGCGAAAGACAGCGCGTACAACAGCGCCACCACGCCGATTTATCCGTCCTCGACGTTCTACTGGGATGATCTCAAAACGCACCGCGGCTACGACTACACGCGCAGCGGCAATCCCACGCGAAGAGCTCTTGAAGAGAATCTGGCGAGTCTGGAAGGCGGCATCGATTGCCGGGCGACCTGCACCGGCATGGCCGCGGTGACGGCTTCTCTTTACCTCTTCAAGCACGGCGATCACATCATCGCCGGTCACGACATCTACGGCGGCACATATCGCCTTCTGAGCGACGTTTTGCCCGATCTGGGGATCCAGGTTTCGTTCGTGAACATGAGCGATCCCGAGAACGTCCGCCGGGCGATCCGAAAGGAAACGAAGGGCGTCTGGATCGAAACGCCAAGTAATCCGTTGCTCAATCTCGTCGACATCAAATCCATTACAACGGTCGCAAAGGAACGAAACCTCGTATCGATCGCCGACAACACGTTCATGTCGCCATGCCTGCAGCGCCCGATCGAACACGGTGTGGACGTCGTCGTGCATAGCACCACGAAATATCTGAACGGTCACTCCGACGTCGTCGGTGGCGCCGTGATCACGAGCCAGCAGGCCCACGCCGATCGCATCGCTTACGTCGTGAACGCGCTGGGTCTCGGCTGTTCTCCTTTCGATGCCTGGCTTGTGCTGCGCGGCGTGAAAACGCTCGGTCCTCGAATGGAGGTCCACCAGCGCAACGCTCTCGCGATCGCGCGGATGCTGCATGAGCATCCGCGCGTCGAACGAGTCTACTATCCCGGGCTTCCCGACCATCCTCATCACGAGCTTGCGAAGCGTCAGCAGGATGGGTTCGGCGCGATGCTCAGCTTCGACGTGATGAGCGACCGCAGCTACGCCGAGAAAGTCCTCACGGGCTCAAAGCTGATTCTTCTGGCGGAGAGCTTAGGGGGCGTCGAAAGCCTCTGGGAATACCCGGAAACCATGAGCCACGCCTCGATCTCGCAGGAGGCTCGTCGCGCGGCGGGAATCAGCGACCGTACGATTCGACTCTCCGTCGGCATCGAACACGTCGATGATCTCATCGCAGATTTGCGGCAGGCGCTCGACCGCTGAACGGGCCTAAACTACGTCGACAGATCCGCTCGCCCCCGGCCGACTATTCGGAACAGTGCACGATTCGCGGTCTGAATCCCCTTGGAAGGGCTTTGACTCGCTCTGTGCGCGTGTCCTAAGATTTTCTATGTTGTCACGCCAACAACTGGCGAGACGTTGTGTTTCCCGATTGTTGCGAGGTGCTTCGCGTTCGATTCCGCCGGCGGACGGCCGCTGACGGAGTAAAGGTGCCTCGGAAAGCGGATCTCGATCGAGATGCGGCCCTTCGATCCGGCGTTCTGCCCGGAAGGAGTGCGAAATGCGAGTGATCGAAACGGGTGAAGAGTCATTGCGAAGACTGTTCACGGCGCTGGTCGAACAGACGTTTCAGACAGACCTTGCGATCGCCGATCCGTCGCTGACGGACTACCTGGCGGAACTTCTTTGCCGCTTCGTGCGTTACGAGGCGCTCTACAAGATTCGCGATCTCACCGGGCGTCCCCTCGGGGAAGTCGCCGAAATGATCGCCGAGGGCGAGGCCCGTCAGGCGATTCCGCGTCGCGAGGTCTACCGCCACGTCGGCGATTTCACGCTCTTCTGGTCGGGCGTCTATCCCGAGGCATTGTCGAAGCTGCGTGCCGTTCACACGAAGGACCATCTGCTGGACTACTGCGAGCAGGGCAAGCGTTCTTACAAGCTGGCCAGCGAGTTCGAGGACGAGCCGTTCACGCGAGAGGCGCCTGTTCTGAGACGCCTCAGCGATCAGTTCGAACTCTGCGGGTTTGGGTTGAACAGGGTCCGGCGAGAATGGGAACGCATGGCGATACGGCCCGGACGCCCGGCGTGGGATCCTTCGCAGAACTGAGAACATCGACATGTCCGTGCCTGACAGCCCATAATGCCCGCGTTCACGGGCATTATGGGCTCTTCGGAAGGCCGCATTGATTGTCGAAGATCACCGCAGCTTCTCTCTCCGGCGGTGTTCTCGCCAGCAAGGGGCGCGAAGACCACGAAGAGCACGATCGCGACTTGTCGTTCGATTCGGTCGTCTTCAACTCACTCCGGACGCTGACGGCATGGTTCGCAGCGTTGATGCTGGTCTTCGCCGCTCTTGATCCCTGGATTCTCGGCGACGTCGAGCCTCAATCGCCGGGTTCAGCCAGTTCTTCGCCACATGGGGAGTGGCTTTCGGTGACGACCACGCAAGTGATGGCTTTGGCCGTCGCCATTGCGATCGTGCTCGCGGCCACTTTCGCCTGGCTCACCATCAAGCCTCCTTCAGTCCGCTGGGCGAACGCGATCGCCTTTGCAGTCGGCAGCGTCGGGCTTGCCCGGGCGGTGAGCTATGTCCTTGCCAGCCCGAACGCCCTGCGTACGCAACTGCTCTTCACGCTCGTGATCGCCGCCGGATGCATATTTCTTTCGCGACGTTGGTGCGCGGCTTTTCTCGTATTTGCCATTCTCACTTGGTATGCGGTCGCATTCGCCCGTGCCCCC